>JALHOV010000107.1:8024-17909 GCA_022842865.1 Vulcanimicrobiota bacterium | reverse complement strand
CCGCCGCTCAGGATCATCAGGGCCAGGAAAGAAAGGCATCGTTTCATAGGGACGGTTTAAGCGGGCGGGCCGGATTTCCCGCCACTCGCGCACCGGCGGCTACCGATTTGACCACCACACTTCCCATTCCCAGCAAGCAGCCTTCCCCCAGGCGCAGGCGCTCGCGAACCAGACTGCCCGCCCCCAGGTAACAATTGCGTTCCACCTCGACATGGCCCGATAGAATCACGCCGGTGGCCAGCGTGTTGTAATTGCATACCGTCGTGTCATGGCTGATGCGGCAACCAGGCAGCATCACCACCTGATCGCCGACTCGACAGCCGGCCGACAGGGTGCATTGTTGAAGAATCACGCACCCCTGGCCGATTTCCGCCCACTGGGACAGGCAGGCACTGGGGTGGACTACGGTGGCCCAGCGCTGGCGGGGAATTCCCAGTCCATCCAGGAGTGCGGGCTTGGCCCGATAGCTGGTTGCACTCCCCATCGCCGTAACAAACTGGACCTCCGTCTCAAATTGCGAGACCGTCTCCAGTCCGCCCAAAATCGGAAACCCGTGGACGCTCGTCTGCGCGGGCCGATCATCGAGAAATCCCAGAGGTTTGTAGCGTTCCGACAGGCGGTTGCACTCGAGCAAGCTATCGAGAATATCCACTCCGTGGCTGCCGGAGCCTAGAATGACGATGGGAGTGACCATCAGGGCTGCAAGAAGTGCTGAATTTGCTCGACCAGGTCTTCATTGAACTCGTCGCCAGGCGCCAGCAGGCTGAGCAAGGCCTCGCGCAGGAAGCCTTCGGCCATTTGCTGGCGGATCTCCGCCTGCACGGTGTTTTCTTGGGCTTCGTGCAGGAGCCGGGTCAATTCCTGAATCTGTGCGTGGGCCTGTTCGTTCTGCTCCTGAAACTCGCTGACTACCAGGCCGAGTTCCTCCAATTCTTCCTCGCGGGTCCGCAGTAACTCCAGCAAATCTTCTCGTTCGGCGTCGGCGGGAAGAGCGTTTGCACACAGGCGTTCTTCCAGGGCCTTTAGATCCGCCCAGGTGGGTCGGGCTGCCAGCGCATCTCTGAGTCGGGCCACCTCTTCTGCCAGCGCCTGGAAAGTCGCGCCATCCGGGGCCTTGGCTTTGGTTACGGCTGGCTTTTTGTGCGCGGGCGCTGACCTGGGAGTGGTCGCTCTTGGTTTGCGGGCGGGTTTCGCAGGAGCTTCCGCCGGTTCTGGGACGACCACCAGGGGGGAAGCCTTGCTGTCTTCGATGGGAGGGGCCGGTTTCTCGTGCCTTTCTTTGCGCACAAAGGCGGGCGGTTTTTCCAAACCGGTGGACCGACTCTTGCGCTGGCCCAGCAGGGCGCTCCGATGCAGCACTCCCTCCGGGGGGTGAAATGAGGAATTTGATTCGGCGGAATCAGGAGGCAACAGTGGGGGTGGACCTTTCTCCCGGGGTATTCATTGAGTTTCGCGCAGCAGCGAGATGGAACCTGCCCTCGGCCACTTGTGGGCCCCTCCCCCTTACAGATCCAACTGTTCAAGCGCCTTGACTGCATCGGCCAGAGAGTGAATTTCCTTAAAGGCTTCGAAAGTGCGAACCAGCCCGGGGTCCATCAAAATGACTTTGGCCTTGGGTCCGCGCAAGCGCTGGCCCAACTGCTGGAGCTTGGGAACAAACTGCATCAGGTTGTCCAGAGAGCCCACCATGGCACTGCTAGCTTCTGGCGCCAGCACGACCTGAGAAGGGGTCGTTCCCGCCGCCATCACGATCTGGGCTCCCGAGCTTTCCACCATGCGCGTCGGCT
Source organism: Vulcanimicrobiota bacterium (assembly GCA_022842865.1). GTDB lineage: Bacteria > Vulcanimicrobiota > Xenobia > Xenobiales > JADMJV01 > JADMJV01. Next base: position 16,122 of record JALHOV010000107.1, on the reverse strand, counting down.
GGCTGGCCAACTTGTCGATGGCTCGCGAAAGCTTTTCCAGGACCGGGCCCAGATCGGACGGTGGCGCCTGCATGAGCACCGGCGCGGCGGCCACGGCCGGGGCACTACCGCTCGGGAGCGGGGCGGCCACCGTGACCACTTGGGGGGCGCTGGCCATACCGGCCGCTCCCAGGCGTTCTACGGCCACACCGATCCGATCTAAAGCAGCACCCAGCTCGGCCGGAGCGGTGGCTGCCCCGTTGCCGCCTTTCTCGAGAGCCTGGGTCACGTGGCGTCCCATCTGGATCATGGCATTCTGCAGTGCCTGGACGTAGGGAGCCAGGTCGGTTGGGGGAGCGGCGGCGACCTGGGCCGGCTGGAAAATCTCGGCGTCGCTCAGCTTGATCAGCAGCGGTGCGGGATCCCGCTGGCTGGCCTGGAGAATGCTGTCCGAGATCTGGTCCAGGTTCTCCGAGACCTTCCCCAACACCGAACTCATGCGCATCATCGGATCATCACTGCCGCCCGTCGCCTGGCGCCGCCCGAAGCCGCGCTTGATTTCTGCCCAACGTTCTTTCTGCTGATCGGTCATGCGACCGCGCAACTCGGCCAGTTTGAGCAGGTTCTGTTCGGCCCCGGTGGTCAGGGTCTGGGATTCGCCGGCGTAGTGATCATCCAGCAGGCGCTCGACTTCGTCATCGTTCATGACGGCCACCACCTTTTCGGTGACTTTGGTCATGTTGCGGTAGCTGCCTTGTAGCTTGAAGCTGGGTTCCGTTCGGTAGGCGTCATCGGTGGCGGCCGAGGCGATGTATTGCTTATTCACGGCCAACAGCACTTTCTGCACTCGGAACAACTTGCGCAAGACCGACAGAATCTCGTCTAACTCGACCGTGGAGTAATTGTGGGAGAGCTCGTTGGCGTTGAGCGGCATCCCTTCGGCCATGCGAATTAGCTTGTAGACATCCTCCGGGTCACGGCTGGCCAGCGGAGCCAGCGAGGGATTGGAGGTGAGCGAGTTTTCCAGGTAGCTCATCTCGAAGACGGCTTCCTTGCCTTGCATCACGTCGCCCAGGTTGTAGGTATCGGCTCGGTTGGCCAGCATATCCGGGATTTGGAAACGGGCACCCGACTCGGTGTAGGGATTGCCGGCCATGCAGATGCAGAAGCGCTTGCCTTTCATGTCGTAGGTGCGCGTTCGCCCTCGCCAGACGCCCTCTACCTTGCGTTGGGCGTCGCACAGGGAGATGAATTTCTGCAGAAACTCGGGGTTGGTGTGCTGGATGTCGTCGATATAGAGCATCACGTTGTTGCCCATTTCCAGCGCGAAATTGACCTTCTCCACTTCCTGCTTGGCGGTGGCGCTGGTGGCTTCAGCCGGGTCCAGCGAGACCACGCCGTGGCCCAGGGCGGGACCATTGATCTTGACGAAGATCAGGCCCAGGCGATTGGCCACGTATTCCATCAGAGTGGTTTTGCCGTAACCGGGCGGGGACACCAGCAGCAACAAGCCCATCTGGTCGGTGCGCTTGTTTTCCCCCAGCGAACCCATCTGCTTGGCCAGATTGTCGCCCACCAGCGGCAGGTAAATTTCGTTGATCAGCTTGTTGCGTACAAAGGCCGTCATGACTTTCGGCGCCATCTCGTCCATGCGCAGGCGGACTCGCTGCTTGGCCAGGATGTTGCGACGGATTTCCTGGTAATGCCGGAACGCCGGCACGCGCACCTGGCGGAACTGATCCAGTCGGGCCACAAATTGCTCCAGGCGCAGGTCCATGGCGCGCGCCTGAATGCGCGCGTGTTGACCGAGCAGACCCTGAATGGAAATCTTGGTGTTGGTCGAGGAAGCTTCTCGCTCCATCTTTCCTTCGGTGAGCAGCAGACTGGCGGCTTCTTCGACGGCGATGCGCCAGCGCTCCAGCACTTCTTCCGGCTGGTTTTGCGGGTTAGCCTGCACGAAGGCATTAAGCCAGGCCAGCGAGAGCTCGTAGCTGCGACTCAAATCGCCGCGCAGACCCGACCACTGCGCCTGCAGCTTGGGCAGCACGCCGGTTTCCTGCAGGTAGCGCATGAAGGCGTCGCGCAAACTGACAGCGCCGCCGGAAACCAGAAACTTGCCGTCGGCATCGCCCAGGTCTTCCACCAGATATTCCCCGGCCAGCATCAGGTCGTGGGTAGTGACTTCGATCTGGTTTTTCTCGCAGAACCTGGCGATGCGCTCGCTGAATTCGCGGGCCAAACGGGCTGTGGCGGTGGAGGGGCCAAAGGTGTTTTGCATCAATTTGAACGAGGTGGCCTGGCTGGTGTAGGTGCGCCGTTCCCCGTCTTCCAGTTCGTAGGCCCAGAACAAACTGGCGCAGTGGCGCACGCGGCTGGAAAAGCGCAGATGCTGAGCGCTCTGGTAGAGATGCAGTAAGCTCTCCAGGATCAGGGCGGCGTCGGTATCGTGGATGCCGCGATCGTAGCCTTCGTCATAACGGTCCTGGGCATAAGCGCGCACCAGATCCAAAATTCCGGGGTGGACGGTGGCGGCGGCCGCACCTTCGCCCAGTCCGGCTACGCGCGGGGGTCCGCTCAGCAGCGTATCGTAAAGCAGCTTCAGGCTCAGGCCTTTGCAACCCACCTCGGCGTCATCGATCATGCAGAAAGCCAGGTACTCGGCACGATAGACTTCGTGAGTCTCGGAGACCAGTTGCTGTTCCCAGAACTCGCGAGTTTTTTCCAACTCGGGATGCTCGATGTCTTCAAAAAAGTCGGTGCCGGTGATATGCAGGGCCATGATGCTGGTTTCGCCGCTGCCCAGGTCGACGCGGCGAGGAATCATGGTGAGTTCCACCGGTTCGCTGTTGACGCTGAAGCGATGGCGGCCGAATTTGATGACGTTGGCGCCATCTTCAAAGATCTCTTTGCGATCGCGCAGGCTCCGGCCTGATTCCTGTCGGGCTGACTTCAGCCTCGATTCCAGTTCGTCGGCTTTGACGGGATCGTTGAGTTCGCGCAGGCGTTCGGCCACTTCGCGAACCTTCATGACCATAGCGTCGGAGGCGAAGAAGGTATTGAGCTCCACGTCGTCGCTGATGCCGGCGGCGCGACGCTGCAAGCCTTCGAGAATGCGGTCGGCCGAACCCATCAGTTGCTGCACGCGACGTTGACGCGCTTCCAGCAGCGTTTGCTTCTTGGCAGTGATCGACTTGGAGATGTCCTCGCGTTTGAGGTTCAACTGCTCCAGATAGTCATCGTACTCGCCAAAGCGGCCTTCCAGGTCTTCCAGTTGCAGCATCAGCCGGGACATGGCCTGCTCGCACTTTTCGGGGGAGTCGGCCAGATTGATAGAGCTGGTGGCGTTCTGGGTAAGCAACTGAAACTGGACGGCGAATTCGGCGGTGGACTCCTTGGAGCCCAGCTCTTTCTTTTTGCCCAGAACCAGGGCTCGGCCCCGGTTGAGGTGGCCCATCAGCTCGGCGATTTTTTCCAATACGCCGGTTCGCTGGGTGGCGTCCTCGATCTTGAGACCGCCGATGACGTCCATCAGCAGTTCCAGGCCGGCTCCGATCTTTTCCAGTTCCTCGTGGATGGGCAGGGCTTCCCCGGCTTTTTGCAGGCCTTCGACCAGCGCGGTCTGCTCTTCGATTCGCTGCTGCAGCGGTTCGAAGGCCTCGGGAGCCAGCAAAAACTCCACGGCCCGCTGGCTGACCAGGTCAAATTTCTGGATGGACAATTCCTCGATGGCTTTGATCTGCTCGAGGGGCGCGTAGCGCATGTCCTTCAGGGTGATTAACTGGCCGCGCGCGTTGCGCAGAAAGGCCAGCGCGTCGACATACTCCTCGACCGTTTTCCAGTCGTCGGGATTGAGGCGGCGCGACTTTTCGTGAAAGGCTTTGGAAGCTTCCTCAAAAGCTTTGTTGGCTTGCTTTTTGAGGCTGACGACCTTTTCGAATTCGTCCAGGACCAGGCTGGAGGTCTTTTTGATTTCCTGCAGCGGGCCGAGCAGTCCACCCACCTCGGCGTGGCCCAGCCAGGGATAGACGTCTACGATGCGGTTGAGGGCGCCGACCATGTCCTCGTAAATGGCCACGGTGGGCGTCTGCTCTTCGACGCGCCGAGCCACCGACAGGCAGTCAGAGATACCGCGCACCAGATCGGCGTTGCCGATATTTTCCAAGTAGCTGCCGGATTTGCTTTGTTGGGCCGAGCTGTATTCCGTGGTAGTGAAGGGCGTGCGCCAGATCTGCATGGTATGCACGCGGGTGGGTTCGCTGTCAGCCTGGCTGCGAAAGAGCACCAGCGTGCCGTCTTCGTAGACGCAGTAGCCGTTGCAGTGAATGGGGCTGCGCACTTCCTTCTGGATCATGTTATACGGCATCAGCGCGAAGCGGCACTGTTCCCTGTGGCGGAAGACATAAAGCACGTCCTCGCCATTCGGCGACTTGATGGTGGCCTCGTAGTTCATGCCTACGAAATCGCCGTCGAAGTTCTTGAGGGTTCCCTCCTGGAGATAGTAACCACCCGGAAAGATCAGCCCGTGATCTTCGGGAAGCTGGTGACAGGAGTCGCCCAGCGCCTTGACGTTGTGAACTTGCTGGGTGCGCGTATTGTAGACCAGGTAACGCCAGTTTTGCTCCCGGTAGGGGAGGATCTTCAGCAAAATAATGTTGCCCAGTTTTTTGTAGTGGAACTGGGCGTCCGACAAGGTCTGGCGGGCATCGTCGACTTTTTCCGAATAAATGCCCAGGCCGTCGTCGGTGTTGTTCTCAACTTTGACGGTCAGGTCGCCGCCTACGGTCTCTACGAAGACTTCGTCCAGGATGGAAACGTGGGGATGCTTGCCGGTGACGAACTGGTCGCGGCCAGCCACCTCCCAGGTGAATTCATAAGGCGGCTCCTGGACGGCGTCCCGATCCCCGCGGTTGTCGATGTATTTGACTTCGTCTTTGGAGATGGCCCAGCGCAGTGCCTTGATATCGTTGATGGTCTGGCCGATTTGGAAAACGGCCACCAGCTTGGTGCCGCTTTCCACCATCCGGAGCTGCAGCAGGCGGATGTTTTTGTAGTATTTGAACAGCTCGCGGAAGTCGCGCTTGAAGTTCTCGTCGGCCAGGAACTTGGGAGTCAGCGGGGCGTTGCCCTCATCGTCCACCTGACTGGAGAGGGCCCTGAATTCAAAGCTCTCGCCCTGGTTTACGAAGCTATACAGGCTCATGACGTCGTCGATCTCGACCTCTTGTTTGAGGCCGAGCTTGACTTCGTAGCCAAAAAGCAGGTCGTGACCGATGCTTACGATGTCACGCGGAAGGCAGGCGTTCTTGGTTCGGATCTTCTCCGAACCAATGACCTCCATTTCCTGGCTGCCGAACAGGTCCAGGCGCTTTTGATTGAGCTGTTCGATCTGCGTGCGCAGCAGACGCGACTGGTCGACGAGGCGTCCGCGCAGGACCTCATAGGTTCCCTGCTCGATGCCCGCCGCGCCAGTCGCTGGAGCTTCGGTTGATGTCCCCACGATGATGGACTAGCCTGCCGTGGGCGGGGTGGGGGGCTTGGGGATAGGTGGGCTCACCGAGGCCGGCTTGGCCGCGGTCACCGCCGACGCCACCTGACCCAGCTTGGTGGCGGCACTGGAGGCCGCCTTGCCGAGTCCGTCGAGCACCTGCGGTCCGCCATTGGTGATCGATTTGGAGATACTGCCGGCGAAGTCGCTGTGCTCCAGGAAGGTGTCCAGCGTTCGCCCCATGCTGGCTGCGTTGAAGATGCGCTCCATGAAAGCGCCGTCGCCGCCGACGATGTTGAACTTGGCCGACTTGAAGGCCTCGCCCATGGCCTGGGCCTGATACTGCGACATGGTCACCTGGGCTTTGATGCTTTCTACTGCAATCAGTCGCTGGTTTTCCAGAGTCAGCCGGAATTCTTCGTGAGCTCTGGAGGCTTCGTTGAGGGCCGCCATGGCTTTGGCTTTCTCGCCGATACCCGAGGCTTCGGCGGTCAGCTTGAGCTGGATGGCGGCTGCCTGTTGCTCGGCTTCGGCGCGCTGCACCTCGACCTTGGCCAGGCCCAGCTTCTGTTCGGCCGGGGCCTGGGCTTCCTTGATGCGCACTTCGGCCATGCCGCGTTTTTCGTAGGCGACGGCGTCGGCCTCCTTGACCTTAATTTCGGCCAGACCGAGGGCGGCTTCTTCCGCCTGGATGCCTTCGGCCATGCGGACTTTGGCTTGGGCTACTTTGTCAGCGGCGCCCAGTTCCGCTTCGGCCAGGGTCTGTTTCTCTTTGGCCTTCAGGCGTGCCGAGGCTTCCGATGCTTCGGCGGCTTTCACCTGTTTGGTGGACTCTTTTTCGGCCTCCGCCTGCGCCTGAATCACGATGGTGTCTTTCTGGCGCTTGGCTTCTTCCACCATGCGCAGGGTCTTGATGCGCTCTTCTTCTTCGGCCACCGTCTTCTCGACGGCGATGCGCTCGCGGATGACGTCCTGGATCAGTTTGCGCTGCTCTTCCAGATCGCGCTCCTTGGCGATGCCGGCCAGCTGCACGTCGCGTTCCCGTTGCACCTGCTGCAAGGCGCGGTCCATTTCCATCTTCTCTTTTTCCACCGCCATGAGGCGCTGAGTGTTGAGTTCGGCCAGTTGGACTTCCTGGTCCTTGCGCACGTTGTTGATGGACAACTCTTGCTCGGCCGAGATGCGGGCCGTTTCGAAGCGCAGATGCTCTTCGGCCTTGACCTTCTCGATTTCCGCGTTCTCGCGCGCCGTCATGGTCTCGATTTCGCGGCGCATGCGCAGTTGCGCGTCGGTTTTGTCCCGTTCCATGGCGCCCATTTGTTGGGCGGTGGTGACGTCTTTTTGCATGATCTCTTTTTCGCGATCACGCTGGAATTCGTTGGTGCTGACCTGCTCTTTGGCGGTTAGTTCGGTAATTTTTTTGATGCCCTGGGCGTCCAGAATGTTATTGGCGTCGAGCGATGCCTTGGGGGTTTGCTCCAGGAAGTCGATGGCCACGTCTTCGAGCTTGAAGCCGCTCAGGTTCTCGCCGATCACTTTGACGATTTCGTCGCGGAAGTGTTCGCGCATGGTGTAGAGCTCGATGAAGTCCATCTGTTTGCCCACGGTCTTGAGGGCTTCCGAGAACTTGGCGTCAAACAGCTTGGCCACCACGGACGGGTCGGAGGCGCGCTCCACGCCGACGGTTTGAGCCACTTTGATGACGGCTTCCGGCGATTTTATGACGTGGACGAAGAAGGTGACGCGGATATCAGCACGGATGTTGTCCTTGCAGATCAGGCCTTCTTTGCCGGCACGGCCGATCTCGATAGCGTGTACCGAAATGTCCATCACCTCGTAGCGGTTGCGCAGCGGCAGCACAATGGCGCTGGTAAAGTAGACATGGGGGTCGTCGCCGGCACCGGTTACGATCAGAGCCTGGCCTTGCTCGACAAAGCGTCGCAGCCTCGAGATGACGATCAGGCCAATCAGGCCAAGTACGCCAACCGCGCCCACGCCAAAGAGTCCCAGGACTAACTTAAATGAATCCAAAGTCTTGATCCTTCCCCGCTCACAACGAAAACCAGAATTTCGGGCTAGTTCCGCGAAGCGGACTAGCCGCTCACTTGGTAGTGCCTTAAATTGGCCCACTAAGCCTTTGCGGGAGTCGAAGCAGCTTGCTGCGAGCGACCGCTTAAGGTGGGGCCAACTTAGGGCTAGCCTTTCTACTACAAAAAAAGATAACCCTGGTAGAATGCAAAGGGTATCTTTGGACTACCATCCGTTTTGTCTGTGAGATGGCTCACTGTTGGGTGGGTTGTGTGAACTCCTCAAGCACTTTGCGGAAGCGGTAGTTGCCTCCGCCCACCACCTTGAGGCCGGTATCCACCGTGTGGGGCGTATATCGGAACAGGGCCAGGGTGGCGGCGTTGTCGATCTGCACCTCGTGTTTGCCGTAGTCCGCCCGGAACTTCATCGGAAACGTCTGCGCCTGCGCTTCCTGGTAAAGCGTACCCAGCAGCTCCGCGCCTTTGTCGACCTGGCGCCGAAAGCTTTTGGCCCCACCCGTATAGTTGCCTCCATCCGTGTAGCCATAGCCCATCGAGGCGGCCAGCTGCCGTTCTTTGGGCTCTTTCTGGCGGGTGACCAAACTGC
>JALHOV010000107.1:0-8014 GCA_022842865.1 Vulcanimicrobiota bacterium | reverse complement strand
GCCGATTCAAAGAGAATTTGCGCGGCCTCTACCCCATCTTCTTTATAGTCGGCCAGAAAGCTGTTCCGGTCCTCCAGAAAAGCCTGGATACCAATGGCGTCAAGAGCCGTCGTATCGGTGAACTCTTGATTGCTTATGAGCTGGGAGAAATTGACGCCGTGCTTTTGATAGTCGTGCTTGGCTGCAGTGGGAGGGGAGAGCCTGAAGGGTTCCGGTAGAGTAGCCGGCTTGGCCAGGTGGCTGTCGCCCAGGATCCAGCCATCCACGCCTATTTCCGGCGCTTTCGGCATCCTTTCCTGGACGGTCGGCGCTTGCGCCGGCTTGGACTCCACCGAATGGCCGCTGACCTCGGCCACCAGTGCGCCGAACAAGCAAAGCCCGGCCAGGCCGATGGTGGTGAGGCGCTGCAGTGGCAGGGAGCGAGTGGAAACCTGCGACTTTGGAGCCGAAGCGGCGGGGGAGTTACTGAGTTCCAACCGGTCGCCGGGATCGCCTGGCGATGTCGCAATGCGAGGCACAAGGCGCCGCTGCAAAGGCGTGAAAATAGTAGAAATCCCGGGCACTTTCACCCCGGGTTTTTCCCGTCGGCTGCCTACTTGTCCTTGTTCAAGAAAAGCAACCCGGCCGTGGCCAGCCCCAGGACGCCCAGGCCAGCCGCCTGCCAGGCGGAACCGGCCGCCGCTCCCAGGTAGATGCCACCTGCCAAACCGGCCGCTCCGCCCAGCACGGCTCCGCCGATGGTGGCTCCCACGGTGGTCGATTCCTTGGCGCGGAAGAGGTGCTGGCTGATGAGCGCACTGCCCAGCGCCCCCAACAATGCTCCGCCGGGAGCCGCGGCCACGGCCCCGGCCAGCCCGGCGGCGGCACCGCTGGCCAGACCCGCATAGATGCCCGCGGCCACCGGAACGGCCATAAGGGCCCCCGTTTTCCAGGTGATCAACGGCGGCTTGGGAGCCGGCTTAAAGCCATCCTGAGGAGGCGTGGGTTTTTTGCCCAAGGGGCGGTTTTGAGGAAGTTTGGCAAAAGACGGACGAATGACCATGGACCCATACTATTCGGCCCGTGGGGGGGAGGTGTGAACTGGGGGTTACCAAAGCACTGCCTATGTTGGAATCGTTCGCGCGCTTGCGCAAAGAATACCAGAATCCGCCGTTACGAGCCGAAGAGCTCGATGCTGACCCCTTCAAGGAGTTCGAGAAGTGGTTCGCCCTGTCGGTCGAGCGCGAGCCCTTCGAGGCCAACGCGATGACTTTGGCCACGGCCGATGAAAAAGGCCGGCCCTCGGCCCGCGTGGTGCTGCTCAAGGAGTTGGACGGCAGCGGCTTCGTCTTCTTCACCAACTACGAGAGCAAAAAGGGGCACGACCTGCAGGTTAATCCCCAGGCCGCTCTGGTTTTCTTCTGGGCGGCCCAGCATCGCCAGGTACGCGTCGAAGGGCGCATCGAGAAGCTGAGCGACCGCGAGTCGGACTCTTATTTCGCCACCCGACCCCGTGGGGCCCAACTGGGTGCCTGGGCCTCCCACCAGAGCCGCTCCATTCCTTCTCGTGACGACTTCCAGGGTCTGTTGAGCGCGGTCGAGGAGCGCTTCCCAGGGGAAGAGACGGTCACCCGTCCCCCCCACTGGGGCGGCTACCGCTTGATTCCCGACCAGATCGAATTCTGGCAAGGCCAACCGTCCCGCCTCCACGACCGCATCCAATACCTGCGCACCGACACCGCCTGGACCCGCCGACGCCTCATGCCTTGATTGCGAGTCAGGGTTGAGCTGGCTCCGAAGGCCCGCTGTTTCCTCGTGTTGGCTATCCAGGGTGAGCCTGCTCCGGCGCCAGTCCAAACAGGATCCCCTTGCATCCCCATCATCCCCTTTTCAGACTCAGAGTCGGCTGCAAACCAATCGAAAGACCTTTAGCGCCTGATCGATCCCCGCGGAGTCGATGTCGAGGTGGGTTACGGCGCGGAAGCGGCGCGAGTGGACACGGGAGACGCGGACGCCTTCGGAGAGCAGTTCTTGTTCCAGGCGGTCGGGTGAGTAGCGGTCGGGGACTTCGAAGTAGACCATGTTGGTTCGCAGGGGAATTTTTTCGACGACGAGTTGGGGGAGGCCGTCCAGTCCCTCAAACAAGGCCTGGGCGTTGCGATGATCTTCGGCCAGGCGCTCCAGGTGGTGCTCCAGTGCGTAAAGACCGGCAGCCGAGAGGATGCCGCTCTGGCGCATGGCTCCGCCCATGAGCTGCTTGAGCCGGCGTACCGGAGCAGTGAGTTCGCGGCGGTGGGCCAGCAAGGCGCCCACCGGACAGCCTAAGCCCTTGGAAAGACACAGCGTCACGCTATCAAAACCTTGACCCAGTCGTTGCATGGGTAGCCCCAGGGCCACCGAGGCATTGAACAGACGCGAACCGTCTAAATGGACGCGCAGGCCGTTCTGCTGGGCCGCCTTCAATACGTCATCGCATTCTTCCACCGGCCAGGGGCGGCCGCCGCCCGCGTTGGTGGTGTTTTCCACCACCACCAGTCGCGGACGAGGAGCGTGCGGGGTGTCGTGGCGCAACCGTTGGAGCACGGCGTTCTTGCCAAAAACTCCCGTCCAGGTGGGAATGCTGCGCACCGAGGCACGGGCGTGCACGGCCGCGCCGCCTGCCTCATAGTTCAGGACGTGCCCGTTTTCGGCCGAGAGCACTTCGTCGCCGGGACCACAGAAGAGTTGGATAGCGATGGCGTTGGCCATGGTGGCGCTGGGCAAAAAGGTAGCCGTTTCCTGGCTCAGCAACTCGGCCGCCCGCTCTTCCAAACGCCGCGTGGTCGGGTCTTCACCGCGCTGCTCGTCGCCGACTTCAGCCCGGGCCATGGCCGCCCGCATGGCCGGGGTGGGGCGGGTGACGGTGTCGGAAAAGAGGTCGATCATAGCCGACCCCTTTGCATTCGAGAGGCCAGGGACCCTGCCGAGGGCAAGCGAAGCCACAACCATGCAAATTTTCCCTCCTCTCAATCAGCCCGACGACTTGACCGGTTATAACGGATTCGCCAGCGATCCGGTGCTTTCGGAGCTGATTCAGAAGGAGGCCGATTGGTCGGTCCCTTTGCTCAGCGAAATGGGAGCCAAAGTAGGCGACGCCGATTGGCAAAACCAGGGCCGCCTGGCCAATCGGCACGAGCCCGAACTGGTGGCGTTTTCGCGCCAGGGCGAGCGCCTCGATGAAGTGGAGTATCACCCCGCCTGGCATCGCCTGATGGAAGCCGGCGTGAATGCGGGAGTGCACAGCCTGCCCTGGGTGGAGAAGCGGGCGGGCGCTCATCAGGCCCGGGTGGGTCTGCACTACCTGCTCACCCAGATGGAAGCAGGCGTAGGCTGCCCACTGACCATGACCTTCGCGGCCGTGCCCGCCCTGCGTCGCCAACCCGAGCTGAGCGCCATCTGGGAACCCAGGCTGACTTCGCGGGAATACGATTTCGGGTTGCGCCCTGCCCACGACAAACGCGGCTGCCTGTCGGGTATGGCCATGACCGAAAAGCAGGGCGGCAGCGACGTGCGCGCCAACACCACCGTGGCCGAACCCTTGAGCGACGGAAGCTACCGTCTACAGGGCCACAAATGGTTCTGCTCGGCGCCCATGTGCGACGTATTCTTGACTCTGGCCCAGTTGCCCCAGGGAGTCACCTGTTTTCTGGTGCCGCGCATTTTGCCCGACGGCACGCGCAACCGCGTCCACCTGCAGCGCCTGAAAGACAAGCTGGGCAATCGATCCAACGCATCATCCGAGATTGAATATCACGGAGCCGTCGCCTGGCGGGTGGGCGAGGAAGGTCGCGGGGTGCCCACCATTATCGAGATGGTCAATCACACCCGGCTAGATTGTGTGGTGGGAACCACCTCGCTGATGCGCGCCGCGCTGGTGCAGGCTCTGCACCACTGCCGACAGCGCTCGGCTTTCGGCAAGAAGCTTGTCGACCAGCCGCTGATGCGCAACGTGCTGGCCGACCTGGTGTTGGACTGGGAAGCGGCTCTGCAGCTGATGATGCGCCTGGCGGCGGGCTACGGTGCCAAGGACGAACAGGAATCGCACTTTGTACGTCTGGCCACGGCCGTTTCCAAGTTCTGGGTGTGCAAACGGGGCGCTCGCTTTGGCCAGGAGGCCATGGAGTGCCTGGGTGGCGGTGGCTACGTGGAAGAATCGGTTATGCCGCGCATTTACCGCGAAATGCCTTTGGCTTCTATCTGGGAAGGCAGCGGCAATGTCATCTGCCTGGACGTGCTGCGGGCCGTGCAGAAAACCCCGCATACCCTCGATCACTTCTTTATTGAACTGGAGCAAACTCGCGGGGCCGACCGGCGCCTGGACACCTGGGTGGACAATCTCAAAGCCTCCTGGTTCCGCGCCGAGGACGCTGAAGTAAGAGCTCGCCGATTGGTGGAGCGTATGGCGCTGGCCCTGCAGGCCTCCCTGCTTCTGCGCAACTCGCCCAGCTTTATGGCCGAAGCCTTCTGCACCAGCCGCCTCAGCGAAAGTCGGGGCAGCGAGTTCGGCTGTCTACCCGCCGGCACGCCCCTGGAAGCCATGGTCGAACGCGGCTGGCAAGATTCGTTCTCAACCTTTGACGGCGCCCTGGGCGAGGCCGGCCAGCAGGTGGCGGTGCAGGGCTAGATAGAGCATGAGGCTGGGCAGCATGACCAGCACCAGGCCGGCGTAGAGTTGGCCGAAGTCGGCGTGATACTGGCTGACGATGGTCAGGTTTGCCAGGCCCAGGGGAAGGGTGCCCTTACCCGGCATTCCGCCCAGCAAGAGGAAGGCCAGGAAGTACTCGTTGTAAATGCTTACGGCCGTGAACAGGGCCACCGTGCTCAGACCAGGACGAGCCAATGGCAGAAAGATGCGCCAGAAGGCTTGCCGCGGAGAGCAGCCGTCCAAAAGGGCGGCTTCAAAGAGCTCCTGGGGCAGACTGGCGAAAAAACCTCTTAACAGCAGGACTGCATAAGGAATGCCGCTGGCCGTGTAGACCAGTACCAGGCCGGTGTGGGTACCGATCAAACCGAGTTGCTTGAGCCAGAAGAATAGCGGCAGCACCACCAACTGGAGCGGTAAGATCAGGCCGGTGGCCAGGGCGGCCTGGGCCAGGCCGTGCGCGGGCAAGCGAAAACGGGCCAGACAGAAGGCCAGGCTGGCGCCGGTGAAGGTGGTCAGCAGCGTGGCCGCCAGCGTGACCCAGAGCGAATTGGCAAAGTATTGGGTAAACCCGCCCAGGGCCAGAGCTTGCCGGTAGTTTTCCAGTGTCCAGTGCCGTGGCCAGCCCAACGGGTCTATAAAGACGTCAGGTCCTGGCCGGAACGAGCACAGCAGCACCCAGAGGAGGGGACAGATCACCGAGAGAGCCGTCAGAAACAATAGCAGTCGGCTCACTCTTCCTCCAATCGGTTCAAAGCCCGCTGCAAGGCCAGCACCAGCACCAGCAGGATGACGGCCAGGGCGGTGGCCTCCCCCAGCTTGAGTTCTGCGAAGGCGGTCTGCACCAGCAAAGTCCCCAGTACGTGGACCTGGCTGGTCGGCTCCTGATTGGTAAAGAGCCAGATGGTCTCGAACGATTTGACCGCTCCGATGAGCAGTAGGAAGTAGCCGGCCAGGACGCTACCTCGCATGCTGGGCCAGGACACGGCCCAGAATTGCTGCCAGCGATTGGCGCCCTCCAGGCGAGCCGCGTCCACCAGATCGGTGGGTACTTGAGATAGTGCGGCACTGCACAGCACCAGCTGAAACCCGCCTGCGCTCCACAGCGCCAGCGGCAACATGCTGGGATAAAGGTGGTCCTGGCTTAGCCAGGTGAAGTTGTCCCAGCCCAGCAGCCGGTTCAGCGGTCCTTGGGGATGGTAAATTTGCTGCCAGATCAGGATGGCCCCAATGCCCAGCAGATTGGGTAGGAAGTAGAGCGCTCGCAAGAAGCGGTGACGAGGCTGATCAGGTTGGAGCAGCACCGCGAAAAGCAGCGACCACAAGGTAATGAGCGTGGGAATGCAGGCCATCAGGAAAAGATTATTGCCCAGCGCCTGCCAGAAGCGAGGCGAGCTTTGCAGAAGCTGCCTGAAATTGGCACCGCCTACCCATTGGGGTGCGCTCAGGCCATCCCACTCGCAGCCGGAAGCCAGCAAAGCGCTCAAGCCGGGCAACCAGAAGAAGAGTGCATAGAGAAATAGTGGGGGGCCGGCCAGCCAGAGGGCGTCCGGCCAGGGGAGCCGTCGCAAATTTGAGGTCTGCGGCTGAGCGGGAGATTTTCCCAACAATACCAGGCCCAGCACTGCCGCCAGCAGCAGCCAGGGCCTCCAGGGAAAGAGCGGAGCCGGGTCTTCTTTACCGCGCAGTCGTTCGGCGGCCGCCTCCAGACGACGGGCCAGCTCGGCCGGAGTGGCCTTGGCCTGCAGCAGATCAAAGCGTACGTCTGCCCAGACCTGGGCCATACCAGGATGCGTGACCGACAGACCCTCCCCAAAACTGTTGCCGGCCTGGGCCAGAATTTCACGCAGGCCGGTCAAGTCGGCAGACAGCCTTTCATTGGCTCCGCGCACGGCCACCGGCAGGTCCTGCGCGGCCACCAGTTCGGCCGCCCGCGTCCGCGAGGTGATCAGGCGCAGATAGTCTACGCCGCGCGTCGGTTGGGCGGACTCCGCGAAGACAAAGAAATAGCCGGCCCCGACCTGGGCGGCCGGGGGCGTTCGGCTGGCGGCCGGCGGCGGTAGGGCGAACTCTGCCAGTTCAAAGTCGGCCGGGATTTTGTCACGCATCTCGCTTTTGAACCAGGACCCGCACACCAGCATGGCCGCGTGACCTTGCAAGAACTCCATTTGCGCTTCGGTGTGGCTCATCCCCAAAGCCCCTGGCTGAAAATGGTTTCGGGCCAGCTCTTGAACCAGAGTCAGCGACTCCACCATGGCCGGGTTGTCAAAGCTGCCCGCTTTCAGGGCAAATTGCTCAGCGTAGGCCTGGGGGCCGGCCAGATAATAGTAACAGTGCTGGATAAGCGGGGAGGCATAATAGGTGTAGCGGCCCTGAAAGGCCAGCGCCGCTTGCCCCGAGGCCTCCACCCGGGCGCACAGTTTCACCCATTCTTCCCAGGTTTTGGGGGGGGGCCAGTCGTGGGCGCGAAACTGGGCCCGGCTGTAATAACACGCCTGGACGGTGTATTGCAGGGGAATTCCGTAGGTGTGACCGCCGACTCGAAACCGCTCCAGGCTGCCGGGCAGAAAATCGTCTCGCCAACGGCCTGTGGCCTCCCAGTTGGGGCCATCCAGCCAGCGGTCGAGGGCCTGCACTTTGCCTTTGGCAATCAATTGGTCGAAGGGCAGGCTGGCGTTGGTCACCTCGGGAGGCTTGCCTTCCAGCAGACGGATTCTCAGCTTTTCGCTGATGCGAGGATCGCCCAGACAAACGGCGTCCCCGAACTCGCGGGCGCAGCGCTGGAAATAATCCAGGCCCTCTCCGCCTTCGAAAAGAGCGATCTCGATGGGTTGAGCGCAAACTGAACAGATCAGCAGTAGCCACAGACAAAGACAACGCATCGATCGCTATGCTTGCCCGTCCTGGGGGTTTGTCCTGGCCCTCGGGTTGGGTAATGCCAGCCCATGACCACCCAAAAGATTCGTTCTCTGCATCGCCAGCTCGGGTTGGCGGCGTCTATCTGGCTGGTTATCGCGGCTGTGACCACACTGGTCTTGAACCATCGCAAGCTTCTTTTTCCCCCGGCTGCACAGAGCTCTGGACCCTACGGACACTACCTCTTGTCCCACGCCATTTGCGCCAGTCAACCCGAGCTGGTGCTGGTCGGCACGGATGCCGGCGTCTTCAGCAGTGAAAATGGCGGCAAAAGTTTCACCCAGGTCAGCCTGCCGGTTGAAGCCAATCAGGTGGTGGCGGTGGCCTTTCATCCCAATGAGCCCAGTCATTATTATGCCGTGCTGCGTCAGCAGGGCATCTATTTCAGCCTGGACAGCGGCAAGTTGTGGACCAAGATCAATTTCCCCTCACACGCAG
>JALHOV010000106.1 GCA_022842865.1 Vulcanimicrobiota bacterium | reverse complement strand
TTTTAGCTACAGTACCATTCGCCAGGCCATGGCCGATTTCAAAACACCCATCGAAGAGTAAACCTTGATGGGACCGGGCGAGGCCGCCCGGTCCCTTTTCCCATGGTAGCCCCCGGGGCCGAACGGTTCGCTGGCCTGGCACCGCGAGTTCGCAGGACGCCGACCCCGGCAAGGCGGGACCCAAATACCTCAATGGTATGATCCAGGCAACCCTACAATGAGGATATGCGTAAAACTCTAACTACAGGGCTACTGGCGCTGGCTGCGCTGGCCGGCTGCCTGCCCACCCGGACCAGCAAATTTTGCCGAGTCATCGGCTGGCCCGAAGGCAAAACTCCTCGCGCGCCCGGGGGTTTCCACGTCCAGGAGTTCGCTCGCGACCTGGTCAACCCAAGGAATCTCCTCATCGCCAGCAATGGGGACATCTTCGTGGCCGAAGCCAATAGCGAAGCCAACGGAATGCGCAAATGGGGAGCGGAACTGAGCGGTACCTCCCAGGCCCAGCGCCTCAAGCCCTCCGCCAACCGCATCACCCTGTTGCGAGACGCCAACGGGGACGGCAATCCGGAAGTTCGCGCCACCTTCCTGACGGGACTGTATCAGCCTTACGGTATGGCCATCGTGGGCGAACAATTCCTGGTTGCTAACACCGATGGTATCTACGCCTACCCCTATAAACCGGGCGATCTGGCGCCATCCGGCCCGGGCCGAAAATGGGCGGGACTGCCCGCAGGGGGCTACAACAACCACTGGACCCGCAACCTGCTGGTGGATGAAGCTCATCAAAAGCTCTATGTCTCCGTAGGCTCGGCCAGCAATATTGGAGAACACGGCATGCAAGAAGAGGCGCGCCGAGCCAATATCCTGGAGTTCGACCTGCGCGATCGCTCCGAGCGGGTTTATGCAAGCGGATTACGCAATCCCGTGGGTATGGCCTGGGCCCCCGGCAATCGCAAGTTATGGACGGTTGTAAATGAACGCGATGGGCTGAGTGATGAGGTCGCACCTGACTACCTCACATCGCTGCAAGATGGCGGCTTCTATGGGTGGCCCTATAGCTATTCTGGCCAACAGGTGGATGATCGGGTGGAGCCTGAAAACCCGGCTCTGGTGTCACAGGCCCTGAAACCCGACCTGGCGCTGGGTGCTCACACGGCATCGCTGGGCCTGGCATTCTATCGCGGCGACAGGTTTCCAGGCCGCTATCGTGACGGGGCTTTCATTGGCCAACACGGCTCCTGGAACCGCTCGGAGCTCAGTGGATACAAAGTCGTCTTCGTTCCGTTTTCAGACGGCCGCCCGAGTGGCCCGCCGGAGAATTTTCTGACCGGCTTCATTCCCGACTTCAACGGCAATGAGGTTTACGGCCGCCCCGTAGCGGTTGCCGTCGGTTGGGACGAATCGCTGTTGGTGGCGGACGATGCCGGCAATCGGATCTGGCGAGTGAGCCGAGAATAAGTTTCCCAACAGGAACACAAGCCTGGTGACAAAAGGTTGCTTTCAGGGTCAAGATATCTTAACTTCACGGAGGTCCCAAATTGATGCACGTTTCCACCCCCCTGGAACGCCCATCGGCAACGGCCCAAAGCCAGATTCCGGTCAATAGTTACAACGAGTGGGACCCTCTCGAGGAGATCATCGTCGGCCGCCTCGACGGAGCCGTCATCCCCAGCAATCACATTAGCATCAACATTAGCGTCCCGCGCCGGGTTCGCCCCCTTTTCTCTCTCTTTGCCGGCCTGCGCTACCCCGGCTTTATGGTGAAACCCGCTGAACGAGAAATCGAGCGGCTAATCGAAGTTCTTAAAGGCGAAGGAGTGGTGGTGAGGCAACCCGAGCCGCTCGATGGCCGCCAATGGATTCGCACCCCCTATTGGAAGAGCCGGGGTTTCTGCACAGCCTGTCCACGTGACGGCTTCCTGGTGGTCGGCGACGAAATTATCGAAACCCCCATGCCTTGGCGCTGCCGCCACTTTGAAGGACTGGCCTACCGCAAGCTCTTTCAGGAATACCACCGCTATGGAGCGCGCTGGACGGCAGCTCCGCGGCCCAGCCTGACCGATGCCCTTTACGACTTTGATTTCACCGTCCCAAAGGACAACGAGCCCATGCGTTACGTGATCACCGAAGCCGAGCCGGTCTTCGACGCGGCCGATTTCACCCGTTGTGGTCGGGACATTTTCGTCACCCGGAGTAACGTGACCAATCTAAGCGGCATCGATTGGCTACGCCAGCATCTGGGCCCGGACTACCGCATTCACATTCTCGAGAGCAAATGCCGGCAACCGATGCATATCGACTCCACCTTCATTCCTCTGGGGCCCGGCAAGGTGATGGTTAACCCCGATTTCATCGATATCGACCGCCTGCCTCCGATTCTCAAGAAATGGGACGTCCTTCAAGCCCCCCGCCCGGACAAAGCCCCAGGCCAGATCATCTCGCTGTGCAGCGCCTGGCTCAGTATGAATGTGCTCATGCTCGATCCTAAGCGCTGCATCGTCGAGCATCACCAAAAGTCCATGATCCGAGCCTTGAAGGACTGGGGAATTGAAACGATTCCCTTGCCGTTCACCAGCTTTGCCCCCTTCGGAGGAGCTTTCCATTGCGCCACGCTGGACATTCGTCGGCGCGGCAGCCTGCAGTCTTATTTCGACTGAAATAAGCTACACGGGCCTTAGTTTCAAGGGTTCGCTGAAGGTTCCCTGACGGATCGACGGAAGACCGGCCCGTGAACGCTACTCAAGCGAATCTGACTCATCTGCCGTTGCGACGGGCTTTGCTGCAGTTGTGCATCCCCATCACCGGGGCCATGACACTGGAAACTGCATTCAACTTTGTGAACGGCTTCTGGGTAGGGAAACTGGGCACGGCCGCGTTGGCGGCCATCAACCTGTGTAGCTTCACCATCTGGATGCTTTTCGCCCTGACCGGCATGATCTCGACCGGCGCCAACTCCGTCATTGCTCAGCGCATCGGAGCGGGCCAGGAAGAGGAGGCCAGGCGGGTGGGCTGGCTGGCGGTGGTGGCCGGAGTCGGCCTGGGGACCCTTCTGTGCATGCTCATCCAAGTGTTCGCGGATCCCTACCTGACCTGGCAAGCCAGCCATAACCCAGCGGTGCAACCAGTGCTCAAAGCCGGCACCGTGTATCTTCGCCAGGTTTTCTGGTTCGCACCCATCTTTTGCCTCAACGAGTGCATGTCGGGCATCTTGCGCGCCTACGGTGACACGCGCACGCCCTTGCGACTCTACGCCATCGGCTTTGCCGTAAACTTCGCCCTGGACCCCTTGCTCATCTTAGGTTATGGAAGCTGGCCGGGGCTTGGCCTGCGAGGAGCAGCCTACGCCTCGGGATTTAGCTTTTTGTGCGTCTCGGTCTTATTCGTGGCTTTGCTGCAGCGTCGCCTGGGAGACTTTCGTCCCGCCTGGGGCTGGTTGGGCGAAGTGCTGCGCATCGGTCTGCCGACCGCCATGACGGCAGCCTTTTTTTGCCTGATCTATATGCTCATGGCCCCGCTGGTGGGCGGCTACGGTCCCTCGGCCCTGGCTGCTTTGGGCCTGGGCCACCGGATCGAGAGCTTCTCCTATCTCGTCAGCCATGGACTGGGGGTGGCCTCCATCACCCTGGTGGGACAACACATGGGTGCGGGTGACCGCCGCAAGGCTTACCAGGCGGGCGAACAGGCGGTCTACCTGGTGTCCGTGCTCATGGGAATCAGTTCACTGGCTCTCTTTTTCTTCGCCCGCCCCATGGTGCTCTTTTTCAGCGCCGACCCTGAAGTCTTGGAACGAGCCGTCACCTACCTGCGTTGGATGTCCCTGTGCCAGTGGAGTACCGGCGTCTCGGTGGTGCTGGAAGGCGTGATGTCAGGAGCAGGTCGTCCTTTGCTAGCCGGACTGGCCGCCAGCGGATGCGCGGCCGTGCGCCTGCCCATGGCCCGCTATGGCGCCAGCCTCTATCAGTTGAACGGCATCTGGGCCGCCATGGTGGCCTCGCGCAGTCTGGAAGGCCTGCTGTATCTCATCATCTTCGCGCGCAGCTCGGTGTGGAGGCTTGACCCGGCGGAGTCCAGAACGCAAGCCGATGAATTCTTCGAGACAGGCCCGAGCGGCCCAAATTCTGACCCCCTTGCAGACGAATGTGCTGGTGGTGGCCGGTGACCCCATCGGCATTCCCGGCGGCCAAGATCAGACTTACCCATTCGTAGCCCATCCCCACTACTACTGGCTCAGCGGCTGCCGCCGGGCCGGCGGCGTGCTGGCTTTTGATCCGGACCACGGCTGGAGCGACTTCCGCAACCCCATCTCGCAAGGCGAACGGGTTTGGGAAGGAGCAGACGGCGAGGCCGGCGGTCTGAATGTAGCCGATTTGAAGGCCTGGCTGGAAAAGCGCTCCGGGCGCCCACTGGCGGTGGTTGGCGCCAATCATCCTGAGTGGAAGGGCGACGAACTGTTGTCCCAACAGGTATGCCGCGAGATCCAGCACCTGCGCCGTCCTAAGGATGCGGGCGAGGTGGCCCTGGTGGCCCGGGCAGTGGAAGCCAGTGCCCGAGGCTATGCCAAACTGCCCGAGTGGATCCAGCCCGGAACCAGCGAGCGGGAAATCGCCATTCGTCTGGAGGCGGAGTTCTTTCTTGGGGGTGCTGACTGCACCGGCTACGGCACCATCGTCGGCTCCGGTGCCAACAGCGCCGTGCTGCACTGGCCGGCCAGCGGACGCCGCATGGCCGCCGGAGAGCTGGTGCTGATCGACGCGGGGGGTTCGCTGGATGGCTACACCGCCGACATCACTCGGGTCTACCCGGTGGACGGGGAGTGGAGCGAGCGTCAGCGCGACCTGCACGCGATTCTCTTGCAAGCCCAGGTCAACGCCTTGAACGGCTGCCAGGTCGGTGTCGAATGGGGAGACTTGCACCTGAACACGGCGCGCGAACTGGCCGAAGGGTTAGGAGCGCTGGGCATTATGCGCTGTTCGGCCGACGAGGCGGTCGAAAGCGAGGCCATCGCCCTGTTCTTCCCGCACGGCCTCGGCCACATGCTGGGACTGGGTGTACGCGATGCCAGCGGATTGGCTCCCGGCCGTCACGAGGTGCGCACCTTTGCCGGGGCCCGCCTGCGCATGGACCTGCCGCTCCAGGCGGACTATCTGGTCACGGTAGAACCCGGGCTTTATTTTATCCCGGCCCTGCTCAACGACCCGAAAAAGCGCGCCCAGCACCAGGCTCGAGTGAACTGGGACCAACTGGAACCATGGATGGAACTGGGCGGCATGCGCATCGAGGACAACGTGCTGGTCACCCCCCAAGGACCACGCAACCTGACCGCGGCCATTCCCAAGTAGGCAACGGCCTCGGTCAGCTCCCTACTTGGGCTTCTTGAGGATGTGAGTGAAGTCGAGGGTGGGATCCACCAGGTCACTCACGCGACTCAGCGTGCGAGCCTGAATGGCCTCCTCGGCGCTCTGCACCGGTGCTGCCGACTCGGTGTACTCGGGAGCAGCCACTTCGCCGATCTCACCCACCTCAGAATCTCCGGCTCCTTCGCCTGATCCCTGACCGGAGTTCTGGCCGCTGGTCTGGCCCTCGCCAAAGAGCATTTGCACCAGCGCCTGCAGATCAGAGATCGGCATGTTGGCGATGGCGTTCTGGGCAGCGGCGTGCTGCTGGTGGCCCTGCTGATGACCGCCTGAGGAATGCCCTCCGGCGTTGCCGTCGCCTCCACCGGTGCCGCCCTCCATACTGCCCCCGCCGGAAGCACTGGAGGAGTTTTGATTTTGCTGAGACTCGCCAGTGTTCTGAGTCGTCTGGGCCGCCTGACGTCCTTGCGTCTCTACCGCCACCCGGTGGGTGGGCTGAGAGACCTCGGCGGCGGAACCTGGAGTTTCCTCCACGCCCTGGACGGAGCCTGCGCTGATAGCGACCGCGCCAGGTTGACCAGGAACCGGCATACCCGGGCGAACCGCCTGGGCGACCGGCCCTGCGGCAGCAGCCACGGCCGCCTCTGCCTCAGGAGTCCCTGCGGCGGTGGCAGCCTCAACACTCGTCGCCTTCTTTGCCTCCGCTCCGGCAGCCGCCGAAGCGTCAGCAGCGGCCTGGGCGTTCGCCAGCGTAGGAGTGGCCGTGGGCGATAGAGCTTCCTTTGCGAGGCTCTGAGCCAAACTGGGAGCGGACGCGACCGTTTCCTGGTTGTCGAGCGGCCTACTCGCCGGTTCCTCATTGCGAGGAGCCGGCGCTGGCCCTGGTGCTGGAGCCGTCGTCGCGACTGGCCGGGAGGGAGCCGTCCCCCGAGGAACAACCGGGGGCGCCTCGGGTTCAGCCGGCAAGGGAGTAGGAGCGTTGGCAACTGGTCGCGCGGTGGCGGCAGTTGCCGAGGCCACCGGACTGGCCGTGGCCGGTGAGGCGCCTGCTGCGGGAGCTGCCGGTGCCTGAGCCGCCGGCGCTTGAGCAGCTGGAGCCGGAGCCGCTGGGGCCTGAGCTGCCGGAGCCTGGACTGCCGGGGTTACCGAAGCCTGAGCTGCCGAAGCCTGAGCTGCCCTAGCCTGAGAGGCCGGAGCCTGAGCTGCCGGCGCCTGAGCTGCCCTGGCCTGAACTGCCGGAGCCTGGGCTGCCGGCGCTTGAGCCGCCGGAGCTTGAGCTGCAGCAGCCGGAGCCGCCGGAGCCTGAGCTGCCCTGGCCTGAGCTGCTGGGGCCTGAGCTACCGGCGCTTGAGCCGCCGACTGCGGACCAGCCTTCGGGGCGACCGAAGCGCTCTGCGCAGGTTGATTCACCGAGGTGGCGGCCGCCGACTGCGCAGGAACAGCGGTCTGGGCGGAAGCGGGTTGTGGAGCGGCAGATGGAGGTGCTGCCTGGGCTGCCCGCTGGGGCACCGGAGCCGCACCTTCATTGGGCGGATAAACCGCAGGCGGGGTGGCCTGGGGCGCACTGTAATTTCGACTCGGTTGGCCCCCACCCGACTGAGGCTGAATGGGTGCGACATTGGCGTCTGAGGCGGCCATACTGGCCCTGGACGGGACGCTCGAGGCAGGGGCCGGTGAGGCACTTACCGTGGAGGCGCCACTTACGGTGGCGGCACCGCCGGCACTGGCCGCGGCAATCTTACGGTCGACGACAGCGGGAGCTGCAGAGGTCGAGGCGGAGTTGGGGGCAGCTCCTACTTCGACGTTCTGGCTGGGAGCGGTCATCTGATCGGGGCGTACGAAAGCAGCGTTATTCTGGGCGGTGACCTGAGGTGCATTGGCGACCCCCGTAACCGGGCGACTGACGGGCGTCGGTCCCGAAATCGGCGCGGGAGCTTCGGCAGTGGGCGGAGTCAATTGCGGCCCTGGTTGAGTGACTGCATTCACCGGGTTCGCGTTGGCCCGAGGCGGAGACGGGTTGGCGCCCGTGGGGGACTGACCGGGCTGAGAAGCCACCGAAGTCGGCGGGGCGCCCGCGGTCGTGGCGGCACCCGCACTCACGGCCGCGGTCAAGTTTCTGGGGGCCGCGGTCGGAGCGTTGTTGGCCGAGGGAGCATTGACCACCGGCTCACTGGTAGTGGGACCGGCCAGCGACGCGGCCGGATTGGAATTCGGATTGCCGGTCGGGGCGGTGGGAGCCTGAGCGGCGGGACGCCCGACCAGAGCGGCGGGAGGCGCCACCGGAGTCGGGGCGGGGGCCGACGGAGTGGGCGTTTCTGCCGGTGCTTCCTTAGCAATGCCAGGAGCGGGTTGGCTGGAGACGGGGGCAGCCGGAGGCTTGGCCTGACCCGGCCGGGTCAGCGCGGCCACAGGAGTCTGTTCCTCGGTTTTGGCGCTGGGCGGATTGGCCACCGAGGGACCGTTGGCCGTGGGAGAGGGGCTGGCCAGCGGCTGGTTGGAGGCGGCAGGCTGATTGGCCGGCGGCGACTGGTTGTTGGCTTTGGGCGCAATCCCGGCGGGAGCCGGTTCGACCTTGGCAGCAGAGGCAGGAGCGTCCGGCTGAGCGGGCGCCGGTGCCACTGCGTCTTTGGGAGCCTGAAGGCCGGCAGTGACCTTAAGGTCCCCGGACACCCCTGTAGCTTTGGAATCGGCAGCCGGCTGCCGCCGGACGTCGGAGGTCGCAGGAGGAGCTTCTTTGCCATTGCCCACAGCAAGAGCATCGCTCGCTGGGCGGGCAGTGCTCGGAGCTTCCTGGGGCTTGGGACTGGACTCGCTATTCCGGGCCACGGGAACCGTATCCGTCTGTGGAGCGGAGTCGGCCTTGGGAGCGGCGTTCGCTTGAAGCGCGCCGTCCGCTCTAGGAGCGGCGTCGGCTTTGGGCGTTACCTCGGCCTTGGGCGCTACGTCCGCTTTGGGCGCTACCTCGGCCTTGGGCGCTACGTCCGCTTTGGGCGTTACCTCGGCCTTGGGCGCTACGTCCGCTTTGGGCGCTACGTCCGCTTTGGGCGCTACCTCGGCCTTGGGCGCTACGTCCGCTTTGGGCGTTACCTCGGCCTTGGGCGCTACCTCGGCCTTGGGTGCGGTATCGGCTTGGGGAGCGACCGGGGCGTTGCTGTCGGCCACAGCCCTGGCGGTCTCTCCGGCTTTGGGAGCAACCCCACTCGCGTCGGTAGCTTTGACCTCGCCGGTTTTGCCATCTTTGATATCGCCGGTTTTAGCGTCTTTGACATCGCCGGTTTTCGCGTCTTTGACGTCACCGGTTTTCGCATCTTTGATATCACCGGTTTTCGCATCTTTGACGTCACCGGTCTTACCGTCCGTCACATCGCCGGTTTTACCATCCGTGACGTCGCCCGTCTTGAGATCTTTTACGTCGCCCGTTTTGGCATCCTGGACTTCACCAGTCTTGGCCTCGCCTGCTTTCGGAGCCTCCGTTTTCTTCTTGGACGCTTCGATGGCCAGGTGGTCGTCGACCATGCTGACATCCTTGCGCTCGGCCCGAGCCTTGGAGACGCTGTTGTCAACGGTCCCGTTGTCGCTGATCAAGCTGACGTCTTCTTTTTTCTTGGGAGCCGGGGTCGAACCGCCGTCATCTCCCTCGCCGCCGGAAGTCTGGTCCTTGATCTGACTGTTGGCGGCTTCTTTGGGCTTGGACTCCTCTTTGGCCTGGTCCTTGATTTGACTCAGCGGCGCGGCTTCTTTTTCCTTATTGGGGTTCTGAGCCTCCTGAATACGGCGCGCTTGCTCCGCTTGAGCGTTGGCCTTGTCATTGGCCTCTTTCTCTTTCTTGGAGACCTTGGAAGTTTGCTCTTCGACCTTTTCACCGTCTTCGTTGACCTTGGTGACGGTCGTGGTCACATTGCCTTTCTTGTCGGTGCTGGAGGTCACCACCGTCGAGGTCTTCTCTAAGTGGGCGCCCGTTTCGTCCTGTTTAATCGACAACGAATCGACCACGACGACGTCTTTGCCATCTTTGTTCTTGCCCGTCTTGGGATCTGGAGTGCCGGCCAGTTCCGCGACGGTCTTCTCCTGAGCGGTCTGGGGCGGAGGAGTAGGAGCGCCGTCCGCGGGAGGGGCCTCTTTGCCACTAGCGGGGGGGGGCGGAGTGGCGGCGCCATCCTTGGGAGGAGCGTCAGCATTAGCGGCGTTCTTAGGCGCAGGGGCGGCGGCACTACCGGCGTTGCCAGCTTTGCCCGCATCGGCCGCCTTGCCCGCGTCGGCCGCCTTGGGCGCAGCAGAACCGGCGTTACCGGCCGTACCTGCAGAGCCCGTGCTTGCGGCCGGCTTGGGCTCTTCTTTCTTCTCCTTTTTGCCCAGACCGAGCAGCTTCTTAGCGCCGCTGACAATCTTGGCCAGGCCTTTGGGGGACTCTTTCTTCTTGGCTTCGGCCGCCTTTCTGGCTTCCTCGGCTTTGCGAGCTTCCTCTGCTTTTTTCTTTTCCTCGGCCAACCGGGCTTCTTCCGCCTTCTTGGCCTTCTCCAAAAGCTTCTTGCCTTCTTTAGAATTGGGATCGATCGGCTTACCCAAGGGCGCGTTCTGGAACTTCATCATCTGATCGAAGGTGGAACTGTAAAGAGAGCGCGAGGCGGCCGAGACGTTGGGCGACGAGAGCGCGTTGGGCAAGGTCCAAAGAGCGGCAGCTGCGTCTGGCACTGAGGAGGCAACGGCCAGAGGAAGCATGCTGGCTGCGGCATCCGGAGAAGGTGCAGGCATCAAAGGGGGTTCCATTGCCGAGATGCTGGGAAGGGGCAGCGGGGCCCGCAGGGCTGGGGACATCATCGAGAACCAGTTGTCAGCCAGACTTCGCTCGGTCAGCAGGTCGCGGTTGGCGTTGCCGGCCAACTGTTGAAACTGAAGCGCCGCGGGAACGGGGGCAAAAAGAAGGGGCGGAGTCGATACAATAAGCGGCGGTGGGGCAGGCAAGGTGGGCGCGGTGAGATTGATCGTCACCTTACCGGGTTTGGTCACTTCTCCAGACATGAACGACTCCTCCAACGGTTGCCCGGCGGCCCAAATCGGCTTCCGCCGTTTGCGCTCTTCCTGGCGAATGACCATGCACACATAGTCCCTTATAGGATAGCAACCCCGACTCGAGATAAACAATCCGTTAGTGCTAATTCTTGTTAAAGAATGAAGGCGTAGACGGGATATTTCCGGGAAAACGCAGACGCCGACTCGGCCCGAGGGCGGTCGGCGTAAGCTTTAGTAGGTTGATACTATAACCGTCTAGGCAAGCTGGAGCTGAGCGACGGGCTGCTCAGCCTGGGTAGCCCGGACGTGAGCTGGAGCCACTTTGACGTAGCGGAGCGAATCGAGGTCCACAAAGTGGTTCCCCTCGTGATCTTCGAACTGAAATGCCGGGCGAGCTTCGCTGGCGGCGCCGAGCTGGACCACGCAAACACGAGCCATCAGCGGGGGACCGCCGTGGATGCTGCTGAAAACGAGCAGCGGATAGCCGGGCTGCTCCTGGAAAAGGATGCGGCCAGTAGGCAGCGAGACGAGGAAATTTCCGTTGGGGCGCTCTTCCTGAACAATACCGCTGCGGGGATTGAGAATACGCACGTTACCGGAGTCGTAGCGACGAAGCTTATTTCCGTTGGGCAGTTCCTGCTCGTCGTAGCGGCTGAAAGTGTCCTGGATGTTCGCGTAGGGGTTGACGGCGGGGGCAGCGTTGGCCTGGGCCCCCTGCCCACCGGTCATAAGATTGGCCTGCTCGATGGCGGCCAACAAGGCGGCAAAGCCACGAATTAAATCTTTGCTGTTACCTAGCAAGTTTAAAGCGTCCATGTTTGGCTCGCCTCCTCTCTCTGACTCCATCATCTTAGGATGGGTCAGACAAGGGCCGGCTAAATGAGCCAACGGGTCTGTTAACGTTTTGTAAATATCAGGTTACATTCTTAAGCCGGACGTCGAGGCGTACTTCCACCTCAAAGAGGCGCGGCCACGGCAAAACCACCTGTAGCTCCATCGTTCCGAGTCGCGCCGGACCACGCTTGCCCGGCAGCTGAATAAGCCGGTTCTCAAAGCGGTTGCGGTAGAGCCGTTGGGCCCATTCAATCAACTCCACCCTGACCTGCCGTCCCAAGGTTAGATAGGGACTGTTGAGCGGGTCCGGATTGGGCGCTAGACCTCGAGCCTGAGGATAATATTCTCCCCGGACCATCGTCTGATAGCCATAATCATCCACCAGCCGGGCTAACAGAAAGGACAGATGCAGGCGGGCGCTTTCCTTGGCCCGCGCAATGGGCCAGTGCCGCGCTTGACGGTCGGCCAGACGGCGCACCACCAACTGAGCCGCCACCGTTCCCAAGGCGTTGGCGGGGGTGTTCCAGGCGGCAAATCCCTCCAGTTCGGTTAACGGAACCCGGTCCAACACGGCCTCTGCCAGGTATGGGTCCATTCGATTGATCAGAGCCAGGTCTGCCACAGCGGTGTGCCTGCCCGTCAGCACTGACTCTCGGATGCGTTCAGCGAATTCGTAGGACTTGGGCCGCTGCTCTGGCCCCGGGATAGCAAAGGGCTGGGCACTGGGCACCTGAATCAAGAGCCGAACCTCCCCTTGTTTGGCCACCGGCCGGGCGCCGCAGAGGGCCAGGTGGTCCTCCACCATCGATTGCAGGGGGTGGCTTTCCAGCGGCGGTATCCGGCGTTCACTCCCGGCCTCAGAGTACTCCAACTCGACGCTGGGATGACAGTCGTGTCGGTCGGCCAGTTGACCGGCCAGCATGTCCATGGTCAACTCGTCCGCCCCCGAACCCAGCCAGATCCGGCTTTCCAGCCCGTCCTTCTGGACCTGACCGCGTAGCTCTTGCTGCTCAGCAGAATGCAGGCCCTGACTGGAGGAATCATCCTGGCCGATGACAAGGCGGTCGATCACACCCTGGCGCGTTAACTCCTCCAGATGCAGCAACACCTTCAAGTTGCGCTGGCGGACGGCCAGATACTCGCTAACCCAGCGGGCAGGAACCCCCGCGGGAGGCGCGCTGGAACGGTCGGCCTTAGCGGCCCAAGTGGCCAGGGCCGTTTCAAATGGCGCTTGTCCTTCCGAAGTCCGCAGATAAAGTCGGGGGATGGTGCTTAACACCTCCAGATGAAAGCCTCTCTGATGAAGTTCCGACAGCACTCCCAGGCGCTCCAACGCTTCCGTTTCCGACACGGCGGCGTTTCGTGAAGCGACCAGGCCTCCATAGCAAAGCATATCGGAGGACAGGAGCAGTAGGTCTCCAGGCTGTGCTTGCTCACGCAGCCAGGCGGCAAAACGGTCGCATTGACCGGGATTCAGCCAGGAGCCGAGCCAGTGGTCAGGAGGAGTGACCACTTCCGCCTGGGCAATGCCCGCCAACTGGCGAACAAAGAGAACGTTGCAGGGCCGATTATCCAGCGGCAGGAGTAAAAATCGTTCCCGAAGAGGCCTGGAGTTTGCCGTGGAGCAAAGTCCGGTAGCCAGCAAGCACAGCGACAGTAGCTTTTTCACCGGCCAGCAATTGCCCAGTTAACTGTGCTTACCAAACTTCCAGGGGGAAGAGAGGTCCAGAACCTTGCCTTCCTCGCGATGAGCTTCCTTGCGAATAAAGTCATCCAACCTCTGCGCATCTTCGTCGGACATGTCGATAAATTGAAAGCCGATTTCGAACATGCCGGAAACGGCCAGTTCTTTCTGCCAGGCAACCTTGGCCTGGAGTGTCAATGGGGGATCCTTTGCAGTCAGGAAGAGTAACAAATCCTGCTGGTCGACTTCCGGCAGTCGGGTCTGGTGGGTGGCCTTGAGACCGGTACGACTGATGTTGATGACAAAAATACGGGCACGAATGCTATCATCGCCTGTTCCGAGCACGGCCCCGAGCACCTTATTCAGTCGATACTCACGACGGCGCTCCGCCGGCGCTATTGGCTCGACAGCATTCCCCTCAAGGTTGTCAGACATGCCGAAATCTTCCCGGTAGCCTTGCCGGATGCCTGCTCTTGGAGGTAAAACCCCTGCTAGATAGGGGAGCTCTGATTAATCATATTGATGACGTAGTTGCCCAGCAATTTGACCTGGGCCGAGTCAATGGAGCCGAACTTCAAGCTGGTCAGGGCCAGGCCGCTATCCGGGTCGCTGCGATGTTCGAGAACCGAGGCCGGCAGGCGCAGCGTGGGTAGAATGCGCCATAGCGACATCTCCACCGTGACCCCCAGTCCTTTTTCCAGACCATGGACAGATTCAAGCAGACACCCGCCGATGCCGATGTTGACGAGCCGGGCTTCCGAAATCAGCACCTCCGACTCCTGGAAGATGCGCGAGGGAATGGAGGCGTCCACCCGGATGAACTTTCGACGCTGATAGGTGCGGGTGTCGTCGAAGCCGATTTCTGTCAGCAAAAAGCGCACCCAGGAGCGACGCATGTTCTCGCGGGTATCCACATAACGGGCCCCCGCCACCAGGTCGCGGCCGGACTTCTGCACCCAGGCTACCTGGACGCGCACCGGGCCCGCCTCCGCATCCTCGACTGAAGAGGCGTAACGCAACTCGATCTCTTGCCCCTGAACCAGCGGAGCTTCCATCGATTTCATGCGCAGACCGTCCACACCCAACTCGGTGACGATGGCTTTGTGATCCTGGTCGCCCAGGTGAGCCCGTACCTGAGCGTAACTTTTGACGCGCAAGCCACGACGCTTCTCGACCAGCGTGTTGCTGATCTCCTGAGCGTCCATAGATTCGATGGATTGAATTACATTCCTCAGCATCCCCGAGAGTTAACCAAAGTACGCCCCCGGCCCTCTCGAACGAATCGCCAAACACTCTGAAGGCCTTCTCTATTGACTTTTCGAAGGACCCTGGGAGGGTCTACACCAAGTTGGAGGTTTTTGTGGCAAGCAACGTTCAGGAGTCTGTTACCAATCAATCCGTCATCGACAAGAACAAGGAATTTAGCCTGTTCTCCTGGTCCGCCCAGGCTTCGGTGAACCCGATTCCGGTGGCCACCGCCAAGGGCATCCACTTCTGGGACATGGAGGGTAAGCGCTACATGGACTTCTCCTCCCAGTTGATGAACGTCAACGTGGGCCACGGACACCCCAAGATTATTGAGGCTATCGCCAAGCAGGCCGAAGAACTGCAGTTCGTCTATCCCGGCATGGCCAGCAAAGTGCGCGGCGAGGCCGCCGAGATGCTCGCCTCGATCACCCCCGCCGGCCTGAAGAAAAGCTTCTTCAGCCTGGGCGGCGCCGAGGCCGTGGAGAACGCCATGAAAATGGCCCGCCTCTACACGGGCCGCCAGAAGGTCATTACCCGTTATCGCAGCTTCCACGGAGCGGGTTTTGGCTCCATGTCGGCCGGTGGCGACCCACGCCGCCTGGCCAACGAACCGGGGGTGCCCTGGATCGTGCGCGTTCAAGACCCCTATTCCTACCGTAGCCCGATTTACCGGTACTGCACGCCGGAACAGGGAGACATGATCCTGGTTGACCTGCTCGAGGAAACCATCGAAATGGAAGGTCCGAACAACGTGGCCGCCATTCTGCTGGAGGGTTACAACGGTTCTTCCGGTCTGATCGCGCCAAGTACCCCCAAATATTGGCACCGCGTGCGAGAGCTTTGCGATCGCCACGGCATCGTGCTCATTGTAGACGAAGTCATGAGCGGATTTGGCCGCACCGGCAAGTGGTTCGGCATCGACAACTACGGCATCTCACCCGACATTATGTCCATGGCCAAAGGCCTCACCTGCGGCTACGTCCCGATGGGAGCCACCATTGTCAACGAGAAAATCGGCAAACACTTCGACACCAACCAGTTGTGGTGCGGCCTGACCTACAGCAGCTATCCCGTCGGATGTGCCGCCGCGCTGGCTTGCATGAAAGTCTATCAGGAAGAAAATCTGGTCGAGAACGCCGCCAAGATGGGTAAATTGCTCGAAACCGGTCTGCGCAAGCTTCAGGAAAAGCACGTCTGTATCGGAGACGTGCGCGGCATCGGCCTTTTCTGGCTGGTGGAACTGGTCAAGAATCGCGAGACCAAAGAGCCGATGAACGGCTTCAACAAGCCGATGAGCGAGCCGATGAGCAAAGTGGCTGCCCGCCTCAAGGAACTGGGCATGAGCACTTTCGTGCGCTGGGACTGGGTCTTCGCCGTGCCGCCGCTGTGCATCACTGAGGAGCAACTCAACGAAGGCCTGGCCATCATGGACGACGCTCTCAGCCTGGCCGATCCTTACTGCTCTTAGCTTTTCCCGAAGGGAGAGGTGGGGAACAGGAAGAGCGGGAGAGAGCTCGCTCCGCCCAAATGTTTAAAGGGTGGGCCTATCTTGTGCGATAGTCCCACCCTATTTGATCCGCAGAATCCACTCCCTTCGGACGGAGGCTAGTCTAGCTGGGCTCGGGGCAAGCTTTCCAGCCAGTTCCAGACGACGCCGCTGCGAAGGAGTTCCTGGCTGGTAGCCAGGGCCTCCTTCCAGTCAGAGGCCAGACCGCCCACCAGCAAAACGGCGGCGGCGTTGAGCGCCACCGCGGGGCTTGCGGGGTGAGTCTCCCCGCGTAAAATCAGGCGGCTCAACCCGGCATTGTAGTCGGGAGAGCCGCCTTTCAAAGCCTGCAAAGGAACAGGGGACAGGCCGAGTTCGCTGGGATCGAGCCTGCTGGTTTGCACCTCGCCGTTTTCGACCAGGCACAATTGGTTCGGGCCGTGCAGAACAAGTTCATCGACTCCGCCGTGCCCGCAGACAACCAGGGCCTTCTCCACACCCATTTGAGCCACCACCCACGCAATGGGCTGACACCAACGCGGCTCGGGAACCCCGATCACCTGGAACTGAGGGCGACATGGATTCGTAAGGGGACCCAGTAAATTGAAGATGGTGCGAATTCCCAGCGAACGCCGGACCTGCATCACCCGGGCCGTGGCGGAATGAAAGAAGGGCGCAAACAGAAAAGCGAACTTGCGCTCCTGCAGGGACTTGCGCACCTCCTCCGGGCTCTCTTGCAGAGGCAGCCCCAGTTCCTCGACCAGGTCAGCGCTGCCACATTCCGAAGTCACGGACCGGTTGCCGTGTTTCGCGACGCAAAGACCGGCGGCCGCAGCCACAAAGGCGGAAAGCGTAGAGAGGTTCAGCGTGGAGGAACCGTCCCCACCTGTCCCACACGTATCTACGCAGCGCAAACCCGTCGTATCCACCGGCCTGGCCATGGCTTGCAGAGCCTCGGCACAACCCCAGATCTCTTCGCGGGTTTCGCCCTTAACCCGCAGAGCCATCAAAAAGGCCCCAATCTGGGCCTCTCGAGCGGTATCCTTGGCGAGTTCTCGAGTGGCTTCGCGAGCCTGTTCGTGCGAAAGGGAGCACCCCTGGCTGAGCAGGTGCAAGGCGGTCTGTAAGGCGCTCATGACTAAGCGGCGAAAAGTTGTTTCAGGTAGTCAAACATCAGGGGGTCTTGTTGCCGCAAAGCATCGCGGGCTCCTTCTTGAAAAAAAGCCTCCACCGATTCCGCAAAATATTCGGCCGGATTGGTAGCGGCGTAGGCGGAAACCAAACCGGTCCGCTCCTGGCGGAAGGAATTCCATAGCTGCACCGAGAGCGGCAGCCGTCGGTGGTTTTTCTGGCTAAACGTGTGGTCATAGGCGTGGGCAAACTCGTGGCGAGCCACCGAACCCTCGGTTCGGCCAACCAGTTCTTCTCCCACCACGAAGAGGCGGCGATCACTGCAGTAGATTCCGCGCACGGCACCCCAAGGGCGGCCATCGAAGGTCCTCTCTGAGGGAGCTACAATCATCATATTCTGGATGCGGATATCGGTGAGCGCCTTGTGTTTTTCGAGGATGATCACACGCACTCCAAATTGTTTGACCTGCTGAATGATGGCCTTGCCAAATACCTGCAGCTCGAGAGCCAACTGCTCTTTCAACTCCGGACGCGGGGCATAGACCACCATCTTGCGGGCCAGGTCCCCGGCTTCATTCAGTCGGGGTCGCTGCCACGAGGTGGAAGATTCATGGCTGGTGGTGCGGGGCACGTGCTGCGAGAGCGGCAAGGATGGTGGCATGAAAGGCTTGCCCTTGCGCAGGAAACTATCGTCGCCCTGACGCTGCCCTTCCTCTACCTGCTTGCGGAAGTCTTCCAGACCCGTGAGGAGAGAGAGAAAATCTGAGTTGCCCTCGCTCGGGTCTTCTTTCTTGGTCTTGCGGCGAGCCCGGTCTTTGCGCAGACTACGCAGCATCTCTTTGGCTTCCGGGCTGAGATCGACTAAATCTTCTGTGAGCAGCCGCATGAAGGCGGCTTCATCCATATCATCGTCTTCGAGTTGACGAAGCAGGTTAGGCTTAACACTGCGGGCGATTTCCCGCTGAACATGGGCAATGTGCTTCGCGTCGTAGCCGCCAAAGGAGTGCGGACCTTTAATATCCATTGCACATCTATGTTCTAGGGGGGGCTGCCGCCTCCCCCTAGGACCCCCACCGCCAGTTCTAGGGGGGCTGCCGCCTCCCCCTAGGACCCCCACCGCTTGTTTTCAGGCTTGTTTCAGTCGTTTCAGGTAGGCTGTGTCCAAGAGTTAACAAAAGAGAACCACAGACATGGAGAACGATGACGTGAATATTCAGATGC
>JALHOV010000105.1:15665-17971 GCA_022842865.1 Vulcanimicrobiota bacterium | reverse complement strand
ACCGGGATCACCGACCTTCAGCTTGGCAACCTCGGCCAGATAGCCCTCAAGAAAATCTGCGAAGATGCTGCGCTCGACCAGAATGTGCTGAACCGAGATGCAGACTTGGCCGGCATAGGCGTATCCACCGGCCGCCAGGCGAGGTAAGGCGTGCTCCAGGTTGGCGTCGCTATGCACGATGACGGAAGCATTGCCGCCCAACTCCAGGATGACTTTTTTGTGTCCCGCGCGGCCACGCAAGCCCCAGCCCACCTTGGCGCTGCCCGTGAAACTGATGATGGGCACACGTGCGTCGTCCACCAACTTTTCGATGTCGGGCACGTCCAAATTCAGACAAGAAAATCCCGCCGGGGGAACTCCCGCTTCTAAAACTAGCTGACTGAGCAACAAAGAAGTCAGAGGCGTATTAGGAGCCGGCTTCAGGATCACCGGGTTGCCCACGGCCAGGGCCGGAGCCACTTTATGAGCCACCAGATTCAAAGGAAAGTTGAAAGGGGTAATGGCCGCTACCGGGCCTGCTCCGAAGCGCTGCGTCATGCCCTGGTAGCCGGCGCTGGCGGCGGTGACGTCCAGAGGCACCACCTCGCCGCCAAAGCGGAGCGCCTCGTGAGCGGCAAAAGTAAAGGTGCTGACCGCCCGGGCCACTTCGTCGCGAGCCAGGCGAATCGGTTTTCCCGACTCGCTCATCATCGTCTGAGCGAACTCTTCTTTGCGGGCCTCCAGCGCCTGAGCGATCCCCAGGCACCAACCGGACCGTCGCGCCCGGCTGGCTCGGCGCATTTCTTTGGCGGCCCCGGCCGCGCCAGCGATGGCCTCTTCCAGCTGGTCGGCACCGGCATAGGCGACGTCCGCAATGGGCTTGCCCGTCCAGGGATTGACCACCGGCCGGTTGTCCTTGCCGTGCCAGGCCTTGCCCGCCACAATAATCGGGTGTTTTTGCTTTTTCATGGGGTCTCCTTGGGTGCCGGCACATCCATGGTTGGATTGCGGTCGAAAAATCCGTTGGGAATCAGCTTAAAACCGGTGCGGTGCGAAGGCATCACCGGCCATTCCTCGGGGCGCGGGTTGTGGGTCACGCCACAGGTATACCACAGCACCACGTCTTGATTCTGCAGCGACTGGTTGTCGTTGTGCCAGCCAGGCAAGCCGCTGCTCGAGGTCGATTGATTGGGATACATGCCGGCCGCATACTGCTCTTCATCGCGAAATTGAGTGGCCCACAGATGGTGCTTCAAGAAACCAGCTCGTTGGTAGATGGGCGAATCGGGGTGCAGGTAGGGCACCGAATTTTCGCCCGGCATCAGCTGATAAGCGGTGGGCTGATTCAGGGCGTTCTTGCGGTTGGGATTGACCACCATCCAACTGCGACAGGCGTGCATGTTCATGTCGCGACCCGCTTCCTTCTCCGTGTTGATCCAGGTGACTTCGCGCGAGAACGCGTTCCTCAGGGGATTTTCCGGACCGGCGGGAGCCGCCTGGTTGTTCAGTTCCACCAGGGAATTGCCGGTTCCATCCACATCCAGATCGAGACGGAAGTTGAAGAAATGCTGGTGGTTAGGAGCTACGATATGCTTTCCCACCAGACGTCCGTAGCGCTCGTTGCCCTTGGCCTCGATGGTGGAAGACTGAGCCTCCGGCACGCCTTGAGCCAGTACGATACCGGTCAACTGGGCCTCGGCCGCAATCGAGCCATCCTGACCCAACACCCAACCCAGCGCGTAGTCGTAATTACCAACCGTGGCCACGTAGGTCATGTGCAGCTCGCGAGCCGGCCGCACCTGATCCATCAACGAGTCATAGTCTTTGTGCTTCCACAAAATCCCTGACTCTTTTTCGTAAAGAGCGACGTTGTCTTTCTGCACATACAGCTTGCCAAAGTCATCGACAAAAGCCGTATCTTTAAGCACGGCGTGCGTCGGCACATCGAAGCCGCGACGCAAGGTATTGGCCAGCCTCCCCACCCCGTATTCGCCCAGGTCAAAAGCGTTGCGCCAGGACCAGTTCTCGGCCGGTGAACCGTAGGGAACCACCATTTCGCACAGCGAGCCACGATAAAGAATGGGTCGGCCCTTGTAGCGCAAGTCGTTGAGCACCAACCCCTCGCGGGTGTGCATGGTATACCGGAAAGTCCAGTTGTCCCAGCTGACCTCAGTGCCCTTGGTGATAATGCTGGAACCCTCGGGCTGACTGTGTAGGATGGGCTTCAGCGGCTGGCGCAGTGGCGCCTGATTCTCGGGATCGAGTTCGCCTTCCAATCCCTTGTTGACCGGCGCGATCACTCCCGTGTCTTCGACACGCACCACCTT
>JALHOV010000105.1:0-15655 GCA_022842865.1 Vulcanimicrobiota bacterium | reverse complement strand
CCAGAGCTACCACGCCTTCGATGGGCCGATAGAAGGGATTGCGCACGTTCTTGGGCCGATAAAAGCTGAGGCAACGAATCAAACGCTTACCCGACTTACGATCAGCCGGGCTGAGCACGCCCACCCCCCAGGTGTCGATCTGCACGTTCTCAAAGTCGGTGATGCCACGTTTGGCGATAGCCGCCTGCCAGGCCGGATCGGAGCGCACATAGTTGGGCGGATCTTCGAACTCTTCGATCAGAACGCCCGGGAAGACCCCGGGCCGGGGCGTCCAGCGCGCCAACCTGTGGCCGGACAAATCGACCACCGCTTCAAACATCTCGTTTTTGGCGCGATCCAGGATGACGGCGAAGGCTTGACGACTGATGGGGTCGCCGGCCTTGAAGTTGCGCACCGTTTGCTTGGACGGCTCCAACAGGGTCACCATGGGAAACCGCGAGCGATCGTTGAGCTTGCCTTCCTTCTGCAAGATGGCTACCATCTCGGTCAGTTCGCCCTCGGTGAGCGGGTCCAGAGGATGGGAAATGGGCTGGGCCCAGGCGCCCAAACTCAGCGCCAGGGCGAAAAGCGTCTTTTTCACGAAGCCACGACCTGGTGCACTTCGGCCAGGCAACCGGCCAGGATTTCCATGGCCTCATCCACCTGCTCGTCGGTCATCACCAGCGGCATCAGCGTACGGATGACGTTGTTGCCCGCCCCCGACTTCAGCATGATCAGCCCTTTCTTCAGGCAGGCCGAGATCAGCTCGGCTGCCAGCGCCGTAGCCGGCTCCTTGGTCTTGGGATCTGCCAGTTCCACGCCGATCATGGCTCCCAAACCTCGGACCTCCCCGATGACCGGGAACTTCTCCTGGAGCGGCTTCAAATGCTTACGAACCCGGTCACCCAGGACATTGGCCCGTTCCACCAGGCCTTCTTTCTCCAGCGTCTCAATGGCCGCCAGAGCGGCCCGGCAGGCCAGCGGATTACCGCCGTAAGTGCCTCCGATGGACCCCGTAACCAGAGCATCCATAATCTCCGCCTTACCGGTCACGGCGCTCAGGGGCGTGCCGCCACCCAAAGATTTGGCCATCACGATGAGATCGGGAATGATGTTCCAGTGCTCAATGCAAAACAACCTGCCGGTGCGGCCGAAACCGGACTGCACCTCGTCGGCGATCAACAGGATGCCGTGCTGGTCACATAATTTGCGCAGGCGCGGCATGAAGGTTGCCGGGGGCACCACGAAGCCCCCTTCGCCCAGAATCGGCTCCATGATGATGCAGGCCACCTTCTCGGGCGGCAAATCGCAGCGGAAGACCTGATCCAGAGCCTGGAAGCTGGCTTCCTCGGCGTCTCCGGTGCTGCGATAGCTGTAAGGATAAGGAATGCGCGCCACGTCACCCGGGAAGGGTCCGAAGCCCACTTTGTAAGGCTTGACCTGACCGGTCATGCCCAGGCACATCATGGTGCGGCCATGGAAGGCGCGGTCAAAGACGATAATGCCGGGACGACCCGTATAAGCGCGCGCGATCTTGACGGCGTTCTCAGTGCCCTCGGCGCCGCTATTGAAGAGCACCGACTTCTTGGGGTGATTGCCCGGAGTGATGGCGTTGAGCTTGGCGCACAGGTCTACGTAGCTGGGATAGGCCAGCACCTGGAAGCACAGATGCATGTATTCCTCGGCCTGTTCCTGGATGGCCTTCACCACGGCCGGCGGGCAATGACCCATGTTGAGCGTGCCAATGCCCCCCGAGAAATCCAGGAAAGTATTGCCGTCCAGGTCGGTAACGGTGGCGCCCTGGGCCGAGGCGATACCCAGGGGAGTGCCGTGACCGACCGACCTGGGGGTATGCTCGTGCACCCTCTCCATCAGCGCCCGGCTCTTGGGGCCGGGGATTTCGGTTTTCAAAACGACGGATTTCATCAGCCCAGCGCTCCCAATCGAACCATGACGTGTTTGGCGTCGGTGTAGTCGTCCAGCGCGTAGCTGGACATGTCTTTGCCGTAGCCCGAGTGCTTGAAGCCGCCGTGCGGCATTTCGCTGACCAGGGTGCCGTGGTCGTTGACCCAAACGCAGCCGAAGTGCAGGTATTTAGTCGCCCGCATGGCTTTGTCCAGGTCGCGCGTCCAGACCGAAGCCGACAAACCATAGTCGACGCCGTTGGCCCACTGCAGAGCCTGGGCCTCATCCTGAAAGCGAGTGACGGTGATAACCGGCCCGAAGATCTCCTTTTGCACCAGCTCGTCCTCGTGCAGTGCACCAGTCACAATGGTAGGCGGCAGAAAGAAGCCTTTGCCGTTGATCTTCTGCTTGCCGGTCAGAAATTCCAGGTGTTTGTGGGCTTTGGCCCGCTCCAGGAAGCCCTGCACGCGTTCGCGCTGGCGCTGCGAGATCATGGGGCCCATTTCGCAGTTCTCCAGGTTGGGTTCGCCCACCACCATCGAATCGATGGCCGCGCTCAAACGCTCCACCAGCTTATCGTGGATCCCGGCCTGGGCGTAAATACGGCAGGCGGCTGTGCAATCCTGACCGGTGTTCATGTAGCCGGCGAACTTGACGGTTTCCACCACCAGGTCAAGATCGGCGTCATCGTAAATAATGACGGGCGCCTTGCCGCCCAACTCCAGGTGGACGCGCTTGAGGCTCTGCGAAGCGGCCCGGGCCACTTCCTTGCCCGTGCCGACGTCGCCGGTCAGCGAGACCATGTCGACCTCCTTGTGCTGGCACAGATGCGCGCCCACAGTGGCGCCGTGGCCGTTGACGACGTTGAAGACACCGGCCGGGAAAAGATCGGCGGCCAGTTCGGCCAGGCGGAAGGTGGTCAAAGGCGTCATTTCGCTGGGCTTGAGCACGATGGTGTTGCCGGCCGCCAGGGCCGGGCCGATTTTCCAGCCGGCCATCATCAGCGGGTAGTTCCAGGGCGCAATTTGCGCGATCACGCCGATGGGCTCACGGCGAATCCAACTGGTGCGTCCGGCCGTGTACTCTCCGGCCGAGCGGCCTTCCAGGCAGCGGGCGGCCCCGGCAAAGAAGCGCAAGTTATCGGCGATGAATGGGATCTCAAAATCGGCCAGGAACTTGGGCTTGCCCACGTTTTTGGCTTCCAGATCGGCCAGTTCCGCGGCATTCTCCTCCAGACGGTCGGCCAACTTGAGCAGGGCGCGCGCGCGGTCAGCCGGCGAGGTGTCAGCCCAACCCGGGAAGGCCTTGCGAGCCGCGGCCACGGCCTGGTCGACCTGCTCAGTAGAGGCCAGCGGCACTTCCTGCAGTTGCTCTCCGGTCGAAGGATTGAGCACCCATTCGGTGCTCTGCCCGGTCTGAGTATCCCCGTCAATAAACAGCTTCATTTCGCTTGCGCTCCCCTGTAAATCTTATGTCTCCGGCGGTTCGTTGGCGGCCCAGAGGCCTCCTCGTTCAAGAAGTTTTCAGACCCTCAGACTAAACTGTGCCCATGCACATCCAGCCTGCCTTCAAGCCCAGCGGCGCCGCCGCCACCCTGCCACCCCGGCCGAACTTCAAGGCTGAGGACACGCTGGATACGGTGGTCAGCACCCTGAAAGACCAGTGGGAAAGCCGCATGCAGGGGCAGGCCAAATGCACGGTGGGAATCTTCGTGGAGCGCGGTTATAAGCCGGTCGAGGCGCACGATGATGTGCTGCAACTGGCCGACGCGGTGATGGACGCGGGCGGATTCCCCAGCCTGCTTTACATCAACAAGGACGGAAAAAGCGTCGAACAGCAACTTTCTCAAGTGGATGCCCTGCTGGTTCCCGGGGGTCGCGACTGGGACCCAGCCCTGTATGGGGAAAAACTCGGTCCCAATATGGACCCCAACGAGCCCGACCGGGCCTGGGACGACTTTGAAATCGCCGGTTACAAGTACGCGGTCGCCAACGACCTGCCGTTTTTCGCGCAATGCCGCGGCGAGCAAGGCCTGAACGTAGCCCTGGGCGGAACCCTTTATCAGCATCTGCCCGCCGACTACCCCAGTTCCATCAACCACAAGCAACCGCGGGAAGGGACCAGCCTGGCTTTCCGGGCCGAACCGGGCCACGGCTTGATGGTCGAGCCAGGCACCCGGCTGCACCAGATCGTCGGCGACGAAGCCCTGATTTGCTCCGATCACCATCAGGGAATCAAAGATTTAGCCCCGGGACTGGAGATCGTGGCCCGAGCGCCCGATGGATTGGTCGAGGCCGTGCAGGTTCAGGGCCGCCCCCACCAGTGGGCGGTGCAGGGGCACCCCGAAGAATTCCGCTACACCGACGGTCGCATGCAAACCATCTATCAGCAACTGGTCGACGACGGTGTTCAATACCGCAGCCAGGTTATGCTAACACGGGGGTAAGGTTTTCATGCTCCAGCGCGGCCCGCACGCCGGGACGCGCTTCCATGCGCTTCACAAAGAAAATCAGATTGGGCCAGGAATCCAGAGATTCTTTCATGCCGCGCAGCCACCAGGTTAAAATCACATAGAGGTAAATGTCGGCCGGGCCAAAGGTGCCCAGCAGGTAGTCCTGACCCCCCAACCATTCCGAAACTCGAGCGAAACGGGGCGCCAGCCGTTCCTTGTAGGTTTTAGCCAGTTCCGCTACCGCTTCCGGCGTAGACACAATGCGCTCTCCGAAAAACAGCGGAAAAAAGCTCTTGTGCAGCTCGCTGGCGATAAAGCTGAGGCGCTCATAGAGCGGAATGGCGTCGGCCGGAATCCAGCCCGCTTCGGGCTTGCGCTGGGCCAGGTAGAGCAGAATCGCCATGACTTCCGTAATGGTGCGTCCGTCGTCGGTCTCCAGTACGGGCACCGCCCCTACCGGATTGCGGGCCAGGTACTCGGGGGTTTGCCCCTCGCCTTTGCGCAGGTTGATAGCCACCGTGTCGTGGTCGATTCCGAGTTCGTGTAAAGCAATGTGCGGAGCCAACGAACAGGCGCCGGGCGTGATGAAGAGTTTCATTTCTAAGGTTTCTCCTCGAGCGGTCAGCTAGCCTGGCGGAGGGACTGAGTGAGCTGGAGGAAAACCGGCGCATTGGGGATGTCGCTGAATGGCACCACACGCCAGGTCTGGCCGCCCCGCTTGCGCACGGTAAAGATACCGCCGGACAGAACAATGGGCTCCAAATCTTTCCAGCTCTTCATAGTTCCGCTCATTTCCAGGCCTTGATTGCTGATCTTGCAGGGACCAAAACAAACCGGCTCATTGCGCCGCAGGCGCTCGAAGGCCCGGCTGGCGGCACGAGGATAGACTTCCCGCTCTAATCGCTGGCCCAATTGCTCCAGACCCTGTAGTCCCGAAGGAATGGCCACTTTGCGCCCATCAGCCAGGTGCAGAGTGTACTCGTGAAGGGTGGCGGCGCGAATGCCGTTAACAGTGCGAGCGGTGACTTTCAGCGTAAGACAATCCACCTGCTCCCAGCGAAAGCGGTAGTGACGACCAGACATCTGAAGCTCAAGCCCCTCACTGAAGAGGCGCAGCCGGGCACCGCGGTAATGCACCAGCGCGTAGCCAAAGACCAGACTGCACAGACCACACAACCCGCATACGATGGCGGCCGCGCGCCGCTGATCATGAGCGATGGCCGCAGGCGTGAAAAGCAAGTGGAGAATGTAGAAGAAAGCCACCAGCATCCCGAGCCAGAGCACGAAGGCGGAAAAAACAAAGCGCCGGCTCAGATTTCGGGTTTCTTGAAGTTCGCCCAGATCGTCGTAGGCCATCCCGGTATTTTGGTAACTTGTTCCTCAGATTCCTCTGCGCCGGGTCGTTTACACCTTGCAAGACTGAGGGAACCGACCTGCAACAATGTTGCCCTTGGCGGGTAACATGGTTGCCGATGAGCGACAACCGAGCCGGTGTTGCCCAGGGCGGGTAACATGGTTGCCGGTGGTCGGCAACCGTCCGGACCTTGGCGCGACAACCTAGTCGCCGAGGATTTGGAAAATACCCTCGATGCGACCCATTGGGGCCGAGAGTTGCACTCCCGCAAAGTCGTTTTTCAAGTGCTTGAAGGTTTCGCTAGCGATTTTCACCCCCTCGGCAAAACCTTCTTCCTTGGTGGTGGTCTTGCGCATCCGCTCCAGGATGTCGTCGGGCACGCTGCAGCCTGGCACCTCGTTGTTCATGAACTCGGCATTGCGATAGGAAATCAGCGGCCAGATGCCACACAGGATGGGCAACTTGATGTGCTGGATGCGGGCCACAAATTTCTCCAGGATGCGCACGTCAAAAACCGGTTGGGTTACGATGTAGTCGGCGCCGGCCTCGACCTTCCAGTCCAGTCGGCGGACTTCTTCATCCAGGTTGAGCGCCCCCGGGTTGCAGCCCACCCCGATATTGAAGGCGGTGGGCTCGCCGATGGGATTGCCCGCCAAGTCCAGTCCGTGGTTGAGACGGTTAATCAGATTGACCAGACCGATAGCGTCCACGTCAAACACGGCGGTTGCGTCCGGGTAATTGCCCAGCTTGGGCGGATCGCCGGTAATGGCGATCAGGTTGCGGATGCCCAGCGCCCACGCGCCCAACAGGTCCGACTGCAGTCCGATCACATTGCGATCGCGACAAGCCACGTGCAGCACCGGCTCTATACCGACCTCGCGCTGAATCAGCGCCGTCATGGCCAGCGCCGACATGCGAGCCGAAGCGCGCGGCCCATCGGGAATATTGATGGCGTCGATGCCGAAGTGATGCAGCTTGCGTGCCTTTTCAAGCTCCTTGATGGGCGAGACACCGCGCGGCGAAACCAGCTCCACCAGGGTGACGAACTGCTTACGCATCAGCTTGTTGGCCAGGCGCGATTTCTCGGCCATGGAAGCCACTTTGACCTCGACGGGAGCCTGAATCTGCAGACTGGCAGTCTGTTCCATGCGCTTGGCCGGCTGCAGCGCCGAAACGGCCCGGCGAATCGCCTTAATGTGAGTTACGTCGGTGCCGCAGCAGCCGCCCACGATCGAGGCTCCCGCCTGAATGAAGCGCTTGGAATATTCGGCCATATACTCGGGAGAGGTCATGTAAATGTTGCGTCCGCCTACGGTCTGCGGTAGGCCAGCGTTGGGCTGCAGCGCAATAGGCAGAGAGGTCAGGTGCTTCATCTCCTCCAGGGCATCCATCATGGCTTTGGGTCCTACCGAGCAGTTCATGCCGATGGCATCCGGTTTATATTCCGTGATCATGGCCACAAACTGAGACAGTGGGGCGCCGCTGAGCAGGTTGCCGTCGTCGCCGATGGTGACCTGGACGATCAAAGGAAAATCGGGAGCAACTTCCCGCACGGCCTTCACTGCCTGCTCGAGTTCGGGCAGCATGTGGAAAGTCTCGAGAATAATCAAGTCGACCCCGCCGTCAACGAGGCCCTGGATCTGCTCGCGAAAGGCGGCCCGCGCTTCGTCCAAAGAGATTTTGCCGAGCGGCTCGATCTGCACGCCCAGGGGTCCCACCGAGCCTGCCACCAGCGCCTTGTCGGCGGCCGCCGACACGGCGATCCTGGCGCCGGCCTGATTGACTTCGTGAACGCGCTTCTCCAGTCCATAGGGAGCCAATTTATAGCGGTTGGCGCCGAAGGTGTTGGTCTCGATCACGTCTGCGCCAGCGCTCACGTATTCCCGATGCACATCACGAACCAGGTCGGCGTTCATTAAATTCAGCTCATCAAAGCACGTGTTGATGAAAATGCCCTTGTCGTAGAGCGAAGTTCCCATGCCGCCGTCGAACACGATGATCTCCTGCTGGAGACGGTCCCGGAAGCTTTTAGCGCGAGTTGTACTTTCCATGGGCGCGCTTTCCAGCCTTGCAGGGTTTGACCTCCCCCTGAGACAAACTGCAACTTCATGCTGTATGCCATCCGCCACGTCACCAAATACCATTACGACCAGGACATTCAGGAGAATGTGATGGAAGTGCGCAAACACCCCATTTCTAACGATCGCCAGCGCTGCCTTACCTTTTCTCTAAGCCTGGATCCGGAAGTGCGTGTCTTTCGCTATCAGGATCACCTGGGCAACGTGGTGCATCACTTCGACGTCCCCTGGGCTCACCACGAGGTTCAGATCGTCGGCGAATCCATGGTCGAAGTGCGCAAGCCAGAGAGCATTGGCAACTTGACTTGGGACCAGCTGGCCAAAAAAGTGGAAAACCAGGACTTTTACGACATGCTGGAACCGACCGCCCTGGTGGATATGACGACCGGGTTTGAGGGCATTGACTTCAAGGACTTCGAGACTCCCCACGACCTGGCGGTGGCCGTCTGCAAAATGGTGCGCGCGCAGTTCGCCTACGAGAAGGCAAGCACTCAGGT
The DNA here is from genome assembly GCA_022842865.1 of Vulcanimicrobiota bacterium. Taxonomy (GTDB): domain Bacteria; phylum Vulcanimicrobiota; class Xenobia; order Xenobiales; family JADMJV01; genus JADMJV01. The sequence goes on along the minus strand of JALHOV010000105.1, from coordinate 7,390 downwards.
GGATTCCTCGTCCACCCTGGTCATGCGCCAAAAGCGCGGTGTAAGTCAGGACTTTGCCCACGTCATGCTGAGCGTCTTGCGCCAGGCCCGCATTCCCTGTCGTTATATCTCCGGCTACCGGTTCTCCCCTGAGGCGGCCGAGGTGGACACCTCCCACGCCTGGGTGGAGGCCAACGTCTGCGAATCCGGTTGGCGCGGCTACGATCCAAGCCGCGGTGTGGTCACCGATGAGACTTACATCGTAAACTGCGTGGGCCGCGATTATGCCGACTGCCCTCCCACCCGCGGGGTTTTCCGGGGTAATGCCCAGAGCACGCTGCGCTACGCCGTTCACGTTCGCCCGGCCGAAGTGCCCGCTCGCGAGGACCAGTTCGTCCGCTTCTAACTCCTTGCCCCTCGGCTGGCCCCCTACAAGATGAACGAACGACTTTCAGGCAGAAGCTCATGCTATGAACATTCGTGCTTACCAGGACGGCGATGCCGAGGCTGTCTGGAACATTCTCGAGCCAGTCATCCGAGCGGGCGAAACCTACACTCTGGACCGTGACTTGTCGCGCGAACAGGCCCTGGGTTACTGGTTGGCCCACGAGGTTTGGGTGGCAGACCTGGACGGCGTGGTGGCCGCCACTTATTATCTAAAAAGAAACCAGGCTGGCGGCGGAAGCCACGTGTGCAACTGCGGCTATATGACCTCAGCCGCCTTCCAGGGGCGCGGGTTGGCGCGCGAGATGTGCCTTCACTCTATGCAAATGGCCCGAGAGTATGGCTTCCGAGCCATGCAATTCAACTTTGTGGTCACTTCCAATCAGGCAGCCATCCATCTCTGGCTCAAGCTGGGATTTCGCGAAGTCGGCCGCCTACCCGGAGCCTTTCTGCATCCCAGCCAGGGTTTTCAGGACGCCCTGGTGCTCTGGCGCGACCTCTAATCGAGGAACTATTTTCCTTAGAAAGAATGAGCGGCCATGCGTTGGCCTTGGGGAATGTCCGGTTATCAATGGACGGTGGTTTTAGCCGCCTGGTTAGGCTGGGGCTTCGATATCATCGACGCTTTGTTGTTCAACTACGTGGCCGCCAATTGCATTCCCACCCTGTTGCACCTGGATATCGGTTCTCCCGAAGCGCTGGAACAAACCAAGCGCTACACGGCACTGATGGCCTCGGTGCTGCTCATTGGTTGGGCGGTGGGAGGCATCTTTTTCGGCTGGTTGGCCGACAAAATCGGCCGTTCCCGCACGTTGTTGTTAACCATCGTCCTCTACTCGCTGGGAACGGCCTTGTGTGCCGCCGCTCCCAACGTCGAGTTTCTCATTTTCTGCCGCATCATCGCCAGCCTGGGTATCGGAGGCGAATGGGCAGCCGGAGCGGCTATGGTCAACGAAGTTGTGCCCGCCTCGCGTCGGGCCGACGCCGGAGCGCTGCTTTACACCTCGGCGCCCTTCGGTCTGATCTGCGCAGCCCTGATCAACAAACTGGTGGTTGGCTATTGGCTGCCTGACCATCCTGAATATTCCTGGCGCGTCGTGTTCCTTTTCGGACTGCTGCCTGCCCTGGCGGCCGTGGCCATGCGCATGGTCTTGAAAGAACCCGAAACTTTCAGCAGAGAAGGCGACCGCAACCCGCGACTGCGGGAACTCTTCAGTCCGGAACTCTGGCCCCTCACGCGCAGCGGCTTTTTAATGGCCGTCACCGCACTCATCAGTTGGTGGACGCTGAGCACCTTCCAGGCCGGCTTGTCGGGTGGCCTGGCCAAGGCGCATGCCCAATCGCTCGGTCTGGCGGAAACGGAAACCGCCCAAATGGTGACCAGCTGGCAATTGATCGCCACTGCCTGCTTCAGTGTGGGCGGCTTCATCGGAACTCTGATGACCGTGCCCTTTGCCAACCGGTATGGTCGAAAAACCATGTTCGGCGTCTATTATTCTTGCTCCGCGCTGGCCATCATGGCCACTTTTGGACTCCCGCTGGCTCCCATTCACCGTCTCTACATGCAGTTCTTCCTGGGCCTCACCGTCTTCGGAGTCTTCGGCAGCTTTACTTACTATTTGCCCGAACTCTTCCCGACCCGACTGCGGGCCACCGGCTCCGGCTTCTGCTACAACGTAGGGCGAATTATAACCGCCTTCGGACCCTTCCTGGTCGGCGCGGTCTCCAAAGGCGGACTGGACAAGATCGAGGATACCCTTTTCTGGGTCTTTCTGGTGCCGTTTTTCGGGGTGATGGTCCTGCCGTGGGTCATCGAGACGAAAGTCAACCCGGCAGGAACCGACTTGCCCTCGCCCTAATTGTATCTCGACGCAAAGACAACAAGAATGGAGATTCCCATGCGATTAACTCGCCTGGCGACCGCGGTATTATTCCTGCTGCTGGCCTGCCTGAGCCCCGCTTGGGCTCAAAACACCTACAGCGCGAGTGACCTGGACACCCTGGTCGCTCCTGTCGCTCTGTATCCAGATCCGCTGTTGAGCAACGTGCTCTCAGCCTCCACCCAGCCGCAGCAGGTTCAGGCAGCTAATCAGGCGGTCAAGTCCGGCCAGAAGATCACTCAGGGAAAAACCGGTTGGGACTCCAGCGTGGAAGCACTGACCACTTACCCCACTGTGCTTTCCATGATGGCCAGCAATGACCAGTGGACCCAATCGATAGGTTATGCGGTCAGCAACCAGATCACAGACGTTTCCGATGCCATCCAACGGGTTCGTTACCAGGCCAAGCAGGCCGGCAACCTGGATAGTGATAGCAAAGTCACCGTTATCGAAGAAGGCACCAACATTCGCATCGAATCGGCCGATCCGCAGGTGATCTACGTGCCCACCTATGACACCTCCAGCATGTATCAGCCCGGTATGGCGTTGGCCTATAGCGCCGCCATCGCAACCAACGTTCTGCTCTGGCAGAACGTTTTCAACTGGAACGACGCCTGCTTCTACCGCCCGGCCTACGGTTGGGTTCCCCCGGCCTCCTACTACCGGCCCTACGGATGGCGCAGCGCCGGCTACTACAACCCCGGAAACGTCTACCGCCCTTACGGGAACAACGTTTATCAACGCAATGTCAATAACATCAACACCAACATCAATGTCTCAGGCAACAACATCAATCGGGTCAACGTCAACAACACCTTCAACAATCGCCCCTCCACGCCCACCCAGATGCCCGCCTCGGTCAATGCCGGGTCGCGTTTCCAAACGGGCAGCGCCCCCAGCTTCGGCAACTACACTTCAGCCGGCAGCGCCAGCCGCGACAGTTTTCGTGGCGCAGAGAGCCGGGGAACCAGCAGTTTCGGCAATGGAATGCGCTCCGGAGGAGGACGACGTCGATGAAAAGGACCCTGATTGCAGCAATACTGACCGCCCTGACCGCCGCTCCGGTGCTGGCCGACGGCGAAAAGAACTTCAAAACCCCCCAACTGGCCGTCAAAGCCTTTTCTCAGGCCCTGGCCCAAAAGGATCAGAAAGAAATGCGCGCTCTGTTTGGTCCAAGCTTGAAAGGCGTCCTGGCTCCTGAAGAGCGTGAAGAAGCCATGCGAGTGTTGGGACGAGTCATTCGGGAACACTGGTCGCTGGCTCCCACCGAAGACGGCGGGCGCATTCTCCGTTTGGGCGCGGAGGGCTGGCCGTTTCCGGTACCTCTGGCCAAAGGGAAAGGCGGCTGGCACTTTGACACCAGCCACGGCATGGAGGAAATCCTTAACCGTCGCGTGGGTCACAACGAACTGTTGACCATCGCCACCCTGCACCGCGTGGTCGCCGCCGAGAAAGCCTACCAGGCCAAAGAAAATGCCTATACCGCCCGCTTTCTCAGCACCCCCGGCAAGCACGATGGACTTTACTGGAAGTCGACTTCCAAAACCGACAAAAGCCCGCTGGAAAAGTCCCTTGGACACGCCTACCAATACGCTGAAGGCCACGTTGCTGGGGCTCCCTGGTTTGGCTATCACTACCAGATACGCCCTGGTGCAGGCTTTGAGGTGATCGCTTATCCCGTCAACTATGGCAAATCGGGAGTGATGAGCTTCGTGTGCAATCAAGAGGGCGTCATCTATCAAAAAGACCTGGGCGCCAACACCCACAATGTGGTCAAAACGTTGGAGAGCTTCGCTCCTGACGAGAGTTGGATTCAGGTCCACGAGAAGCTGTAAAGGAAGGGGCGCGCTAGCGCCCCTTCTGCTTGGAGGGGGCGACGGGGGGGCGGCCCGAACAAACGCACATGCTGGAATTTATCCCAGATCGAGCCGCCTTCTGCCACGATCAAAGCTGCACCGTCGACGTGATCGTGCGCATCACTCCTCCCGCCCCTCCCAGCCACACGGAACGCCAACGGGTGCCCATCAACCTGGCCCTGGTCATCGATCGGTCCGGCTCGATGCAGGGCGAGAAGATGGAACTGACGCGCAAAGCCGCCGCTCTGGCCATCAAGTCGCTGAACCAGGATGACCGCATCAGCCTGGTGACTTTTGCCAGCGACGTGGAAACGGTCGTGGCCTCCACTCCCGTGGTGGACAAGCATCGCCTGCTGCGACGCGTTGAGCAGATCCAGGCCTACGGATCAACCGCCCTTTTCCCTGGTTGGCAGGCCGGCGCCGACCAGGCCAATCTGGGCTTGCGCAAAGGCAACCTCAACCGATTGGTGTTGCTCACCGACGGACAGGCCAATCTGGGCCAGACCAATCCGGATCCTATCTGCTCAGAGGTCAACAACTGGCTGAAAAAAGGTCTGCAAACCACTACCATGGGATTCGGCAGGGACTATCAAGAGAATTTGCTGCGAGCCATGGCCGCCAGCGGCGGCGGCAATCACTTCTTTGTGGAAACGCCGGAGCAGCTGGTTCGTTACGTGGAACTGGAACTTGACGGCCTGGCCGCCACTGTGGGCACTCAGGTCCGCCTGAAAATGCAAGGCCTCTCCTTTGAGCCTCTGGGTGAGGTGCAGGGAGACAGGGAAGAAGGCTACCGGCTGGCCGACCTGACGGTGGAATTTCCCCTGGAGCTGCTCTTCCGCGTTGCCGTGCCGGCCGCCGCCATTCCTCAATCCGGCCTGAAGGCGACTCTGGAATATCTGGCTTCCGGCAGCGGCGAACTGCGGACGGTAGAGCTCGAGTTCGCGCAACCACGAGTGAGCGCCCAGGAACGCGCCGAGATGCCAGCCAACGTCGAAGTCGAGCGCAAGCTGCACCAGGCCATGGCGGCCATGGCCCGGGAAGAAGCCGTGCAGGCCATGAAAAAAGGCGATCAGGCGGCCGCCACCCGCATTCTGCGCCAGGCCCTGCAGACTCAGAACCTGCCCGAAGCGGATCAGGCACAGCTGCGCCAATTGCAAAAGACGGTCGAACAAGGCGACGTAAATGCCACTCAAAAAATGCACTCGGCCCAAAGCTACTCCTACTCCCGAGGCAGCGTGGTGCTGGGCGCGGTCGAGGATCAACTGCTGGAAGGCTGGTTGGCCGGTGACCTGGTTCCCCTCAATTCCGCACCCTTTATGCGGGAAAGTCCCAAACCAACCCCCGAACTGGCCCGCATGCAAGCCATGATGGGCGGCCTGCTGGCCGGAGCCGGTGAAGATAGCCAGGCCGCGGTGCTCTCGCTGGAAACCTTGAAGCTGGTCAATGGCAGCAATCGTTTTCTGCCCTGGATCGGCTCCTTTTCCAAAAGCCTGGCAGAGGCTCCCGTAACACGCCCCTGGAACAGCCATCGCGAATTCCAACTGCGTCTCAACGAAGGTTTTCTGGCCTGCGGCGCGCGAGCCGATGACTGTGGCGCTATGCTCCGAATGGCGCCGCTTTTGCTGACACGCTATAAACGGGGAGGCGCCGGCTTCTGGGTATTCTTGATCATGGGTTCCCACGTGACCCATATCGACGCGGCTTCGGCCGCCTGCAGCCTGGCCTGGGCCAACCTGCTCTGGGAACTGGCATGCCAGCCGGCGCCGCCCCCCGGCCCGTTCTATTGGGAACGCTTCTCCGAGGTTCTCCGCCAGGTTCAGCGCAATGTACCCTATGCCGCTGTGGCGCCCCGCTACGATGGCTGGCGCGGCACCCCCCTCGACTTTTTCGAAATGGTGCTCGAGGAGGCCCGCCTTCAGGGGCGCAGTTTTGAGGAGTCCCGCGAGGACTGGGCAGCCGGCCCGCACATCCTGGAGGCCACCGCCACCGCCCTTTATCTATTGGAGTGTCACGGACACCAGCCGCAACTGGCCATGCGCCTGGCTCAGGCCAAAGAGGCCGACCGCGAATGGCTGGGCGCCCTGGTCGGAGCCGCTCTGGGCGCGATGCATGGCCAATGGCCTTTGAACGGCTCGGCCGCCACGGTCTGGAGCGAGTTCGCCGGCCGCCTTTGAGCAAGCGCATCGTCATCAGCGGAACCACCCGTGGCTTGGGCCGCGCTATAGCGGAAGAATTCGCCTGCAGGGGTCACCTGGTAGCCGGTTGCGGCACCAGCGCGCCCGGGCCGGACCAGGTGGATGTGGGGGATTATCTCCAGGTAGAACATTGGGCGCGGGACGTGCTCAAACGCCTGGGCGGTCCGCCCGACCTGCTTATCAATAGCGCGGGGGTGACCACCCATCCCGATCCCCTCTGGGCTCAAGATCCGGTGGCCCTGGCCCAGGTGCTACGCATCAACGTGGGCGGAGTCCAACACATGCTGCGTGCCTTTCTCCCTTCCATGATCGAGCGGGGAGAGGGCGTGGTCGTCAACATCAGCTCCGACTGGGGACGTAGCGGAGCGCCTATGGTCGGACCCTATTGCGCCAGTAAGTGGGCGGTCGAAGGTCTGAGCCGGTGCCTGGCCATGGAAATTCCTGCCGGAATGGCGGCCGTCTCGCTCGATCCAGGCACCATCAACACGGACATGTTGCGCTTCACCTTTGGGCCGGGCGCAGAAGAGTATCCAACCCCCGAAAGCTGGCGAGGCAAAGCTGCCGACTTCATACTCAGCCTGGGGCCCGAACACAATGGATTGGCCCTGACGCTCAGTTAGCGACTCTTTCGAGCTGCGGAGCGGCTGCTACGCTGTCCGCGGCCGTGGCGAGCGCCGATTAGCGGCCGGCTCGCAGCTGCTCGTCCAATTGCCGGAGCCGGTTGGCGTCGGCCTGCATGCCCTGTCCTTCCGCGCCCAGAGCGGTCAAGGCTCCCGTGTCCAGCGAAACCGTGGCCGATTTCACCTTCTCCAGCAACCGCATGCTGGAGTCCGTCTGCTTAAGCAGCAGCTGATAATGCTCCCGACAGTTCGGCGGCGGCGTGATGCCGCGCAAAGCGGTGGAAGCCTTGCGCGTACTGTTGATTAAATTGTCGAAACCTTCCGTCTTACCGTTCATGCCCTGTTGCAGGACCTGGGTAGCGAAAGCGTTCTGATCGCCAATGGATTCCGTCTCGGCCATGATCTTGTCGATCTTG
>JALHOV010000104.1 GCA_022842865.1 Vulcanimicrobiota bacterium | reverse complement strand
ATCGGAGAGGGTCCCGCGCGCTTTCATCTCCTCCAATTGGAGCAACTGCTGGGCGAGTTGCAGCGGGGCGGGTGCGGTGGCGGGAAGCGGCGGGCGGCCTGCCAGGTAGAGAGGCAGGAAGAGGATGAGCAGCAGGCACACCCCCAGCGCCCAGACCCCGGCGCTGGAGGAGGTCATCCCGCGCTTGCGGGCATCCTCGAAGGTCCAGACTCCGGCTAAAAGTCCAATACACAGGCCGATCACCGGCATCAACACGTCCACGGAACAGTCCCCCTGGTTGAGATTCTCCTATACTAGCCAGGGTCGCGACAGATTTTGTCGCGCTCGTAAACTGAGTCAACTACTGCGGCCGCTCTGGCCGTCGGGCTCTTGGGGCCAAAGTTGAATCGCAGTTAGTGCTGCCAAGGCCTTTGGATCAATCTGGTAACCCGTATTCCTCAGCCAGGTCCGCAATGGCCGAGATGGCTTTGCGTCGTTTGACCGCCCGCTCTTGCTTGTAGCGCTTGACCATTTCCAGGCGAATGCGACGATGCGTTCCACGCATTTCGTAGGCGAGTTCTCCCTTCTTCAGTAGTTTGCTGACAAAAGGGCGCGATACATTGAGTAAGTCGGCTGCTTGTTGCGTCGTCATCTCTGCGTTGTGGGGTAAAATCGAAATCGGCTTCCCTAGCCGCACTTGCTCCAGGATTTGCATGAGCAGCTTTACGAAAAAGGGATCTAGAGGGAGCTTCCTTCCCCCGGCCACCAGATAAACGTGGTCTTCGTCTTCCCCTCAGTTGATTGGGATTCCCTCGTGAGCCACCCGGTCCTCGCTCACCAGCTCCAGCTCCCGGTCGATCTGCTCCAGGCGGCCGCGGATGTAGGCATCCAGACTGGCCAGCTGCCGCTCCAGCAGCAGCCCGACGCTTTGCTAACCTTCATAGGAAGGCTTCGGCCTTCAATCCCGAATCCCGCCGGTTACAAGGTGGGTGTCCGCGCAAGCGGTCTCAGGGACTGCCACCTTCGCGGTGTGACGACCGGGCCATGACAGCCCGGTCATTTTATAGCTGAACATCAGCAAACCCTTATCCCATCGAAATTTGTCCGACCTCCCCCACCCCGTAACCAACCCCTTAAGTGCTCCTGGGGGACTAGGGGCCCACGGTTCAAATCCGTGCACTCCGACCAACAAGAAAGCCCGCAACCGCGGGCTTTTTCACTTCCCGGGTAACTCGACGTCGAGGCAAGCTTGGGCCTGCGATCACGTTTTAACCCAGTAATTATAAGGGATTGCGGCCACATACAGCCAGAAAACGCCGCCAAATCATCGTTATGTTCTACTACCGGTCATCGCTGAAGACCAGCCACAACGTCACCGAACCTGACGTGCTCGAAGACACCTACTTCTGTTGGATCCATTACGCTGCCAGCTTCGCCATCATCGAAACATGGGAGCCGCCCGCCGCTTGGCGGCACTCCTGGAGAGCACGATCGCCTATCCTCCCGCCCGCGCCTTGGCTGGAAAGACTGTCTGGCCCGCCATCCGGGAGAGAACGTGACCTGGCTGGCCGGGCTCTATGAGGAGGCTCTTCAAAACTTGCGGCTTGTCAGAAAAACGCCTATAGTTTCTGACAAATGGAAACAGTCAGCGTGCTTGAGTTAGTCCGCCAGAAGGCTCAGCTCTTCCCTCTTGGAGAGCCCTTCTCGGTAAAGGAGATGCGTTGTGTCGGCAGCCGGGCGTCTGTAGACCAGGCTCTGTCGCGCCTGACCAAGATGGGAGAGCTCCAGCGGGTCGCCCGCGGATTTTATGCCCGGCCCAAAACGAGCCCCGTCCTGGGCACGCTTTCGGTTCCGGGTGCGAAGGTCGCTCAGGCAGCCGCCCGGGCTCAAGGCGCCAAGTTGCTGATTTCTGGCGCCGAGGCGGCCAATCGGCTGGGGCTCTCGACCCAAGTTCCGACAAGGACAGTGTACTGGTCCACCGGACCCGGCCGTATCCTCCGCATCGGAAATCAAGAAATCATCATAAAGTCTCGAAGAAACCTGGTCGGAGCAGACTCCGCGGCGGGGCCCGTCATTGCTGCCCTACAGTACATCGGCAAGAAGGGCCTCTCAGAGTCGGTTGAGAGGCAGTTGGCCAGCCAACTCCCCGAATCGGTAAGGGAAGAACTTTTAGGATACATCCCTGAGTTGCCGGCCTGGATGGAAAAACCTATCAGGCGGATCGCAGGTTAGTGCCCAGCTACTGGAGTCTGAGTTCGGACGAGAGACTCGAAGTGCTGGTTCGAGCTGCCCAGCAGACTGGTCGCCCGCCCCGCGTCTTGGAGAAAGACCTTTGGGTCTGCTGGGTCCTGCAGCAGCTCTTTTCTAGAGATTTCGGTTGCCCTCTTGCCTTCAAAGGCGGAACCTCGCTTTCCAAGGTGTTCGGCCTGATCCGCCGCTTCTCGGAAGACGTGGACATTACCGTGGACTCTAAGATCCGGCTCAGAAGTATCGTTACCCTGAGGCCAGGCCTGGCACTCTGAGACTCTTACCCCAGGGCTCTGCTTTGAAGAATCTGGAGCAAGACTACCGGGGGATGATCGACGCCGGATTCTTCCACGAGCCTCCCCCACCGCTCGCGGAAACACTGGCCAATCTGGCCGTGCTGGAGGCCAGAATCAACCGTGGTTCAGCCTGACCTGGAATGAAAATCTCAAATGGTCGGCTCCATACGCCCTATTTCATCGTCTTCGACCACCACGCTGAGAACACTCGTTGCTATGCCGCTCCAAGCAAGAGCGAGAAGCTGCCTTACCCTTGAGGATTGCGCCATTGGAGAGGCGAACGTGTGGAGCTTGGACCGGCTCAAGGCGAAGAAAAGAGGAGCGAAAACTCTATGGCCAACTGCGAGAAAGAGGATGGTGCCGCCGGAATGACCACCAGGCCTGCCGGACCCCGCCGAGAACTCCAGAACAGGAAGAAAATCTGGCTCGCCTGGCTAGGGGGCCCACGGTTCAAATCCGTGCACTCCGACCAACAAGAAAGCCCGCAACAGCGGGCTTTTTTCATTGTCGGGTAGCTTGGTGCCGAGACAAATTTGGGCCCGTGATCAACGCTGTGATCAACTCCCAGAGCATGACGTTTGGGCCCAGTATTTATAGGGGTTTCCGGCGTTGCGTGGGCGGAGAACAACCCTGGCCGGCCACTAGTTTGTGGTGGACTTTTGTATTTCAGTCTGCCATGACTGGAAGATGAGGCCAGGAAAACTCTCAGAACTCTGACTCCAAACAAATCAGCAGCTTCGTCCCCAGCCTGTGCGTCAAAGAGGCTCTAACCGGTCAACTGCGCCCGCGCAACTTCACCATTCTGCTGTTCGGCAGGAACGTCAGCCACTTCATACCTGGCGCGGTAAGCCTCTTCTCTATATATGAGGGAGTAGATCGTTATGAAAAAAATTCCGAGCGACACGAGATATCCGGAACTCTGCTGGAGCAATCTCGCAAGCTCGCGCAGCTTCTGGAACTCCAGGCCACGCAGCTGATTGACAAAGGCAACCTGAAAGCCCCGAACGCCTACCGCTACCCGCTGCGAGCTCTATACGAAGCTCTGGGCAACGCTCTGGCGCACCGCGACTTTTCCATTACCTTCGTTACGGGCCCAGCAGGAGTCGATCATACGCCAATCTCCCCCGATGCAGACGGCGTTCCAAGCGTGCGGCCCAAGAATGCCGTCGGACAATGCGGGCCATTCCAGTCACATACACCACATCCAACCCGGCTTTTTTGGCCAAGGCGTTGTATAGGACTGCGTAATCGTGACAGACTCCAAAGCGTGTGGACAGCACCCACTGGGCCTCCGGGTCCGAAGGTTCATATTGTTTACCGTCATTGTCGACGTAGCGTATTCGACTCGCAACCCACACATAGGCAAACTCAACGCGGGGTCACTGGACCGCAAAGCGCCCCGAAACCCACTTTGGGAAAAAGCTATAGGTTGCCGGTAGAAAAGGCTGTATCACTTTGGTGCCGTGATGGTGAGCGCTTGCAGTGGAGTCTGCTCGCACTTTTGCCTAAGGAGCGGTCCAAAAACTATGCAAGGGGGAGACCGAGCAGCACAGAACATGACAGGGTGAACTTCAAAGCTCATATAACACGCAACCCAGAAATCTGTGGTGGTGAAGCCATCATCGTCGGCACTCGCGTGACCCTTCGCACTATCCTGGCCAGCCTGGCAGAGGGTGACACCATCGAAGACATCCTCGCGGACTTCCCCACTCTTACCGAAGCCGACGTCCGATGTGTCATTGCCTACGCCGCCGCGTCGGCCGCCGAGGATCTCGGCATACCCTGGGTCGCTTGAAGCTAAAGCTCGACGAGAACCTCCCCTATCGGCTGATTCCATCTCTGAGAGTGAAGGCCTAAAAGGCTGCCCTGATTCGGATGTCTGGCGTGGTGCGCAGGAAGACGGTCGTGTGCTGCTGACCCAAGACACCGACTTCTGTGACGCCCGGACCTACGCTCCAGGCACCCACAAAGGATGTATAATTTTTCGCCTCGGCAACCCCACCAGAACTGCACTCATCCAACGCATCCTGAGCGTGATGTCGATGGACGAGGCAAAATCCTGGAGCGGCTGCGTGGTCGTCGCCAGTGACCTGAAAGTCCGTGTCCGGCGATGAACGTGCTTCAAACCGTTGTCTCCTGGTGGTCTCCAACCGTGCCAAAAACTCGCCGACCGGACATGAACTCAACCGAAGTGGACCTCGCCAGAACCCAACAACCAAGCCATTCTGCGGACCTGAGCCAACCCATGAAAAAGGCTTACGGACAACCTGGGGGACTAAGAGGCCTTCAGGGATGGTCGAGCAGGCCCTGCTCGCCGTTGTACTGCGGGTAGTTGTTGCTGGAAGTGCTGAAACCGCCGTAGGCTTTGGCGTGATTATTGCCCACGCAGCTGAAGGAGAAGCTTTTCGTGCCCTCCGCTACGTAGTCCGTGTAAGTGTCGCGGCCGGCTTTTGGACAGGTGGGGATGACTTTCAGATATTTGCCCGGCAGCAGCTCCGCCAGGGATCTTGGATAGTAGCCGCCGTTGTCGGAGGCGTACATCTCCACGGCGGTGGCCAGGTTTTTGCAGTTGGATTTGCAGCCAGTCAAGCTTCCTTGAGCATGAGGCGTGAGGAAATTGGGAATGATGATGGCCGCAAGGAATCCAAAGACCGACACCAACAAGAGAGCAGTCAGGTAGGGTCTCTGTTTTGGGGGTGGGGTGGCCGCTTGGCCAGGATCTCCAATGGGTGATGACATGCTGTTACTACGCCCTCCGTCCCCGCTGGGTTCAGGGCCGTTGACCCCGAACTCTGTCATCGTTGGGCTGGTTTCTGCAGGGAGGCTTGCTTCCACCATTTTAATCCCTGGCGCAGATGCAACTGATCGTCCTCGGCCAGGCGACAAATGCGTGAAACGTAATCGGCGTGAGCAGAAGGGTTGCGGCGCAGCAGCAGCTGTCCTGAAATCGCTTCGCGGCAAAGCAGGGTATCGGCATGATTGAGATGGGCCAGGCCCACCTCGCCCTGCACGCAGTCTTCCAGATCCTCGCGCAAAGCTTGTAGATCCTCGAATCGAGTTGCACCAGAGGTGATCACAGCCAGGTCATAATCCGAACCCGGGTGCGCTCTGCCCTGGGCGCGCGAGCCGTAAAGCCAGGCCATCTCCACCCAGGCAACCGCCTCCAAAGCGGCGCTCAGCCGATCACGAACTGACATAACTCAGTACCTCATCGCGAAAGTCGGCCAGCACCCCAAGCCCCTGGTTGACAATCTGCACCACGATTTCCAGCCGAATCTGTTCATACTCTTGAACCAAGAGGTTGCGGAATCCCACCAGAGGCCGATATTTCTCAGCCAGCAGGGCCGCGCGCGAGGTTGCGGGAGGAACAGCACCTTGAAGAGCAATCACGCGGTGGCAAACGTCGATGATCACCTCTACCGCTATCTGCATGATTCTGGACTTCGAGTTGGCAAAGCTCTCCTCCCCTCAGCAGCCCGGGGTTGCTGCAAGCCCGGTTAAAAAACCCTGCGCCGGATGTTCATCCAGTTTACAAACTGCTTAACTTCCGATGGTTGCGTTGGCGAAAAGTTCACTTCAAAGTGAGCTTATGCAGATCAACCCTCTCACCACACCGGCCACTCCACGACGTAGCGAGCCCCGGCGCTCTGCGCCCGAGGCAGGGGACAGATTTGTCGCCAGCACTCCCGAGGAGCACAATTCCCATCGCTGGCTGAAGACCGGTTTGTCGATGATGGTCGCCGGCGGCGCCTTGCTCGCTCCGCTCACTCCGGTCAGCGCCACGGCTGCCCCGGCAAAGGTCGATGCTGCCGCTCAGGTGCAAACCAGCAAGGCCGCCCGAGCCATGAAAGATGCCAAGATCCAGGCCGCGATGAAGCAATTTCCCGCCCAATTGCAAAGCCAGGTCGCCAGGATGAGCGATGCTCAACTGCGGGTCCTTCACGGTGGCGTGAGTGGCACTACCAAGGTCGGTCCCTTTAACATCAACAATCGAGACGCTTTTATCAAAGGCTCGGTCATGGGCAAAAGCGTCTGGGGCAATGTCCACCAGAGCGTCAGCGACGCCAACACCAAGTGGAAAATGATCTCCGCCGAAGAAGCCAAATCCTTGCACGGGGTCATCGACCAGGCGGCCACTTTCTCTCCCCAGCAGCGTACCGTGTTGGCCGACCTTTTGGTGAAGGTTTGGCAAAGTTGAGAATCGTTTTGCTCTTCTAATCCTGCAAGGTCACCGTCGCCCTGATCTTCTTCAGCGGAGACTTTGAGAACAGGCCTGCGTTTAGATCTGAAGGCGGGTCAAGTCAGGAGTTGTCCGGGGAGGGGCGGGTTTCGCTGTTGTGCGCGATTTGGTGCTCGGATGTGCGCGAGGTCGCGCACATGCTTTTGGACCAGGAGGAGGGGGGAATTTTAGCGAAACGCGGCGGGCTTAACCGGGGGTTCGCGTTGGGTGGCGGGCGCCTTGGTTTGGTTGGATTTGGGCGAGGGGGTTGTCTGAAATTGGGAGGGCTTGATGTTGGATTTTGCGGAAGCCAAGTTGCCTTTGGATGCGCGTTTTCATGCTTTTATTCCGGCCACGGTCTTGTTGGCGCGGTTGGGCGAGGCGGAGGCTTTGCTGGACGTGGGGCGGCTGTGGGGGGCTAAGGATGCGCGGCTGCGCGAGAAGGTTTTGAAGCATCAGGTGCGGGCGGAGGGGAAGTCGTCGGTGGCGCCGGCGGTGGTGACTCCGAAGCAGTCGGATCTGGTTTTGTCGTTGATTCGCAAGGGGTTGGCTGATTCGGTGGGGCAGGTGCGGGAGCAGGCGGTGCAGCTGGTCGGTTATTATCCGGATGAGCGGTTGTTTGCGGATCTGGCGGCTCTTTTGGCGGATCCTTCGGAACTGGTTTGTGCTCGGCTTTGTGATGCTGCTCGGCGCTGTTCTTGTGGCGATGAGGCGGCGTTGGAGGCGGTGTATCCGTTTTTGGAATATAGCCGTCCGCCCAAGGGAGACGAGAAGGACGAAGCGCGCCGGCGCGAGGATTACGAGGTGCGGATCCGTGCGGTGCATTTTCTGGCTTTTGCTCACGGTTCTGGGGTGGCGCAGAAGCGGCTTTTGGCCCTCTTTGATCGGGGCGAGCTGGGGGTGAAGAAAGAGTTGACCGGGGCCTTTCGGTATTGTCCGGATCGGGCCGGTTTGAGGCAGGCGATGTTGGAGCGGGTGCGGGGCGCGGACGAGAAGCAGGCATTGAGCGCGCTTTTTGTGCTGGGTATTTTGGGCGATGCGGGTTTGCGGGATTTGTTCCAGTCCTATTTGCTGGGATTCTCGGCTCAGCATGCGCTGGCGGGTTTGATGGGATTGGGGCCGTTTGTGGACGGCCAGGATCTGGCGGTTTTGCAGGCTTGCCGGAATGCTTGGCGGCCGGAGGGCTTTTAGACGGTGGGGCGGAGAGGCTAGAGGCCAGTGATGATTGTGGCGGGGTTGCCGGCGTGTACGCCGCTGGAGTTTCGGGTGTCGGTGCAGTTTCCGGAGGAGCTGGCTTTGGACGAGGTGGTTTTTTGCCAGCGGGAGGTGGCGCCGCACGGGACGGTGACGTTTTTTGGGGTGGTGGACTCGGTCGAGGTGAGTGATCCGCCGTTGAGTTACGTGGGTAAGGTTCGCATTACGCGAATTGAGCCGGAGATCTTTGTGCCTCCCCTACCCGGGCTGGAGGTTCGGCGGGCACAGGGCGAGCAGTTGACCAGGGCCCTGCATTTTGACGGGATGCGCCACAAGCTGCCGCTGGGGATTTTGGGTAGTGGCGATGTGGCCTTCGCGAATCTGGCCTTTCTATCGGGCGAGAAGGGGGCGCACGTGAATATCGCGGGCATTTCCGGGGTGGCCACCAAGACGAGCTACGCGCTGTTTTTGCTCTACAGTTTGTTTCATTGTCCGCAGAAGAAAGCTCCGCGCGCCATTTTGTTCAATGTGAAGGGAGATGATCTGCTTTATTTGGACCGGCCCAATTCGGCTCTGCGCGATCAGGATCGGGTTCTCTACGAGAAAATGGGCTTGCCATGCGGTCCTTTTCCCGAGGTGGCTTACCACGGGGTCAAGGGTGGGTTGTGGACGATGCGGGAGTTTGCCGAGCTGGGCTTGATGCAATTTTTGTTCGTGGATACGGAGGCCTCGGGACCGCAGGATTTTGCCATCGAGAAACTGGTGGAAATGCTCAAGCTGGAGGCGGCCCGCCAGGAGGGACCGGAGCTGGTGGTGATGGGCAAGAAGATCACGCGGCTGGAGCAATTGAGCGATTTGATTTGCGAGAACGAAGAGGAGTGGTTCGAGAAGGCGGCTCCGGCCACTCGCCAGGCTCTGGTGCGTCGTCTGAAGAGCGCGGTTCGACACGTGGGCCCACTTCTGCGATCCAAACCGGAGGGGACGAGCTTTCATTACGAGTCACAGTTAAATGTGGTGGATTTGCACAATTGCCACGATCGAGCCCGGGCCTTTGTGGTGGGCTCGGTGTTGAAGATTTTGTTCGACCGGCGGGAGAAACTGGGAGATCAGCATCCGCCGGTCTATTTGTTGTTGGACGAGCTGAATAAATATGCTCCGCGAGATTCGAATAATGCCATCAAGGAAATGCTCCTGGATGTGGCCGAGCGGGGTCGTAGCCTGGGGCTGATTTTGCTGGGGGCCGAGCAGACGGCCAGTGCGGTGGAGGCGCGGGTGGTGGGTAACGCGGCTCTGCGCGTGGTGGGGCGGTTGGAGCCGGCGGAGAGTTTGCGCGACGAGTATACGTGGTTGTCTCCGAGTCTGCGGGAGCGAGCCTGTTTGACCCAACCGGGGACCATGATTTTGGCTCAACCGGAGGTGCCCAGGCCTTTGTTGGTGCGCTTTCCGTTCCCGGCCTGGGCGACGCGTTCTAGTGAGGTTGCGGCTGAGTAACGAGGAATTGGTGGGGCGCGTTCCCACCGCCAACCTGACGCGGGCCGAGGTGCGCTTGATGCTGCAAACGGCCCGGCCCAAGCGGGAATGTTACTTGATCCATCGCCTGCTCTATTTTGGGGGACTCCGCGGCGGAGAGGTGTTGGGCCTGATGCCGGGAGACCTGATGCTGACCCAGCGAAGCTTGTTTCTGCGTGGCGGAAAGGGCGACAAGGACCGGTATGTGTTGCTCGATCCGGAAACGGCCCGCCTTTTGGCCGAACCCGTTTTGCCTTTTGGAAAATCGGATGAGTGGATCCGTCGGCAGGTGAATGGCGTGGCCAATCAGTGTGGACTCTACCAGGCCTACGCGGCCAAGGGCTTGCGCATTTCGCCCCACAGTTTGCGCCACGCTTTTGCCACACACCGCTACGAGGCGGGCATGAGTTTTTCCCTGATTTCCTACCTGCTCGGCCACGCTCTGGCGGAAGATACGGTGACCTACACCAGAAGCGCCCGTCGGCAAATGCGCGCCGCTTACGATGAGTGCGGCCCATTTGCGCAAGGGACCAGACTTCGGCAGACCGAGCAGCCGGATCCGCCCCAACCTTCATCCCATCCGTCGGAAGTGGAAAGGCAGCTTGAGTTCGTTCAACAGCCGGCGGCGGCGCGCGCGAAGGGTCTGCCGGCCGTGCCCGCACCCGATGAGGTGGAGAAACTGGTGGTCGAGGCGGCCAGCCGCCCTCTTTATTCGCTGCTTTTCCGGACACTGCACTGCAGTGGTGCCTGGATGCGCCAAATTTTGCCGATGCAGCCCGAGCACATCTGCAGCGAGCACCCTTGTCTGCGACTGCCGACGGGTCTGGTACGGGTCGATCCGGAGACTTGGAGGTTGCTGAAGGAGAGTCCGGGCCGCTGGGGGCTTAAGGCACCGGAAGTGCAGGCCTTTTTCTCCAGGGTGGCGACCGCCACCGGACTGGCCGCCCGTTACCGGTCGATGGGCCGTCCTCTGGGAGTGGACGCCCTACGTTATGCTTTCGGGGCGCAGTGCGCGGCTCGGAACATCGACCCTGTCAGTCTGATGACCTTGATGGGGCACAAATTTTACGAGACGACCGAGGCCTACCTGCACTGCGCTGCTTACCGTTTTCTGGAGCAATATGACGCCACCACCGAGGCGGAGGTGGAGCCGTGACCTTTCGCGTGGCATCCGGCATTATGACCTGCCCGGAAGTCCGACGCCTGCTGGCCTCGGCCCAATCGGTGCCGCGCGATAGGCTGCTTTTGCGCATGCTTTATTTCACCGGGCTGCGCCGCGCCGAAATGGTCTCGGTGCTGGTGGCCGATGTGCTCTGGGATCTGGGTGCGATCTTTGTCCGCTCGGGAAAAGAAGATAAGGACCGCTACGTCTTTCTCGACCCGACCACGATGGAGCTGCTGCGGGATTACGTTGCTGGGGTTGCTTTGGAGCGGCCGATTTTTGACCACACCGATAAATGGGTTCACGACGTTTTCCTCATTCACGGCACCCGCAGCGGATTGATCCAAGAGTACAAAGCCAAAGGCCTGCGTCTTTCGCCGCACTCGATGCGTTACGCGTTTGCCACCCATTTCCATGATCAGGGCTTACCCCTGGCGACCATCGCCTCTCTGCTGGGGCATGTGCTGCCTCAGGACACCGTCGACTATTTGCACACCTCGCGTGCACGCCTGGAGGAAGCTTACGAAATCTGCAATCCCTACGCATCCGGTGCGCCGGCTCGGGGACAGGCCGCCCCTTCGCAGATTCCCAGCAAGGCGATGGTGGCGGAGGCCTTTCGCGAGCGGGAGAAAGAGTTCCGCAATCAGCCCCAGGCGGGCCGCAGCAATGGCCTGCCGATGTTCGCCACTCCCGAGGAGATGCGGGAGTTGTTGGCCGAAAGCCGGCCCCCCTACTCCGATCTGTTGCGCACTTTGTATGCCAGCGGACTCTGGATCGAAGACGTTCTGAGAGCGAAGGTGCGGCATTTGAATTGTGAGCTGCGGGAGATACGCCTGGGTCAGCAGGTTGCTTTTTTGGATCGGGAAACGTGCGAGCGCCTGGGCCACCGTGATGGCGAGGCTCCGCTGTTCTCGGTGGCTCTTGAGGATGCTCAAGATCATCTGCTGGAGTGTGGCCGCAAAACCGGGCTGAGTGAGCGTCTGCAGGCGGCCCAGAGCCCTTTGACCCTCGACCGCCTGCGCCAGGCGTTCGCGATCCACAGCGCGGCTCGTGGTATGGACACGATCACGCTCATGAATTTGCTGGGCCACCAGTTTTACACCACCACCCAGCCCTACCTGCAGGCTGCGGTGTATCGGCACCGGGGGGCGTTTCTACGGGCGGTGCCGGCGGATCTGGCAAGGTAATCGCAGTTATCGGTGGCGTGCGCGACGCATCACATCGGTGCGCTTCACGAAGTCCGCACAGGTAACAATGGCCGTTCCACGCCATGGAGACATAGAAGTGAGATGATGGTCGTCGCTCACAATCAAGAGCGAGCCGCTGGCCAGCGCGCACTCGAGAATGCGGTTGTCCTCGAAGTCCTCGCAGTCCACCACCGTCGCCTTGGGCGCCACCACGGAACCCCCGGAAGCCAGGCTGATGTCCACCAACAGCTCGACATACTCCTCCACCTTACTGATGCTCCAGCCAAAGCCCTTTGGGGCCGGCTCGGTCAAGACACGGATCACATTGGCCAGGATGTGTTCACTCAGAAAAAGGCTAAACTCTCGTGCATCGTTGCAGATTCCCACAACATTCGCAGCAAGATTACCGCGCACCGGTGGAGGGGAAGGCCACGAATGAAACTGATCCCGGCCCCCGGCTACGGCGCCCACCAGAACGTTAATATCCAGGGTGACCGGAATCCTCAAAGGCGCTGCTTGAGCACCCGTCTAACCACTTCCAGGGCGTCTTCATGGGTCAATCCAGCGACTGCTGAACGTTCGGCGCCGTAGGCCTGCAGGGCGGACAGACGCTCTGCTCGTTCGAGGGTTTCCATCTGCCGCATGGCCTCTCGGAGGAAGGCGGATCGATTTCCCTTACCGAATTTTTCAGTGAGCCTACCCAGCCGATCCAGGTCCTCTTCGGCAACCGCAAATCCAATTGTTTTGCTACTCATGCCTTTCATTGTAGATGAGTTGCCTTTGAAGTGCAACCGCCCGTGGGCTTAGTCGACTCCCTGCGGACGCAAGCGCTCGGTGGTCATCGGCTACTTTACCGGGCCCACCGCCGACCCGATTCAGCGTCGGTTGGGACAGTATTTGGAGAGCGCCTACCCTGAGTAATCGCGGCGCTAAGTCCGGCCTGAGGGCGCTCTTGGAGATCTGGGCGGATTCTCGCTGTGCCCCACTTGTGGCCGGGTATTATGACGCGGCCACTGAGCCCGACCTTGAGCCATTGCGCCGGGAGGCTTTGAAGCGAGGTTTGCCGGCGGATCGCCTGGCGGCCGAGGCCTTGCTCGATCCGGTTGCTTGCCGGCGGATCTTGGCGAAACTCCGGAAGGACTGGTTGCTGGACAGAGACCTGCCCGAATGCCAGGGGTTCCTCCATAAGTGGGTTGCTTGGCCCAACTGGCCGTAGACCCGCAACTCGCTCATGAGCACAGTCTTCGGGAGATTGGGGATGTACTGGGGCGCTTGAGCGAGCGCAGGCCGGGCGACATGTCCATGCTGCTGGACGCGCTGGAAAAACTTGAGCCATCCCGGCACTTTCCCAACGGTGTATGCGCTGACGTGCTCAGGCTTCCCCCCTGCTTGGAGACCCTCACACCGGAGCAGGCCTTCCGGATTTCCCTGCATTCCCTGGCCTGGGCAAAATTGCTGGAGCCGGCCGTCTCCTGGCCAGGATTGGTCTCCTTGTGCGAGCTACTAGCGATCGTAACGGGTTCTATCGATTGGCGGCGCCAGCTTCAGGAATTGCAGGACTGGTGCAATCAAGTGGACCTGCTCGAGTTTCGGCGGTCGCTTCATAAAATGAGCCCGGATCAAGTGCAAGCGATTGCGCGGACCAAGCCTTACTTTGATTGCCGTTATTGGGTCGAGGCATTGTTGGGACGGGGGCTCAAGGCGGTTGTCAGAGAAGTCGAACACAGTCGGGCGCGAGGGCTGCTGGCACTTGCTCTGGTCCCCCGGCACCCACACACGGGACTCTATCGGCAGGCCCTGCACAAATATGCGGAGGGCCTGGGCCGCCGTTCGCCGCCGGTGCAGGAAAAAGGACGAGTTTACTTCCAGGCTGCCGTCCAATGGTTGGATGGTGACCCAGCGTCAGATTCCGCCTTAAAGGTCGAGCTGACTCGCCAGCTCCGTGGCTGAATCCGCGGGCATCAAGATGCTGGAGATGCAGCCTGAGGTGGCTTTCTTCTTGCCGGCCGGGTAGGCCTGAAATGGCTCAACGAAACTCCTGGCGCCGAACGCCCTTGCTCTAAAAACGGAAGAGGGCAAGATGTTACGCTTTCAGGCTATGGGTGGTTGCAAAGAGCTGGATTCCGGAGTGGATACAGGCTTTCGAGAGCCAACCAAAGGCACGCTGCAAAACAGAACTGGAACGAGTCCGACTCCCTCGACGGCAAGATGAACGATGGCACTTCCGCGGGGCTGCACCACCGCGGTCGGTTCATCCTCAGATGAGGTCTCGACTCTGTTTGCAAGCGTCGGCAATCGTCAAACGGCCGTGGCTCAGCCAATTTTTATCTGACAAGCCGCGAAAATCATACGCGATTTCAGTCCAGGTGCGCGATTTAGTGCTCGGATGTGCGCGAGCTCGCGCACATGTCTTTTTACCTGGAAGAGGCGAGATCTGGGCTGAGGTTTAGCGGGGATCACCGATGAGGCAGAAGCCGCCCCAATCACGTGGCTGGGGAAAGCTTCGGCGGCAGGCTTGCTGGCCTGCCCGGAAGGCCTGGTGGACGCTCTCGCCCCGGGCCAGGCTGGCGTAGAAATCGGTGAAAAACAGCAGAGCCGCCTCGTCGTCCACCTTCCACAGGTTGGCCACCAGGGTGCTGGCTCCGGCGGCACTGAGACTGCCGGCCAAACTTACCGGTTCGGCGCCGGGGGTGTCATTGCCCATGCCGCCTTCGCAGCAGCTGAGAACCACCATGGCTCCGGGCTGCAGGCGCAGGCGGTGCAACTGGCTCAGGTTGAGGGTTCCATCCTGGAGCATGAGCCCGCTTTGCATGGGTGCTCCGGGCACAAATTGGGCGTGGGTGGCGAGGTGCAGCAGGGCGATCGGTTCGCCGTCTAGCAAAACCGAAGACTGAGCCTCCGCCCCCAGGCGAAGTTCACTGCCTGGCAGCAGCCGGGAGATCCGCCTCAGCTCGACTTCCGCCCCCGGCAATTGGGCGGCGGGAGGGGCTCCCAGCATCACTCGTCGCCCTGGCGGCAGCTCTCGCCATTGGCCGTCGGCCAGGCGCAAAAGATCGCCGGAGGTGAGCTGGCTGGCACTCCAGCGCTGACTCAGGGAGCGCCCCTGCTGATCCTGCAAGGCCTGAAAGGGAATCTTCCAGAGCGCTCCGGTCGGCACGATCAGCAGCTGGCTGGAGGTGGCCAGTTGTTCGTGGACGGGTTCGATCAAGAGGTCGTTGAGGGCCCTCAGGCTTTCCGGGTCAGGCCCTTTCTGGCATAGTTCCTGAAGTCGTTCCGGAGTCAATGCCACCTGGCGTGAGAAGGCACCCTGGCGGCCCAGGCCGACCAGCCACAGTCCCTCGCCAGTCGGGTAATAGGCCAGCAGCACTTGATCGGGCTTGAGATGAGTGCGCAGACTCTCCAGATTGGAGCTGCGCAGAGTCAGCAAATTGCCCAACTCGGGATAGGCCAGGCGCAGTCGATCCAACAGGGCGCCCACCGGTTCCTGGGCGGCCGGCCTGGCTTCGGACGGCAGCAGAGCAGCCAGTTGGGGCGCTGCCCGCAAGCGGGCCACCACGGAGGAGATGTAGTCGGGTGGAGGCGCTGGCAAAGGGTGTTCTCGCAGCCAGGCTTCGGCCTCGTCCAGGCGGCTCGAGTTCTGCAGACCCTGGGCGACGATCAAAATCAGGGTGGAACGGGAGGTCCGACTGACCGGTTCCAACTTGCCGGTCTGCAAATGTTGCAGCGCCCGGAGCGCCACGCTGCGCCATTCGTCCCCGCTATTCATGAGCGCCACGCTCAGGCTCAAGGCGGCTTCGGCGGCCACGCTGCTGCTGTCGTCTTTCAAGCTCAGTTCGAAAGCCTCACGTTGGCTTTGGATGGCCTCCTCGGGGCGCTTCATTTGATGCAACACGGTGCCCTGACGGAGCAAGTTACGAATCCGCTCGGCACCCTGAGCTTTGGGCAGGGCAGCCCGAAAGATGGCCAGCGCCTCCTCGCCTCGATTCAGACCGACGAGTGCCTCCGCCTTGTAGTGAGTGGAATCCTGGCTGCCTGCTTGCGAGTCCTTTTCGGACCGCTCGATCCAATCCAATTGTTGCTGATATTGCTTGGTGTCGGCCAGCAGCCGAAGGAGCTGCGTGTAAACCTGGGTCCTGACCCAGCGTGGGGTTTTCGAGTCGGCCAGCCATTGCTCGCCTCGTGCCAGTAGACTCGGTTGGTCTCGTAATTGGCGCAACAACTCCAAATAGACGTATCGCACTCGGTCCAGGCGCCAGTCTCCACGACCCTGGGCGTGGTCCAGGGCCTCTTCGCACACCGCCCGGGCTCCGGCCAGGTCGCCGAGCTGCTTGAGGACGCCCGCCAGCCGGGCACAGGTCTCGAATCGTTCGCCACTATCGGCTTGGGCCTGGAGTTTTTGCTGGTAGTACAGGCGCAACTGGCTCAGCCACTGCTGGCGTCGTTCACCCAGAGAGGAACCCGCCAGTTCCAACATAGTCGCTCGACGCTGGGCGGCCTGGTCGGGGGGAAGCTGAGCCAATCGAGAGGAGTACATTTCGAGGGCGCGTTCCAGCTGTTCGGCCGCCCCCTGGCGTCGACTGATCGAGACGATCCGCTCCAGTAGCTGACAGGCCTGGTTGGGGGCGGGTTTGCGATTCAGACCCTGCCAGAGCAATTCCAGGGCAGCCGCGCTCCTTTGTTGACTCTCGTAAGTGTCCGCCAGGGAAATGGCCAGGGAAGCCTGATCGCAACCCCAGGCCAGGGTGGCCCGCTCGGGCAGGCGCAAACGCAATTGCAGACAAATGCGCTGCTCTTGCTCCAAGGCGGCCGTGTCCCGCGGCTTTTGCACCTGCAGTAGTTGCACCAACCAGTTGCGAGTTTCAATCTCCATTTCCCAGTCACCCTGGCGGTGAGCCTGGTCAGCCAGGGTGCGCGCAAAACCGGCCAGTTTCTCGGTGGCCAGCTGCCCACCCAGGCTCACTCGCAGGGCCCGCAAGGCCCAGGCTCGATGCAAGGAAATGGGCAACCGGGCCCGCTGCAACTGTTCCAGATAGTTCTTCCAGGCCCAGTCCGCACTGGCCCGCGAGGGGGCGGACCCCAGCAGTAACAGAGAAGAGGGCACACGCTCCTCGGTCCGGGTCATCTGGCCAAGCAGGCCGCGAGCTTCTTGCCAGGCTTGCTCGGCTCGCTCTGGCTGGCCCTGCTTATAGGCATATACGAGAGAGGTCAGTGCTTCCAGTTGTCGCCCTCTATCGAGATGCAAATCCGCTCTGCGGGCACGTAAACGGTAGTCCGCGTGAGAGGACCAGACCACCCCTTTGCGACGGGCATAGCCCAATTCGACCTGGACCAGGCCGAGTAGCACGGATTCATCCAGGTCAGCGGGGAGTTTTTTGACGGTCTCTTCCCAAAACGCTTCGAAGGGATCGAGGTCCTCTTGATTGAGAAGGTTGCTGGCCAGGCTGACCCGATAGATCTGGCGCTCACGCGAGCTCAGACCAGGCTCCGCGATGGCCGCCTCGAGATTCTTACGTCCCTCTTCCTGCTGGTTGCGCACGAAGTCGATGCGAGCGCGCGTAGCAAAATATCCCGCTCTTTCCGGTCCTTGGGGCTGTTGGGGAAGGAGTTGGTCCAGTTCGGCAATCAGCCCGGAGACGTCGGCATATTGCTGCTCGAAAAGGCAACGCAGCCGCCGTCGGCGCACCGCGAACCAGTCGCTATCGCGGCGACCTTTCCAGAGTCGCTCCACCCGCTCGATCCATTCCAGGGCCTGCGGCGCCTCCGGCCGCAGGTCGTAGAGAGCCAGGTAAAGCCAACCCTCTCGTTCAGGCTTGAGGGGGCCCGCCAGCAGCGATTGGATCTGGCGCTCCGCCAGCGGCCGCTGAGGGAGCTTGAGCAGTCTGTCGATCTCGGGAGGGACGGCCAGAGCCAGGCCGCTCATGGCCCACGTCAGCAAGGCCCACTTCCATCTCATCGCCCAAGGTTTGGCGCCAGGCGGGGAGGTTCCTGGCCGTCGGGCCGCGCGGGAACCCGAGTCTGGCTGTGTTGTGAGGGAGCTTGGGCGAGATGGAATGCCAGGGAGGCCAGGCGTTCAAGGCGAAGCCCCGACCGCGTGAGTAGAGACAACCTGCATATTGAGCACCTGCACATTCGTAACTTTAAAGCCTTCCAGGATGCACGCATGGAAAACATCCCCGCCGTGTGCCTGTTGGTCGGCAAGAATGGCACGGGCAAGAGCACTCTCTTTGAA
>JALHOV010000103.1 GCA_022842865.1 Vulcanimicrobiota bacterium | reverse complement strand
TTATTCAAAGACGGGTTACAGTTCTTCGTTTCATGGGGCATTTTAGTGCGCTGATCGTGGTCGTCCTCAGCTTTGTGCTGGTCTATGCCTGGCCCAGAATCCGGCGCGACCCATCTCTGCTGCTGGCCTGCTGGCTGGTCATCGCGGCGCATACCGGCGCTGCTTTTGTTAACGCTTTCATCACTCCCTTGACGGCCGGTTGGGGCGATCTCTACGTATTTCACGAAATTGGCATCGGCCGCATGAACAAATGGCAGCCCTATGGTTACTTTTTGCGCTTCATGTACGGCATTTTCGGAGCCTCCTTCTGGTTTGGGGAGGAGCTTTCGGTGCTGTGCTTCGCCATTAGCCTGATCGTGTTTGTGGAGATCCAGGCTCGTCTGGGCCTGGAAAAACACGCCATCAAATCCGTGCTCCTGTTTGGCCTGCTACCCGGACCGCTGGCCCACTGCTCGGTGACCATGCGTGAACCCTACCAGGCTCTGGGCTTCCTGACGTCTCTATGGGCGCTGCTACAGATTCGCCAGGACGGGGTTTCCTTCAGGGCCTTGGCCATCCTGGGAGCGGCCCTGATTACGATGGTTTTTATGCACCAGTCGCTGGCCGTCTACGCGCTGATTATCGTAACCCTGGGCCTTCCCTGGTCCCTGGGTGGCGCCCAGCGGCTGGGCGGATTTGCCGCCGTCATGCTGATCCTGGGTCTACCGTTGATGCTTCCGGCCATGTCAAGCATGTTGAAAGACGATTCGGCCACGCTGAAGGCAGCCGATGACGGCCGCCTGCTGGAGTATGTGGCCAGTTATCGAGAGAATGTGAACGAAGCTCGCTCCGACTACGGATTGGAGATCGACACCGAGAGCCTGACCGGCTTTTTGGCCACCACCGTTATGGTGGTGGTGATGTATTTCCTGGCGCCGCTTCCCTGGCAGATCGGCAGCGTAATGGACTGGTACGCCTTTTTTGAAGTGGCGCTGCGCCTTTTTCTGTTGATTGGGTTCGTCTACACTTATCAGCGGGCCAAGAAGCCAGAGCGGTCGTGCCTGATGATGATTTTCAGCTTTACCATGTTGCTTGAGATTATGTGGGCCATGGGCACAACCAACTGGGGCACGGCTTTGCGTCACCATGTGCCGGCTTACGGCGCCTTCGTAATCATGGGCGGCGCTCTGCTGGATAGTTTTTCACTGAACCCTGAGCAAAAGCGACTGGAAAAGCGGCGTCTCCGGCGCCATATGGCGGTATGATTGGACTCGGGTTTTTAGATCCCGGCACACCGCCGAACGTACTGAGGCGCGTCTATTTTCGACTTTTCCTGGTGTTGACTCTGCTCTTCGCGGGACCGATTACCTGGCGCTATTGGCCGCGCACGAAGGTGTCGTCCGGGCCGGTCCCCTATGTCACCACCGCTAGCCTTGTGTTGATTCCCCAGGAACGTCTCGGCCTTGCATCTATCGTAGGGGTAAGCGGTCAATCCGAAGTTGACACCTGGTTGGCCACCCCAGAAGTCTTCGCCAACTTTCTTAAGGTTCAGAACGTGCGCGAAAAGACCATGGATAGCCTGGCGAAATATCCAACACTCGCCAACTACGCAGTCATGGTCAACTTCATTCCAATCTATTCCGGCAGCCGGCAGGTTCTGGCAGACGATTTAGTGACCGGCCACTCCGAACAGCAACAAGCCGATTATGCACGCATTGAGGGTAGCCAGGAAGTGCTTCCCGATGTTTTTGCACTGGGTCCGCGTTTTCAACGAGCCTCGCGCATCCAGTTGGTGGCGCTGGGGCCCTCTCCGGAGGGTTCAAGACGTGTGGCCGAAGCGGCCATCCGCTGTTTCCAAGCCGCGCTCAAAGAATTGGCCACGCGCCGAATCAGACGTCACAAGACCTCGGCCACCGAGTACCTCGAGCTCGCTCGCAAGCGGGTGATCAAGGCGGAGGCCAATGTCGAACGGCTGACCCAAAAGGGCAAGGTTACGCTGGAGGACAACGGTGAGGAGCTGGAGAGGTTACGGCGCACTTGCTCCGATCTTGAGTTTCAATGTGCCGACTTGCAACGCTCGATGGAGCTGGCCAGGTCCAATGAATCTCTATTGTTGGCGGAAACCGAGCTCGATAGCCTGGTCCAGGAACGAGCCAGGCAAAAGATTCAAGCCGAACGTTTGTATCTCCCGGGGAGTCAGGCTTTGAATCTGATCACCCGGCAGTTCGAGATGGCTCGCCGCGTTGCTAAAGAACTCCGGGAGCAGTCGATCGCTAAAAGCCTGGCGGGCAAAACCGCCGAATTGAAGTCCAAGCAAAAGCTGCTGGCAATCTATCGGGCTCGGCTGGACACCGCCATCAAATCCAGGCCTTCTGCGGAGGCCCGCCGGGATTTGACTTCCGCCTTGAGAGAGCTCGAGGGTTGGCAGACCGAGGAAACTACATGGGAAACCAAGCTGATGCAGATGAGGCTATTGGAGCAGTTGGCGGCCGGCGAAGGCACGGCGGTCATTCTTCAAGAGCCGATGGACGGGCACAAGCCTTTGGTACGCATCGGAGCGTTTTGGAGTCGCAGCAAATTGGGAACCTATTTTCCGTTGGCTCCTTTGCTGGCTCTGATGTTGGTGGCTTGTCTTCATTTTTGGCGGGCCGCGCGCCAGGTCAGTCGGCTGGTTCCGTATTATTTCGACGCTCCCGTGCTGGGCGAGTTGCCCAGTCTTGACAAGGCGTCGAGAAAGCGTTGGCAGAGAATGAAGTCTACAGGTTCCTGGGGCTAGAGAGAGAAATTGCGCTGTATGACCGAGAAACAAAGCCCAATCGTTGTTTTGGCTGATCCCAATGGCCCAGTTACCGAAGCCTATCGTAATCTTCGTGTTGCCGCGTTTCGCCAACTAAACCAGGATAAGAAGTTGATGGCCATCGTCAGCGCCTGGCCCGGGGACGGCAAATCCATGGTTTGCACCAATCTGGCGGTGTTGTTGGGCCAACTGCATTTGAAGGTGCTGCTGATCGATGGCGACTTGCGGCGCCCCACCATCAGTCGGGTGTTTTCGGCTCAAGATAAGCTGGGTCTGACGGATTCCCTGGATCAGGGCGCACCCCAACTCGGCTACAAGACCAAGATCACCAATCTTTACGTGCTGCCCCGCGGTATCTGTGCCATCAATCCCGCCAATCTGCTCACTCCGGACCGGCTGCAGAGAGCCTTCCAACCGCTGCGCGATCAATACGACGCCATCATTATGGATACCCCACCCATGTCGGCCTGTAGCGATGCCTTGCTGCTGGGCGGGACTTCCGATGGAGCCTTTATGGTGGTGAGCCCTCAGGGCTGGGACGGCGAAGTCGAGGCGCGTTATAGTCGGCAACTGAGTGATCACGAGATTCCCTTGATCGGAGTGGTGCTGAACGGCGCTCGCGGAGCCGAACAGGGCTATGGTTACGGCTACGGTTATGGGTATGGCGCGGGAGCCTACGGGAGCGAGGGAAAGCGCAAGCCGGTAGCCACTCGCTCCGCCCGCAAGTGGCCCTGGACCCGACCCGATGAAGAATAGACCGGGATTTCTCGGTCTGCTCGGGTTACTGATTGGAATGGCGCTGGGTTGGGCGGTCCCGCCGCTCACCAAGGCCAGCGCGACCCTCTATTTTGCAGGGGTGAATCCGCAGTTGTTTCGTAAGCTCTCCGAGGCGCTGCAAGCGGATCCAGCCGGTCCGGGCGCCTCCTCTTCCCCAGAAACGGTGACGGTCGCCAAGGAAAAACTGGCTCACCTGATTCTCACCAGTCGGGCCGCCGCTCAGGTCTGCTTGACCGATCGTTCGCCTGCGGCCGTCGAGCATTTTATGCTCCTTCTCGAAGTGAAGGAGCTCGCTTCGGGTGGACTGCTGGTTTCCGTCAAGAATCGCTCGGGGGAGACGGCTCGAGCCCAGTTGCAGGCCCTGATAGAATATTACGACGCTTTCGTCGTGGAGCACCCGCTGAGTCCGGTGGCCCGGACTCGGAAGCAATTGGAAGAGCAGTTGGACCGGGTGGCCGAGCAGTTGCGCAAGACCGAGGAAAAACTGGCCACCTCCGGAGATCAGCGCCTGCGCCTGTTGGGAGACCTGGCCATCCAGGCGGACCCGAAGATTATGGAACAAGTGTGGGTCCGGCGTGGGGCGGACGATGAAGCCGGACGAGCCATCCTGGACGTGTTGCAGAATCTGCGCGAAACCGACAGCAAGGAAGCCGGAAAGCACGGTTGGGCCGGGAACTGGGCGTCGGGCGGCAAGATTCCCGGCAAAGTGCCCCGCCCGCGTTCTCCGGTTCGCACCCAGGACCTGCTGTCGCGCATGCGACTCGAGCGCAACTACTACGATACTCTGCTAAAGTTTCGCTCGCTGTTGCTGCAGCGCTCCTTTCTAAAGACCCTGGAAAGTCTGGAATCAGATGAATACGAGTTCATCGACCCGCCTCATCTGGAGGCGCCCTCCAGAAAAGAGAATGTGCTGATGGGCGGTCTGCTGGGAATGCTAATCGGCCTGCTGGCCGGTTGGCTGGGGAGACGCCGCGATTGAAAGTTTGGCTACCTCTCTCGGCGCTTTTGGGATGGCTGCTGGCCTCAGGGATTTGCAATAAGCTCTCGACCCTACAGGGCAGTCTGGTCCTTTATTGCCCTTCGTCCAAAGCACCGAGCGAGCAGCTGTCTCACTGGGCCTATCCGCTGGATTGGTTCCGCCGTCAGATGGAGTCACCGGATTTCTATACCAGCATGGCGGAACAGGGACTGGAGAGTGTGCGTCTGCGCGAGGCCGCCTGCGCGCTCAAGCCGGATTTCGAAGAAATCGACCCGACCTTGCTGCGTATTTCTTTTCCTGTGCACCAGGCTGGGGATGGCGAGCAGCTGGGCGAGGCGCTGGTGGCGGAGCTGGATAAACGTCGCCAACGCGAGTATCAACAAGTGTTCAGCTCGTTGGATGAGCCGGCTGAAGTGGTCGACGCCGAGGAGAAGCTGGCGCACAGCGAGCGTCGATTGTTGAAGTCGCTGCGCGAGAAGCGCCTGGGTTCGGAACGGATCATCGGTTTGGAATACGCGGAGTACAACGAAAACTGTCAGAAGGCCCGCGAGATTGAAGATGACCGCACCCAACTTCGCAAAGAGCTGTTGGAGCATTGCCCTTATTACATCCTGGTCAGTCCGCCTGCCACCTATCGCAACACCCCGGCTGCCGCCTGGCCGCTGATGGGCGCCCTGGTGGGCGGTCTGTTGGTTTTCTTGGCGAGGTCGCGGCAGGGCGCTTAGAAGGCGAAAAGGCTGCGAGCCATAAGCAGCAGATTCAACAAATTGCCGCCGCCGAAGAGGCCCCCGGTGCTGTCTTCCTTCTGCGGAAGAAAGACCATATCTCCGTCCCGGATCGGAACGTTGATAGCCGCACCTTCGCGTGAGCCCTCAGTGAAGAATTTCTCCAGGTTGTAGACTTCCTTCTTGTCGTTTCCGGCCAGCACGTCCTCTGAGCGGACCACCACCACCGAGTCGAGTCGAGCCTGACCCACGCCGGCCTGGGAAACCACATCCATCAGTGTTTCCTTGCCGGTCAAGGGAAGCGCTCCTTGTTTGTTGACGGCGCCTAACACCACCACTGAGCGAGCCGGAATTACCATCACGTCGCCGTCTTCGATCTGGACTTTGCTCACTTCCTCGGGATTGGCGTAGTCGACCAGAATCGGGTCTTTCAGGCTGGGCCGTCTCACCTGGATGCGGTTCATGGCCGCCGTTTCGGTCATTCCGCCGGCGGACTTGATGGCTTCTTCCACTGCATTGGGTGAGCGGCTGCCGATAACGTAAACGCCCTTGGCCTGGACCTCGCCAAACACGCTGACTCGTTTGCCGCGATTGACGAAGATGGTGTCTCCGCTGCGCACCGTCATTCGGGCCATTTCGGATTGAGCGGCCACGTTCAAGTTCAGCGGGATTTCTTTGCCCGACCGGATTAGCACGGCCGAATCGCGATCGGCTTTGTCCCCCAGGCCGCCGGCCATGGCTAGCAAATCAATGACGCTGGTGCCGGCCCCAAACTTGAACTTGCCCTGCGTGCGGACTTCGCCCATGACGGTGGCTTCGGCTTCGGCCATCTGCACCAGACCGATGCGAAACTGGGGATCGCGCAGTTCCTTTTTGAACCGCTGGGTCAGCTGGGTACTGATTTGTTTGAGCGTTTTTCCCGACGCCAGGACTTCGCCGGCATGCGGATGGTAAAAAGTGCCGTCGGCTCGGATTTGATACTGTTTCTCCAGTTCGGGCAACGAAAAGATGTTGAACTCCAGGCGATCACCCGGCTGCAAGGTCCTGGTCTGAGAATCAAAGCCTTCGGGGATGGTCAGAGTAGAGCCCCCGGCGTTGGCGGCGGCGGGCGGTTCGGCTAACACCTGACCCTGCAACAGCCCGAGAACTGCAAGGTAGAGAAGAGAAAATCGCATCCGCGAAGTTTTGACGAATCTAAACCGCCACCTGCAGCCAAAAGTCTTAGTGCTTGGCCTTATTGGTGACCACCTCGAGCAGGTCGGCCACATTTGCAAGGCCGGCCAGGTCGCTGGCGGAGAAACGCATCCCAAACGACTTTTCGATGGACATAATCAGCTGCATGTGGGAGATGGAATCCCAGCCGTCCACATCGGCGGCGGTTGTTTCGGGAGTTAGCACGATTTCGCTGTCTCCGAAAACGCTACGGGCAATTTCTTGAACTCGGTCGAGAGTATCTTGGGCCACGGGGCCTCCTTGATGGATTGATGACTTTGGCAGCCAAAGCTTCCCGTTTCAAGCTTTCAAACCTCTCAGGGCTGGCTTTCCACCCAACGATAAAGAGCCGGCCATAACTGGCCGGCGGCCGGAGCAACCAGGTGGCAGCCATCTCGGAAATTGGCCGGGTTCTCGACCACCGAGCGCAGAGTCGGGTCTGCCGCTTCATTAGGATTCAACACCGGCTGGCCCAAGAGTTGCGAGACCTTCTGCTGATACTGGAGCACCGCCGGGCGGGTAATCTTGTAGGTCGAACTCGGATAGACGTAGAGGAAGGTGCGCAGGCGGATTTGATGTTGACGGCAAACCTCGGCCAACTGCCGCAGTTGCTGCTCGGCCGCCGGGTCAAACTCGAAGCCTTCCCGAGCGATTTGTTCATCTTCGCGCGGAGAGTAGGTCTTCCACCAGGGCTCGGGGGGAGCATAGACGCGGTCGGCCAGCACTCCATTGGGCGCGTTGAGAGGAACCGGATGGCCGGATAGACCGCCCCGAGCGTAAGCGTAGTTCTTGAGCAGGGTGACCGACCCGAAGACCTCGCGCGCGGTTTTTTCCAGTCGTGTGCCGGTCTTGTAAGCCGCATTTTTGGTGTGATAGGGGTCGATGCAAAAATAGATTCTGCGAATTTTTCCGCTGGCAGCCGCTTTTTTCACCAGCGGAAGCAATTCGCACAGATTTCCTCCGTTGAGGGAAGCATTATAAACTTTTCCCTCTACTGGAAAGTTGTCGGAGTTGGACCCTCCGATCAGCAAGGTGTCGAAATGGTCGGGGATATAACGAACCGCCAGCGCATACTTGGCGAACCGCTCGTTGGTGTGATAAATCGAGATGCCATTCGGGTATTCGTGCCCGAAAACCCCGAGCGGGTCGGCTCGATAGTTCAGGTAGGCGAAGCCGCCGGCGATCAGCCCGACCAGGGTCAAGCCTCGGGCCAGGAATGCCTGAGGGGTCCAGCTAGAAATCGGCATAGACGAAGTTCCCCGAAATTCCGGAATTCATGTATAACAATACCAGGCTGAGGGTGAGCACAAACCAACCGAATAGATACCCGTTGGGGGTGGCTTTGGCGTACAGCTTCATGGTGTTTTTTCCGTGGCGCACGTGGAGCAACGCCAGCACGCAGCAAGCGGCGATCTGCAGCTTGTCGTAATTATCAAAGGAGGCTTTGAGGAAGGATAGGTCATGGGTGGGATGGGCTATACCGGCTAGCGTGTGCAACGCCCCCGGCAGGTCCGGGCCCAGGAAGAAAGCCATGGTCAAGGTCATGAAAAGGTGAGTGGCCAGCCAGCTCACCCAGAAGAGCGTTCCCGATTTCGCCTTCTTGAATGGCCAGTAGAGCAGTCCCAGACCGTGGAGAGTTCCAAAACAGAGAAAGCGCAGGCTCGGTTCGTGCCACACCCCGACCACCATCATGCTGACCAGCATGGCTGCCTGGTGCAGGCGTTTGCGAGTTGGATAGGCTCGAAAGACAGGGAAGTAGATGTAGTTCTTGACGAAGGCGCTCAAGCTCATGTGCCAGCGAGCCCAGAGGTCGGCCAGGGAGTTGGCCCGCAGAGGTTGATCGAAGTTGAGCGGCAGGTTGACTCCGAAAAACCAGGCGGTCCCCATGGCGATGTCGGTGTAGCCGCTAAAGTCAAAGTAGAGCGCCACGTAGCTGAAAATAAGCCCGATCCAGGTCTCGGCCCAGCCCGCTTGGGGAGCGGACAGCGACGCTTGCGATACAGCCGAGAACCAGCTCGACAGGACCAGTTTGTGAAAAAGCCCGTGGGTAATCATCAGGGCCCCGGGCAGCCACTGTGCCGGCGGGCGGGGCGCGGGAGCGCTCAGCGCTTTGCCGGTTTCGCGCCAGGCGCAGATGGGGCCCGAGGTCAGTTGCGGAAAGAACGCCAGGAAGCCTAGATAGTTGCTGAAGGTTCCGTCGCCACCGACCACCGGACGACTATCGTCGAGGCGTTCTTCGTACAGGTCGTAAAGCAACATGATTTGTTGTATCGAGTAGTAGCTGAGTCCGAGAAAGATAAGGTTGGTCCCGAAAAGCCGGAAGATTTTAGGAGAGAAGATCAGCAAAACGTTCAAAACCACGCTCAGGGCCAGCAACCCCCGCAGGCTGGGCGGGTCACTGCGAGCGCGCAGGGCGCGGGCCAGGGCATAATTCATCGCGACGGAAAGGCCGAAGGCCAGCAGAGCCGGAGGACTGGCCAAGAAGAGAAAGAGTGCGCTCCAGAGGGAAAGGACCCAGGAAGCGGCGCGGGAACCACCCCAATGTTGACCAAGCCTGACCAGGATCCAGCCGGCCGCGGCAAAGGCAAAGAAGCTGCCGGACACGGGAGACATGGCTGCGCGCGTTCGGTGCTGTCTGACCCGGTCCTCCTGAGGCGCGGTTTGGGCCTCAGAGTGCTGGGTAATGGTGGCTCCATCATCAGCAAAACGGCAAAGGAACCCAGATGTCGACAATTGTGAAGCCGAACCAGACCGAGGGAACGCTTGGCTATGGAGAGTTGGTCCAGCTAGCCCGCAAGAAGCCCTCCGGGCTCAAACCCTTGCGCCTGGCGGTGCTGGGAGACGCCACCACCCAGTGGCAGGTGATCGCCCTTAACGGCTATGCCACCTTGTTTGGCTTTGACCTGGAGGTTTATGAGGCGGGCTTTGACCAGATCGACAACGAGATTCTCAACCCGGTTTCGGGCTTGCACGGTCAGACTTTCGACTTTGTCCTGATCATCGAGTCTTCGCGCCGGCTGTTGGAGAAATACCGGGCTTTGGAACTGGATCAGCGCGGCGGGTTCGCCGAGTCGCGGCTGGCCAGCTTTCGGCGGAGACTGGCCGAGCTTCAGAAGCGCTCCACAGCCAAAGTGATCTGGTTCGACTGTGAAGCCATCAGCGATGGAACCTACGGTCACTTTGCACACAAGTCGGCCAATTCTTTCGATTCCCAGTTGGTTGTCTACAACGCCGGATTGTGGCAGGCCGCCCCGGGACTGGAAGGGTTCTACCTGTTTCCCTTCAGTCAGTTGGCCGCCCGCTTCGGCTCGCGCGAAATTCACGATCCCAGGTTGTTTTACATGACGGATGCTTCCATCTGTCTGGAGTTTGTGCCGGAGATTGCCCTGCATCTTATGCGCATGATCGCCGCCTTACAGGGCGCTCTGCGCAAGTGTCTGGTTCTCGATCTGGACAATACGCTGTGGGGCGGAACGGTGGGCGATCTGGGTCCGGCCGGCATCGAAGTCGGGGGTCTGGGTCTGGGCAAGGCGTTTCAGGCCCTTCAAGAATGGGCTCTGGAGCTGAAGCGCCGCGGAGTATTGCTAGCCGTGTGCAGTAAGAATGAGCTGGAAAATTGCCAGGCCGCCTTTCGGGAGCGACCCGAGATGAAGTTGCAACTCGATGACTTTGCGGCTTTTCAGGCCAACTGGGAGCCCAAGTACGAGAACATCAAAAAGATTCGCGAACTGCTGAACATCGGCTTTGACTCCATGGTTTTCGTGGACGACAATCCGCTGGAGCGAGACTCGGTGCGTCAGTTCCTGCCCGAAGTGGTAGTGCCGGAGCTACCGGCGGACCCGGAAGAGTATGTCCGGCATTTGCAGTCTCTCGATTTGTTTGAAGCTCCCCAGGTAACGAAAGAGGACCTTGAGCGGACGGTCCTTTATCAGACCGAGCGCAAGCGAGAAGTGCTTCAGGCCGAGTGCACATCCTTTGAAGAGTATCTCAGCTCCTTGGGAATGACGGCCGACTTCGAGCCTTGTTCGGACAGCACGCACAAAAGAATAGCCCAGCTTTTTCAGCGTTCCAATCAGTTCAATCTGCGCACT
Organism: Vulcanimicrobiota bacterium; assembly: GCA_022842865.1. GTDB lineage: Bacteria > Vulcanimicrobiota > Xenobia > Xenobiales > JADMJV01 > JADMJV01. The sequence continues at coordinate 7,591 of JALHOV010000103.1, read as the reverse complement.
GTCCGCTATACTGAATCAGACCTGTCCAATCTATTGGCGGCAGGCGCTCACTCCGTCTACTCCTGTCAGTTGCGCGACCGCTTCGGCGACCATGGCATCATCAGCGCCGTGGTGTTCCGCCACGACCAGGAGGAAGTGTTTTTGGAGAACTGGGTGATGAGTTGCCGGGTTTTCAACCGCCAGGTGGAGGATTTTCTTCTCAATCAGTTTGTGGCCAAGGTGCGCTCGTTGAATAAGTTAAGGCTGGTGGGAGAGTTTTTGCCGACGGCCAAAAACAAGGTGGTGGCCGACCTCTTCGCCAGACTGGGCTTCGCTCGACGGGGTGAGCATTGGAATCTGGAGGCTCACGCCTACCAGGACCGGCCTCATCCTATCGCAAGAGCATGAGCCCCCAGGCCGCCTATTTTCCCGGTCTGAACGGCATTCGTGCTCTGGCAGCCTCCATCGTCATTCTTTGGCACACTGACGAATTCGCCTTTCTCTTCGGCCTACCGCCCTATGGTTACGGGGAGACCGGCATGGCCGGCGCGGCGGTCACCATGTTTTTCGTGCTCAGCGGCTTCCTGATCACCTACCTGTTGCTCAAGGAGAAGGATAAATACGGCGACGTCGCCGTCGCCCAGTTTTACGGACGGCGCATCCTGCGCATCTGGCCGGTCTACTACCTGGCTGTGCTGCTGGCCTATCTCTTCTTCCGGCATCTGTCCACCGAGCAACTGTCGGCCCCCGACCAGTCGGGTCTGGCTTACGCGCTCTATGTTTTTCTCATGCCGAATGTCGCTTATGCCTTTGAACTGGGAATTCGCTCGATCAAGCCCCTCTGGTCGGTGGGCGTGGAGGAGCAGTTCTACCTGGTCTGGCCCTGGCTGGTGAAGAAGAGCCGTCACTTGCTGCCCACTCTGGCCATGATCGTCCTGGCCGTGGTGGCCCTGAAAATTCTTCTTCGTTTCGGTGAAAACGGCCCATTTTATCGATTGATTCGCCTGACCTCGATCGATGGCATGGCGATTGGTGGCATCGGAGGATGGATGGTCTACCACCAGCATCCCTGGTTGCGATACATCTACTCCCGTCTGGCCCAGGTTTTAGCCTGGTGTTTTCTGGCAGCCAGTATTCTTTATCGGCCGCTGCAGATCACCAGTCTATTGGATTCTGAATTGCATGCTCTTGTCTATGGAATTCTTATCCTCAATGTGAGTAGCAATCCAGCTACGTTGATTCGTCTGGAAAACCGCCCGATTAACTTTTTGGGAAGAATTTCTTACGGGCTGTATGTTTATCATATGCCTTTGTTGTGCTTGTTGGGCCAATTTTTAGGACCGCTGGTGGTTCCTTTGCAGCCTGCCTGGGCACGACTGGCCCTCGTGATCGTAGTGGTTTACGCCAGCGCCGTGGTGGTCGCCTGGCTTTCTTACCAGCTGATGGAGTCTCGCTTTTTGACCTATAAGCAGAAACTGGCCAAGGTTGCCAGCACCGACCAAGCTCATGATTAGCGGTTGGCGGTGGCCGATTCCCTGATATTGGCGAAGTTCTGGAAGGTTTCGTTGCGGTCCAGGAGTTCATGATAGGTGCCGCTATCGACCACCCGACCTTTTTCCAACACGAAGATCTGATTGCACTCTTTCAGGGTCGTGAGTCGATGGGCGATGAGGATGAGAGTCTTGGTCTGGCCCAAAGAGCTCACCGCGTCCATGACGGCCTTCTCGGTGACGCCATCGAGCGCGCTGGTGGCTTCGTCAAAGATCACGATGGACGGATCGCGGTAGAGAGCCCGGGCAATTCCCAGACGCTGTCGCTGGCCACCGCTCAAACGCAAGCCCCGCTCTCCCACCTCGGTTTCGAAACCGTCCGGTAGCTCATTGACGAAAGTCTCGATCTGGGCCAGTCGAGCGGCGTTGCGAACCTGTTCCGGGACAATGTCTTTGGGCCGAACGCCAAAGGCAATGTTGGCCGTGACGGTGTCGTCGATCAGCACGATGTCCTGGGGTACGAAGCCCAGACTTGCTTGCCAGTTGTTGAGAGTGGCGAGCGTCACTGGCTTGGAGTCCACTACGATCTGTCCCTGGCTGGGAGGCAGCAGTCCCAACAGGATATTTACTAGCGTGGTTTTGCCGGCGCCGGTGGCGCCTACGAAACCCACCGAGTGATTCTTGGGAATGGTCAGGGAGAGACCGTCCAAAATGCGCTTGTCGGTGCCGGGATATTGGTAGGTCAGGTTGTCCAGTTGGATCTGTTCCTTCCAGACCAGTTCCCTGGCGTCCACAGCCTGCAGAGGTGGGGTCTCATAAGCCAGTTCCTGGTGCAAAACCTCCAGGGTTTCGCTGGAGAAACGCATGCGTGTCACGGCGGCGAAGAGCAGTTGTAATTGAGGCAGCAGGCGTACGGCACAGACGATGTAGAGACTCATCTTGGGCAAAAAGCTGTTCAGGGCTTTCCCCTGATACAAGTAGAAAGATATGAGCGCCGCGGTCATGAGGAATCCAAGAGTTTCCAGTACCTGGCGAGGCAACTGTCCGATCACCCCCGCCCAGACGCCGGCAAGAGCGGAGCGCACCGTGGACTGTCGAAAGCGTTCGATGAAGGTCTCCTGGCAGTGGAGCAGGCGCGCTTCCCGCTGGCAGGTGAGCAGTTCGCTGGAGATTTTGTAACGTTCTTCCTCGGCCCGAACTGCTTCTGTCCCAAGTCTGTTCAGGTATTTCTGGCATAAACCATAGATGAGCACATAGCCGCCAGTAAAGACGGTTCCGGTTACTATGGCTACGCCCGGGTTTGCGAAGAGCAGCGCCAGCACGATGGCGAGCACCGAGACCAGGCTAACCACTATCGTGGCCCCGGCCGTGATGAAATCTGTAACCAGCGTGTACGTTTGATCGAGAATATTGCGGTTGAGGATAGACGTGTTGTTTTCCATAAAAAAGAAGTAGTCTTTGTGACTGTAGTTGCGGAGTAGTCGCACGGAAAAGTTGACGCGACAGTTTGCCCCGAACTTCAGGGTAAAATAGACGGCCAGAGCGTTGATCATATTGCTGAGGAACACGGTGCCTACCATCACGGCGCCTACGGCCATGACTCTACTCAGGGGAGTATGCAGATTGATAGATTCGGCCAGCGAGCTGAAGGTCCGGTTGCTTTCCGTCAGACTGGGGTTGGCTGCCAGAGCGATGAAAGGCATGACTGCACTGACGCCTAGAAGCTGGAAAAAGCCAGCAAGGGTCGCCAGGCAAAGAAGGCCAGCGAATTGCCGACGCCCCTTTGGTCCCAGGACTGTCGACAGTCTGGACAGAGTTGTTAACATATCATAGTCCTTTTTGCCGAAGATCAAGAGTCCTGTCGCTGATGTTAGAGTCAAATCTAGCCTTCGAGACATCTTGTGCCTACTTGACAATCCAACTTCCCGTGTGCGACGTTGACAGCCGTGTGCGGAATCGCCGGTGCGGTCAGCTTTCAGAATGAAGACCTCGAGGTCTTCTTAAGCAACGCTCTCGAGGACATGCGCTTTCGCGGTCCCGATGCGAACGGGACCAAGAGGGTCGGCCAGGTGGCTCTCGGCCATACCCGCCTTTCCATCGTGGACTTGACCGACGCGGGCCGACAGCCGATGTTCACCCCCTCGGGTCAGGTTGGGATCACTTTCAACGGTGAGATTTACAATTTTCTTGACCTCAAACGGGAGCTCGAAAGCCGGGGTTGCCAGTTCAGCTCACGCACCGATACCGAGGTGTTGCTACAAGGTTATGAATCGTGGGGTCTGACGGGGTTGCTGCAAAGGATCGAGGGAATGTTTGCTCTAGGTCTCCTTGACCAGCGGGAGCAAACCTTGACCTTGGTTCGGGACCATTTTGGCAAGAAGCCTCTTTACTATTATCAGGATGAGAGCTGCTTTCTCTTCGCTTCCGACATCCGCCCGATTCAGCGCCAAAAGAAAGACCGCTTGACCTTTGATAAAGTCGCCCTCGACTACTATCTGACCGAGGTTTCCGTGCCCCAACCGCGCACGATTTGGAAGCAAGTCCGGCAGGTGCCCCCTGGTTCCTACCTCCGACTCGATGTACGCAGCGGGGCCGGGGAAATCCATCGCTATTGGGACATTCCGCGGGAAGACTGGATCCGTCCGTCGGCCGCCGAGGCTGAGGATACCTTGCGCGCCTTGCTGATGCGGGCAGTGACCAAGCGCAGCCTGGCGGACGTCCCGATCGGCTGCTTTCTCAGTGGAGGAGTCGACTCCGGCCTGGTGGTGGCTCTTCTGAGCCAGTCCATAAGTGGGCCGGTGCGCACCTACTCGGTGGGCATTACAGGGGAAGACAACGAACTGCCTGACGCGCGCATCGTGGCCCAGCGATACCAAACGCAGCATCTGGAGATGATGGCGACACCCCAGCTGGCCGAAGACCTGCCTCATATCGTCAGCCAGTTAGGCGAACCCTTCGCCGACAGTAGTTTGTTGCCCAGTTTCTGCATTTGTCGAGCCATGCGCGACCAGGTCAAAGTGGTGCTGTCAGGCGATGGGGGCGACGAGCTTTTCGGTGGGTATGCGGAATACCTGAGGGCGTTTCGAACCGACCTGTTTCTGGAGCGCTATCCGCCCTGGGCCCGCTGGTGGGTTGTGCAGGCCGATAAGGTGTTGGCGCGTTTGCTGCGGCGCAAAGGCGAAAACTTGGGGTCACTTTGGACGCACTCGCGACAGATGCCCCACGACCGTCTTTATCGGCACATGGGCTTTTCCCAACGAGATCGACGCATGCTCTATAGTCCCGGCGTAGCGCGCGAGTTGGCCGGCCGGGCCGAGGAAGTCATGGACAGTCTGTGGCAGGAGAACGCCCGCGAAGACTGTGCCGACAGCTTGATGCGCACCTCACTGCGCACACGTCTGCTCAATGATTATCTGGTGAAAGTGGATCGAGCTTCGATGATGAACTCGCTGGAAGTTCGCTCACCGTTTCTGGACAAAGCGCTGGCCGAGTGGGCCTTCCGTTTGCACCCGAAGCTACGATTCGGCCAAGGTGAGCAGAAGTGGTTGCTCAAAAACTTGGCGGAAAAAGAAGTGGACCCCCGCATTCGCCTACGCCCCAAGCGTGGCTTCGGTATTCCGGTGCGGGAATGGCTGCGCGGGCCCTTGCGGGACCGGGTGGGGCAACTGAGCGACAGTCAAGGTCCTTTGGCCCGGGTGGGCTTGTTTGATCTGAATCACGTGGCGCGGGTTTGTGCCGAACATCTTTCGGGTCGCGCCAATCACAGTGACCGCATCTGGACCCTTTTGGTCCTTCACCTCTGGTTGGAACAACTTTAGCGGGGATCGCTGTAAACGCTGAGTGCTCCCCACATTCGCCTTAAGGCATCCTTGGGATGGCGTAGCGCGCCACTGCCCCGGAAAAACAGCTCTTTTGAATAGTAATAGATTTTTTTCTTGAAAGCGTTGTTTCGGAAGTCGGTAAAATGCCTGTTGGGCTCGGCCATCAGCGTGCGGAAAGAGTCCGCCGTCATTCCCAGCTTCTTGGCGACAAACTCCAGATCGGCGTCCACGGTGGCCGGATCAAAGGGTGGCTGATTTAGTTGTTCCAGGGCGGCGTCGCGGGTAAGTTCGCCACCAACGATCAGGGAGGAGAGGTGGGCTTTCCGTTTGTCGTAACCGAACTTGGTGGGCAACCAGTAACCCTGAAAGAACTTGGTGAACCTTGATTCGTAATGCTTTCCACCGTAGTATTTCCAGCTCAACTCCTTCTCCAGCAGTTCGATGGCTGCGTTTTTGCTGTAGTTCAAATAATTTAGCGGGCGGATGACCTGGATTTTTTTTACATACGGTATATCGATGAAGTAACGATAGAACGAGACCAGAGGAAACTTTGGGAATGCCCTGGCTCCGTATTTCGTACAGATATCTGTCACCTGATCCGCGTCCATCGGATCGTGGCCCCAGGCTTTGGCCAGGATCGACTCGGTGGCCAGGTTCGTGCCGTTCATGACGTAACGAATCTTGTTTTCTACAGCGAATTTGTAGAGCACACTGAAGAAAGCGTGGTCCTGGGGGGTATCCTGGTTGGCTACCCCGGCCTGAAAAAAAGCCTTCTGGACATCGCACATAGCTTCCCAGTCAACTACGTGGGTGTAGAGCTCGATGTTGAGGTTGCGAACCAGCTTTTCTATATTTTGCACGGCCAATTCGGAATTCCAGCCGGCGTCGACATGTACGGCCAGTAGCCTCAGCCCTGCCACGCGGGTGGCCCAGTAAGCCAGGTAAGAGCTGTCCACGCCGCCACTGATCCCAATAATCGCGTCATACTCCTGGTCTTTTTGCGATGCCTTGATGCGCTCGACCAGCTCGGTCAGTTCCTGGTCCGCCCGTGGCGTGCCGGGATACCAGTTAGGCCGTATGGCCTTGTCGAAAGTAAGGCAATGGTTGCAAACGCCTTGAGCGTCAAACTTGATGTCGGGGTCTGACGTGTCCATGACACATCGAGTGCAGATTTTCACGGCCGAAAGCTTCCTGCGAGGAGTCGGCGAATCCTGGAGGGCCTGTAGTACGATATTACCGTTAATGGGCCAGTATAAATGTATTGACAGAGAGTCCAAAGCTGGTAAAGTCTAACATCTCGACCTGGAGACTGAGCTTTCCATTTCGGCATTTGCAACAACCCGTTGGGTTACCTACAGAAGGAATGACATGAAAATCCTCTATTTCGCCAACGCGTTAGACGTTCATGACGTTAAGTGGATGACCTATTTCAGTCATCGGCACGACTGTCGCTTGGTGTTGCGTAGCTTGCACTTCGGAGGAATGTCGGGTTGTCAAAGAGACGAATTTAACCGTAGTTATCGACTGCCCATCCTGGGAGAATTACCCGACTTCTCGCTCGCTCGCCCGCTGCGAACTCTGCTCGGTTGGTACAAACTTCGGAAGATTTTGAATGACTTCCAGCCCGATATTGTGCACGTCATGTTCGCCGAACCCAACGCTTTGTGGTCATTGACTCGAATTTTGGGCGGTCCGAAGGCTAGCTGGATTTTGACTACTCGGGGCACGGATATTTTGGTTACCGTACCCAAGTTTAATCAGCGCGGGGATCGATTCGGGCGATTTGTGCACTGGCTTTATCGTCGGGCCTTCGCCGGGTTTGAGGCACTGGCCGCCACTTCCAAAGCTCAAATTGAAGCCGCCCAGAACGATCTGGGCTATCGTGGCCGGGTGGCCGTCGTGCGCACCGGGGTCGATGTCGAACGACTGCTGCAACCTCGACCGGACTTGTTGCTCGAGTCTTTGCGGGAACGGCCCTTTATCTTTTTTCCGCGCCTCATGGCTCCCATTTACAATCAGGAGTTGTCGCTGGATATCATCGCGGCGTTGCCGAAAGAGATCAAAAGTGATTACAAAATGGTTTTTGTGGACTCAGACCTTGGGGACCCGGCCTACGTCAGGGAGATTCGCGGGCGTATGGATCAATTACCGGGAGTGGAGTTCGAGTTCCTCAAACGCCTCGAGCCCGAGCAAGTCTGGGAACTGTACAAGAGGGCGGCGCTTACGGTGATGACCCCTCGTTCCGACGGTACTCCGGTTTCGGCCATGGAGTCGTTGATCTGCGGTACTCCGGTCGTTGCT
>JALHOV010000102.1 GCA_022842865.1 Vulcanimicrobiota bacterium | reverse complement strand
CGCTCTTCCGATCTGCTTCCAGCGTCTGCACCACCCGATGCCACACCGCCATCCAGTCCTCCACCGTCAGATCGCCCAGGGCCACGGCCTCGGTGGCCTCGTAGAGAGCCATGTAAAAAGCCGGCACCGGCGTCGCACCTTGCTGCGCCGGCGTCTCTTCCTGAACAGGAGCGGCGCCGAAGCTGTCCGCCAGACTGGCCAAATAATCCACTAAGGCTTTCTTTCCACTTGGAGCACGCGACATCTTCTGTTCACACCAAAGATTCGCCGGCCAATTATAGTGGAGAGCGTGAAATATGACGCGATCGTGATTGGCGCCGGGGTGTCTGGCCTGGCGGCAGCCCGCAAACTCCAGGAAAACGGCAAAAAAGTGGCCGTGCTGGAAGCGCGTGATCGGATCGGCGGCCGGGTAGAAACCGACCAGACCACTTTTTCGCGCCCGTTCGACGTAGGCGCCCACTGGTTTCACCAGGAAGAGCCCGAACAAAATCCTCTGGCCAACTGGGCTCGCCAGCAAGGCGTTGAGCAACAGCGCGACCGCATTCACTACGATTCCCAGCCCTTTGTGGAGCAACAGCACCGCCAGGCCGAGTTGTGGGCCAAATCCAAGGGAGACCGCCCCCTCTCGCAACTACCGCCAGTAAAAGGGCCCTGGGCTCATGAGGCGCGCAACATGCTCGGTCCTCTTTCGCTGGGCGTGGAACTTGACCAGGCCTCTTCCAAAGACTTCCGCACCATGGTGGACGAAAAAGCCGACCTGATCGCCCCGGGCGGCATGGCGCAAGTGGTGGATCGGCTGGCCGAGGGGCTGGACATCCGCCTTAATGCTCCGGTTTCTCTGGTGCAATGGAATCAGAAAGGCTGCTGGGTCACGGCCGGGTCGGAGAAACTGGAAGCCGAGCACGTGGTGGTCACCCTGCCGGTGGGGGTCCTGCAAAAGGATGTGGTCAAGTTCCAGCCGGCCCTGCCCGCCTGGAAGAACAGAGCCATTCAGTCCCTGCAAATGGGCCATCTCAAGAAAATCGCCTTCGAGTTTCCGGCCGGCCAACTGAGCGCAACCCCGGATACCGGGCTGCAGGTCCAGGGATCGCCCATGTTTCATCTGGTCCGGCCGGAAGGTTCTGACATGAGCGTGACCCTGGTGGGTGGCCGGACCGCTCAGGAGTGGGAAAAACTCGGACCTGAGGCGGCCCAGCAGAGGGTTCTCAGCGAATTGCGTTCGGTCTACGGAGCCAACCTGAATCCCAGGGCTGGCTCAGTAACCCACTGGGAGAGCGATCCCCTGAGCGGCGGTTCCTACTCGGCCGCCCAACCCGGCCACCAGTCGGCCCGCGCCGAACTGGCCCGGCCCGTGGACGGCCGCCTCTTCTTCGCCGGCGAGGCCTGCCAGGAAGAATGGGCCACCACCGTGGCGGGCGCCTTTCTCAGCGGCCAAAAAGCCGCCGACGACATTCTGTAATGTCCAACTATCAGCAAGAAATTGAGGCCAATCGACAGGGCTGGAATCTGCGCACCCCCGTTCACCGCCAGTCCGAGTTCTATGACGTCGAAGGATGGCAGGCGGGAAAATCCAGCCTGAATCCGATCGAACTCCAAGAGATGGGAGCGGTGGACGGATTGAAGCTGCTTCATCTGCAGTGTCACTTTGGCCAGGACACGCTCTCCTGGGCCCGACTCGGCGCCCGGGTGACCGGTTGCGATCTCTCGGACGCAGCCATCAAAGAGGCCCGGTGTCTGGCCCGGCAGACCGGACTCAAGGCCAGGTTCCTGCGCGCCAATGTCTACGACCTGCCCGAGTTGCTCAGGGGCAAATTCGATCGCGTCTTCAGCAGCTACGGGTGCCTGGGCTGGCTTCCCGACCTGGCCGCCTGGGCTCGCATCGTCCATCACTTTCTGAAACGAAAAGGGCGCTTCGTGCTGGTGGAATTTCACCCCATCGTGTGGATGTTCGACGATGAGTTTGAAAAAATCGCCTACGCCTATCAAAACTCGGGCACGATTGTGACCGAGAATTCGGGCACCTATACCAACCGGGAGGCGCCCATTCGCTATCGCGACTATGGTTGGAATCACGGTTTGGCGGAGGTCATCGAAAGCTTATTGCAGGCGGGCTTAAGACTCGAGTCGTTCAAAGAATACACGGGGTGCCCCTACGCCTGTTTTTCCAAGAGCGTGCGCGGCCAGGACGGGCTTTATCGTATTCAGGGTCTGGAGGACAAGATTCCGTTGCTGTTTTCCCTGAGCATGGTCCGTCCGTGAGCCTGTATCAACAGACCTACCGGCGCTGGCAGCAAGACCCCGAGTCTTTCTGGGTCGAGGCGGCCGCCGAGCTGCACTGGGACGCTCCCTTTCACACCGCTCACCAGGGCGACCGCTGGTTCCTTGGCGGCCACATCAACACGTGCTACAACGCTCTGGACCGCCATGTGGAAAACGGCCGCGCCGAGCAGACAGCACTGATTTACGACAGTCCGCTCGACCAGAAGCTGCAAAAATTCAGCTACGCGGAATTGCTTATCAAAGTGGCTGGCCTGGCCGGCAAGCTCCGCGAACTGGGCGTTGGCAAGGGCGACCGGGTGCTTATCTACATGCCGATGGTGCCGGAAACGCTGATGGCCATGCTGGCCTGCGCCCGCCTGGGAGCGATTCACTCGGTGGTCTTTGGTGGATTTGCCTCTCAAGAACTGGCCGCTCGCATCCAGGATGCCCAGCCCAAGCTGATTCTGACCGCCTCCTGCGGCCTGGAACCGAAAGGCACGGTGGAGTATCAGCCGTTGCTGGAACGAGCGCTGCTGCATCAGGCAGACATCCCCATCATGGTGTTGGAGCGTCCTCAGTGCTCCTGGGACTTTCGAGCCGGTCAGCACCGCTGGAGCGAAGGCCAGCCGGTGGCCTGCGTGCCAACCCTGGCCACCGATCCGCTCTACATTCTCTACACCTCCGGCACAACCGGCATTCCCAAAGGCATCGTGCGCGATCACGGCGGCCACTCGGTGGCCCTGAAATGGTCCATGCAGCACATCTACAACATCCGCCCCGGCGAAGTTTTCTGGGCGGCCTCAGACATGGGCTGGGCGGTGGGTCATTCCTACATCGTCTACGGGCCGCTGCTGCACGGCTGCACCACCGTCCTGTTCGAGGGAAAACCGGTGGGCACGCCCGATGCGGGTGAGTTTTGGCGGGTGATCGAGGAGCACCGCGTGGTCAGTCTGTTTACTGCGCCCACGGCCTTCCGCGCCATCAAGCGCGAAGATCCCGAGGGAACTTTCCTGAACCCCCGTGACCTCAGTCACTTCCGGGCTCTTTTCCTGGCCGGGGAACGGCTCGATCCGGACACCTACCATTGGGCCCGTCAGCTGCTGCAAAAGCCGGTGGTCGACCACTGGTGGCAGACAGAAACCGGCTGGCCGGTCGCCTCCACCTGCCTGGGCCTCGGGGAAGAACCAAAACAGCCGGGTTCCCCGGGGAAGACCGTCCCTGGCTATCGAGTGGAAATCCTGGACGAGCAGGGCCAAAGGCTGCCGGCCGGCCGTGAAGGGGCGGTGGTGCTAAAACTCCCGCTCCCCCCTGGAAACTCCCCCACCCTCTGGAATCAAGACGAAAAATACCATCAGGTCTACCTGAGCCAATTTCCCGGCTATTACAACACCGGCGACGGCGGCTACCTGGCCGAGGACGGGCATCTCTTCATCATGGGACGCCTCGACGACGTGATCATCGTGGCCGGCCACAACCTCTCGACGGGCAGCCTGGAAGAAGCGCTGGCCGGCCATCCGGCTGTGGCCGAATGCGCCGTTTTCGCCATTCAGGATGACTTCAAGGGACAACTACCGATGGGTATGGTGGTGCTCAAAACCGGCCAGCAGGACACCCCGCAACTTCATCAAGAGCTGGTTCAGCGCGTGCGCGACGAGGTCGGGGCCATCGCCTGCCTGAAGCAGGTGCTGGTGGTGCAGCGCCTTCCCAAGACTCGCTCCGGCAAGATCCTTCGGGCCGCTCTGCGCAAACTGGCGGATGGAGTCGAATTCCCCATCCCGCCCACCATCGAGGATGCAGGAGTCATCGAGGAACTGCGCGATCAACTGAGACCTTACAGGCGGCGGTAAAGGGCCCGCCAGAACCAGCGTTGCAGACGGTCCTTGAGCGACCGGGACGGACGCGGTTGCACCGGGGCGGCCGGCATGTAGGGCTTGGGCTGACGCCATGCGTGGTCGTAGCGGCTCAACTGCATTTGTTGGACTCGTTGTGGGCTCATCATTTGGGCTTTCCTCCTTGTAGCAATAATTTGTTGAACGCCTTTCAAGTGGAAAAGTTCCCGTCCGTAAAACTGACCAAAGGCGATTTGATCCGCGTCCAGAACTACACAGAATGCAAAAGAGGCGTCCAGGCTTCACCTTGATGGAAATGATCATGGTTGCGTCCCTTACGGCTGTTACCATCGGTTTGTTGCTGGTCAACACCAAAGGCGGCAAACGCCAGGCCAATTGCGAGACGCTCGGCCAAACCCTGGTGGAAGAACTTCGCCAGGCCCGGGCCCTGGCCATTTCCTCGCAAACTCCGGTAGGCGTCGTCTTCCCGGGCACAGACACGGGTGGTGCCGCTCAGCCGGTCTCGTGCAGTTTTTATCAATTGGAAGGCTGGGTAAACCCGAAGATTACGCGCGTCCGTCAAATGCAGGGGGACTTTCCCGGTCTGGCCATTTTTCAGGGCAGCTGGCCGGTGGATGCAGGCCAGCTACGCAACCCGGCCGGAATCAATCAGGCCAACCCCAGCATTCTGGGCGACAAGTGGGGAAGCTGGCAGTTAGACAACTGGCTGCCCCCAGCGGCTCATCGCGACTACTGCTTCGTTTTCACACCCGACGGGCGCGTTCACACCAACGACCTGCCCAGCTTCGACCATGCTTACCACATCCTGGTCAGCAACGGAGTCGCCCATTACACCGGAGCTCCCCCTCCCGGCAACACCCGAATGAGTGCTCAGCCTGCCTACTTTCAGCCCACCACACTGGGCGCCACCTGCACCATTTCGGTGGATGCCGGGGGCGGAATCAGCCTTTCCCCCGGCGTGCTGGCCAGCAGCGGCGGAATCCAGATCCTGTCCGCGGCCGGGATGGGCCCGCTCAAGTCGGCGGTGCCCCGTCTGGATTCCCACATTCAGCCCGTGCCGGATACCCCCACGGTCAAAATCAGTTCTCTGGGCCCCAACCCGGCCGCCGGCACCGATGTCAGCGTCAGCCCGGACGGCTATGTCACCCTTGAGGCCAATGTAGGCGACACCGCCCAAAGCGGTGAGCGCCTTTACTGCAACTGGAAGGTGACCCCTGAGAGCGGCAACGTCGGCGTCGGCATCAGCGATTACTCGATACCCGTTGCCAGCGGCCGCGGCGTGGCCATGGACTGGGACCCCAAAACGGCCCGCTGGATCTCGACCTGGGAGTGGCGCCCGCCGGCCGACGCCCAAGGCGGTGACAAATTTAACCTCAGCCTGGTGGTGCAAGACTCCTCTGGCACCGACCTGACGGCCGCTATCGAAAGAAAAGTTATCGTCTGCCCCCCCGGCGAGGTCTACTTCGGAGCGGGATTCACCTGGCTCCCCATTTCCTATGCGGCCCGCATGAACCTGGACGGCAGCGGCCGGCGCGGGCTGTTCTTTCCGCCCAACTCGGCGGCCAATCCGCCCAACAAAGGGGAAGCGGTGCTGGGAGCCTCCGCCGAGGGCTCGCGCATTGTGGTCGGATCGCCCCGCGACAACCCCGACCCGGGACCCCTGGGCATCGGCTGGATGATCTACGTGGCCAACCGCGACGGCTCCAGCATTTACCGAGTGTCCGAAAACCCGGCGCAGGCGACCGAATGCGCCTCCTTGTCTCCCTTCGGTAACCTGGTGGCCTACAAGCAGGCCCAGGGTCCCAACATCTGCCTGATGGTCACCAACGCCGATCCTGACCCCAGCCGACGCGCCACCATCCAGGTTGCCAACCTCGGACCCAATGGGGGCAATTACCTGGAGACGGGAAGCAACCCCATTCGCCAACGGCTGATGATCAACGATCGGCTCAGCTGGGACATGCGCGTGGACAATGTAGCCACCAGGAACGTTCTCTACTACACCAGCTTCGATGACCCGTTCACCAGCAGCGACCTGGTCACGCATATCAAAGCGGTCAAAGTCGACCTGGACAGTCAAGGCCGTCCCGTGAGCTACGCCAACCTTCCCGATCCCGTCCCCACCGTTCGCGCCATGGCTCCGTACAGCTTCACCAAAGTCAACGCAGCCGGCGTGCGCGAAGATTATCTGTTCTACACGCTGAACACAGCCACCCTGACCACTGGCTTTCTGCGCTACGGCGCCCCCAATACGCAGGGCATCGCCGTCAATCCCAGTCCCGACGGCGATACCAAGCCGTGTCCTTACATGGAAGGTGAGACTTTGAAGCTGCTGGTTCAGGAGAATCAGCCGGCCCCCAGCGTCTTCGGGCGCATCGTGAGTCTGACCCCTCCTTTTGCCGCCGCGGACGCCACTCGCACCATCCTGGCCGGTCCGGCCGAGAGCGACGTGAACGCCTTTAACCCGAACTTTACCCCGATTCGCCCGTGAAGCGAAAAGGGCTGACCCTGGCCGAAGCGGTGGTGGCCATCTTTCTATTGGTGGCCGGCTTCTCCATCGTAGCCCAACTCTTTCACCGAGCCATGCGTTACTCCACGCGCATCACGGTAAGGCAGCAGGCAGTGGCCATCGCCAACCGACGCCTGGAGGACATTCGCGCCTGGAGCCGGGCTCACCACTTACCCGGCGGCACCCTGCCCATGACCGATTGGGGACCGTGGACGGCCAGCCCGGTCCAGGACTCCTATGATCCCAGCTATGAAATCAGCACCGAATTCTCTCGGCCACCTTTCTACAATCCATGCACACGATTTGAACTGGTGAATCCGCTGGCACCGGACCGGGTGGATCTGACCGCCTATCGCACCCAGGTCACCGTGACCGTAGGCTGGGGAGGCAGCGAAAGCGTGCGCCTGACGACCTTTATTTGCGTCCCCACCGGCTCGCTCTCGGAGGCGCCTGCGCCCAGGCCCTGGTTGGCGTTGATGGCCTACTGGATGCTGGCCGCGCCGCCTTCACCGGCCGGGACCTCTCCCCTGGATCCGGTCCCCGCCAGCCCTGCGGCCACCTATACGCTGGTGGTGTCGCCGGCGGGAACCACGCCCTCCGGCTCGCCCGTGATCCATCACGAAGAATCGGTCACCTACGAAGCTCAGCTGGTGGCTGCCGTGTCAGGAACGAATGTCAACCTTCCCTGTCGGATCCGCTGGGCTTCGCTTGGACCGGGAGCTGGAACCATGCGATATATCCGTGGAACCAACCGAATTGAATTCACTCACCGGGTGGTCCTCAACGGTCTGGTGGTCTATGCGGACGACCTGGAAGCCCAGCTCGAAGCCAGTGCCACTTATCGAGGTCGCGTCTATCGCGCCAGCTCACCGCGGATCGTCCTGGTGCCTTGAAAAGACGAGCCTTTACACTGATCGAAAGCCTGGTCACCTTGTTGCTGGTCGGTATGGTTTTCGGCGCCGTGATGACCCTGCTCACTTCGGGCTTGCGGATCTTCCGCGAAACCAACCAACGCGACGAAGCAGCCCAGGCCTCCACGGTGGCCATGGACCGCCTGCTTTGTGAGTTCCGCGAGGCCACTGCTGTCACCGAGCCGGCCGCCACGCCGACCCAGCAAATCGCCTTTGTGAAAGCGGACGTGGGCAATCCCCTGCGCCTGCCCCCCAAGACCGGCCTACCCAACTTCAACTGGGACACGCCCCAATTCTATTTGCAAGTTCTTTATCGGGTGGACGCCGAGGGGCGATTGTTACGCCAGGTCGGCGTGCAGCAGGGGGGCGTCTACACGGAAACGAGCCAGCTGGCGGATGGCTGCACCGGCCTCAGGAGCACCCGCCGCGGGCCGGGAGTGTATGCCGTAGAACTCTCCGTGCGTTATCGAGAGACGGTCAAAACCACCTGCGGAACTGTGATATGCCCCGTCTTACGTTAAAGCGCCGCGGTTTTCTGCTGATGGTCTCGCTGCTGATTTTGATTTTCCTGTTGGTGCTGGGAATGGGATTGATGAGCGCCCAGGCGGCTCGTTACCGGGGTCTGAACCGGGCTCAGGAAGCCGCCCAGGCTTTTCAGCTGGCCCAGGCCGGGCTGGAAGACATTCGCTTCAAGCTGGAAGTCGACCCCGGCTTTCCCCCCAACCCCGGCGACGACCAGCCGCTCTTTAACTTCGCCGAAGACGTCAGCGTGGGCGGAGTTTCGGTGGGCAGTTACGAGGTCTTGCTCGACCGCGACTATGAAAGCCCGCCTTATCGATTGATTCGTATCACCTCGACCGGCACGGTGGGCCCCAAAGAACGACCCATCGCCCAGAGGGTGCTGAAGGCGGAACTGCAACGCGTGCCCGAAGAAGATCCCACCAAAGTCGTCTGGCGCTGGGCCTCCTTTCAGGACATGGGCGGCATCTAGAAGCAAAAAGCCCGCCGAGAGACCCGGCGGGCTTTTCAAGGGCTGAATCGCTTCTTAGACTTTGCCTTTGACCATTCCGTCCAGCATCAGCTGCTTGAGGTTGATGATGGCGCCTTTCACGGTCACGCTGCCCTGAGCGGGGGTGATGACCACGTCGCTGACTTTGGTGGCGTCCAGGCTGGTTTTGCCTTCCTCAAAAAGGGCGGCGATGTCGGCCACGTCCTTGGGGTCGCAGACCAGCACGGCCTGCAGGTCGGCGCGATCGGCGCTGGTGATGTCGATGCTCCAGGTGGCGCTCTTGGTGTTGGCGACGGCCTTCTCCAGGCGATCATTGCCCACTTTGTCGCGGATCTTCTGGATCTGGTCGTTGTTCAGAGACTTGAGAAGCTGCGAGAAGGCGCCTTTCTGGTTGATGACCACACCATAGGCGTCGCTGGTTTTGGGCAGTGCCTTGAAAGCCGTCAAAGTGGGTCCGGCGGCCGGGCCTACGGGCTTGTCCTTGGGAGCCAGGCGGTCGACCACTTTCTTGGCCGTATCGGCGTCGGGCGTAAACAAGAAGGTGCCGTTCACCTGACACATCACGTTGACGTCGCGTTGCACCAAATCGGTCACCCGGTAGCGGGTGGTGGGGTAAGCCTTACCGCCAGGTCCGGCCGAGAGGCTGTTACGCACGTTGACCTGCAAGCCTTTCCACCCGGCCAGGGTGACGGCTGTGGTGCCCTGCGTCTGGCCGTTGACCATCCGATCGCAGCGCACCGTCTGGAAAGGCAGGCCGGCAAACAGCATGTCGGCGCGGTTGTTGCCGCTCAAGTAAGCGGAAACGTCGGCCATCGAGTCAGGCAGCTTGGTCTCGCCGGAGCTGATGCTTTTGAGGGCAGCTTCCAACAAGGCCTTGATAGGTTCGTCATTCTCGCGCAATTGGACGACCGCGATCGAGTAGCAGTCCGCTTCGGGAATGAGCTCGGGGTTGGGCATGTCATTGCGCTCGGGGGCGGCCACCACCATGCAGGTGAGCATGGCAATAAACAGCAAAGTTCGTTTAATCATCGGTTCCTCCTAGGGGTCGAGTCTGCCGTGAATCAGCAGTTCGGATGGGTCCGGGGTGCCGCTGGCTCCGGTCAGCACCAGACGAGTCTGAGGGCTGAGCATCTGAACCATGATGTCGGGCGGCGAGGGTAATTCCAGGGTGTATTCTTGCATGGCCTTGATCAGCTTGTTCTTCAGGTCTTGCTGTTCATTGGGCGGCATGCCGGTGATGCGGGTGGAGAGAAACTCCAGTTGGTCAATGTGCAGGTTCAATCCGACCTTGGCCGGATTGCCGGTGCCCGAAACCGATGCAGTGCCCTTGAAGCGGGCTCCCGGCTCCACACCAGAAAACGGGCCAAGGCTCCAGTGGACGTTGACGACGCAGGTATTGATCACAAACTGACCTTTACTGAAAGCCAGGTCGAGCTCGGGGATCTCCACTTCGGTCAGGGAGACGCCCCCTTGCTTTTGATACTGATCAGGAATCGGCCGCTTGATGGGCAACATGGGCGGGATCTTTTGCTTGAGGGTCGTGTTGATGGTATCTTCCGACACCGCCAGCGTAAACTCACCGGGAGCGGCCACACGGTTCTTCAAAATGTCCACCGAAGGGGCGGCTGATCCGGCCGCAGCGGGCACGGCCAGACTGACCAGACCGGTGCGTCGGTCGCCGGTCGGCTGGGTGGCCAGCTGAAGCGCATCGAGTTGGGATTGGGCCACCACTCCACTCTGAATAATCTGCTTGCTGAAGGCATCGGTGACCGGCAAGGACACGCCACCGCTATACTGGGTGCCGGCGATGGTCTCCAAATTCCTGGTCCAACTGACCGGCATGGCGCCGTAGAGCGGGTAGTCTACGCGCACCTGCAGACTGCCCGGCACCGGGGTGAGCTGCAGGCGGCCTTTGACCATGGAAGCGGCGCACACCACCTCGGCGTTCGCTCCCAGCACATCCAGGCCGGTGTGGGTGGCGGCCAGACGGCCGTAAAGTTTGATCTGCCCCGGCTGGCAGCCGATCAAAGTTGTCCCGATATCACTGACGAAAAAACGTACTTTGCCGTCCCCGCCGCTGAACATGTCGGGGTGGCCGTTAAGAAACGAGTTGGCGGCGTGCTCCAGAAAGTCTTCCGAGCCCTGCAGAATGGCGCTGGCGGCCACCTGGGAGCTAGACGGGCGCCATTCGCCAAACTCCAGGTCACAGAGCGTCACTTTGCCGTCGGCACCGGTCAGCGCCGTGCCCGTCAGCAGGAAATCGGAGCCGTTGGAATGCTGCGCAAAGCCCTGGCGCTCCGCGTCGGTCTGAAGATCCAGGGTGGCGTTGACGGCCTGCCCTCGTCCCAGGTTCAGCGTGACCGTGGGAGGACTGGCGGCAGCCACCCTGGCCGGCATTTTGCCGCGCCAGGCGGTGACATTGCCGGAAACCGCCAGCAGCGAGGGGGGCCCAGACAGGTTGTTTCGGGAGAGGCTGAGCAGGTCGTCCTTCACCGTGCCCAACACTCTGACCGGCAGGCCTTCGGCGTTGGAAAGGTTGGAGACAACCGCAGGGTCGGCCCCGTCCAGGCGATAGCGATGAGCCAAAAACTCGGAATAATTGCTCTCGGGATAGACTTCCGCGTAGCTATCCCCCAGGCTGGTTTTCTTGAGAAAGACCAGCATGCGGCTTCCGGGAGGCGCTTTCAGGGGTTTCTTGGGAGGAGGGGGAGCCTTGGCTGGTGTCCCGGGCTCCTTCATTAAATCCAGAAAGGGTCCGAGAAAGCGGCGCTGATCGTCGCTCAAAGTCTTGGCCAGGTCATTGGAGGCCTGTAGAGCAGCGATGCCTTCGGGAGTGGCCGCCACTGACTTGAGAATGGCCTTCGCCTGTTCGGTCTGCTGGGGCGAAGGCACCAGTCCGATGAACAGGTCGAACTGGTCGGCCCCCAAGATCTGTTCAGCCTTCGGCGTAAGGTTGCGCCGTAGCGCGGTCATCGCGTCCTTGTTGAGGGGGCCTTGGGGCATACTCTCCTGGACGGCCTTGACCAACTGCATCGCCTGGGAGGGAGAAATCCGAAGTTTTTTGATGGTATCCAACTGGTCGGGCGTAGCCAGGGCGGTCAACTTGTCAAAAAGTTGATATTTCAGGGCGGCTTCGCTAAGCCGGGTGCCGTAGCGCAGCAACTGGGCCCGCTGGGAATCCAGCTGCACCTGGTTGATGGTCGAGGGAGCTTGCGCCCCCGAAGTAGTATCCTGCGCCAGCACCGGCGCCGCCAGGCACGTTAGGATCAATCCCTGAGCAATGTATGACCGCATGGGGCCGGGGTTCCCCGTTTCCGTGGCTCGGTCCTGTCACACTCCGGGTACTACAAAAGGGCGTACCCGAGTACTCTTGAACAAGATGGCATCTATGAATCCGTGCCCGCGCTGCAATATTCCGCTCACTCTCATCGAAGTGGAGGGAGAACGGGTGCTCATGTGCCCAAACTGCGAGGGCGTAATGCTGCGCAAACTGGACCACGTAATGGGAATGAGCGAAGAGCAACTGCGCGACTCAGCCGCCTGCGAAACTCTCTTCGCAGACCATCCCAACATCGACCTCACGCCGGTAGCGCCCTGTCCCGTTTGCCGCCAGCCGATGCGCCGCTACATTTACAGCACCGATAGCGGAGTGGCGGTAGATGCCTGTGCTACCGGACACGGCATCTGGCTGGACGACGGAGAACTGGCCCAGATTTACGACTACATTCACGGCGAAGGAGCCGCCCCGGGAGCCACGCGCCAGGAAAAGGTGACGGAAGTTTTGAGAGGCTACGGGCGCAAAAGAGACTGAGCCAGAGCGGAAGGGCTGTCGTGGAAGGGCTGGTTTTCGGCCGCCACCCGGGCCACTGCTTGCTTGAGCTCGGGTTGCTCGGCCAACCAATCGGCACCCTGTTTTTGCAGAGTCTGCAGGACATCGTAACGAGCACCGTCATCGTTGCTGGGATCCAGGAAACGGATGGCCTCAGCCGGATTGTCGATCAGCGTCTGGTTAAACTGTTGCTCGAACATTTCCGGTTTCATGCTCATCTGCACATGTCCCCAGGTGGGCCGCTCTTTGGCCAGTTCAGCCTGACTGATGCGCTGGTCCACGTCGAAGTTATGGGCATTGGGCAGAGTATCGTCGATGCGCGAGTGATCGGGCAGTGACATGCGGTCGTCCTTGGAAGTAACCGAGACAACCGTGACGCCCTCGGGGACCGATTTGTCTTTGAGGCATTCCTTGAAGAAGGACGAAAAGCCGGTCACTTGCTCATAGCCTGGCTTCTGGGCGAAAATCACCGGGCTCAGCAAGCCGGTGTTCATTTGGGTGGCCATCGCCCAGGCGGTCTTGGTGGCGGTCTTGCTCAGGGCATACCCCATTTTGAAAAACGGGTTAAGTTCGGCCAGCTTCATCAGCGGCGAAGCTTCCAGCTTCTGCAGAAGCGGCTCTTCCACCATCTGATAGAAGGGCAGTTCGGCCAGCCCGGGGGGGGCGGGGAAGTTCATGCCTTTACCGATGGGCGAGGAAAGCACCACCACCTGGCCGACGCCGAGGCCGCCGTCGAACTTGGGAAACTTGGATTTCTGGCCATCCTCGGGGTTGAGGGCCAGGGCGTAGGCGACATAGCCGCCGGCGCTATGCCCGACTACGGTGGCTTTCGGGGCCAGACAGTCGACCACATGAGCGGCCGCCTTGGCCGTCCATTCCTCGCCTCCCAGACGGGCTGCCAACTGGTCCTCGAGTTTTTTCAAGCGCGAGCTGAGGGTGTCCACGTTGGGCGAGGTGACTTCGGTGGCCGCCCTTTTGACCAGCCACTCCAGATTCTCTTTGACCTTGCGGCCGCGTGCCGAGTCGTCGGTATGGAAGAATTTCGCCAACTGTCCCGGGTCCGCCCCCTGCAACTCGGCTAGATGGGTGCGGGCCAGTTCCTGGCGAGCCTGGTTGATGTTGTGGGAAACCTGTTGGGCGGATTCCTGGAGAAGGGCTCCGTCGGTGATTCCCTGATAATTTTGCCAGTCGACCGGATGGCCTTTCTCGATGGCGTAATCGCGATAGGCCTCGATGGATTGCTTATCGACAATAGTTCCGTGAACGATGACCACGGGACGTTCGTGGCGAGCCTCGGGAACGTCAGCCTGGGGATACTCCAGCCGTTTGGTTGGCGGAAGAGGGGAACTTTGCACTCTGTTGATCATCGTTCATTCAGAGTAGCCCCCCGCTCCAGCCAGAAGGTTGCCCTGAAGTTACAAAACGGATCTATTGGAAGGCTTTCAGTCGTCCTGAAAGCTCGAAAGGATCAATGGTCTTGACGATGACCCCGGCCAGACTGGCGTCCCCCTGGTGGCCTTCCGAGCCGGTGTAAAGAACGATGGGAACCGCCGCCAATTCGGGCCGGGACTTCCATTCCCGGGCGGCGCTGACGCCATCCCCGTCCGGGAGCTGATAGTCGAGTAAAATGATGGCCGGGGTGCTTTTGGCGAGCTCGGCGTTGGCCTGGGCGACGGAATCCGAAGAGCTAACTTCCCATCCGTCCTGGGCGAGCACAATCTCGAGTATTTCGCGAATGTCAGGCGCGTCGTCCACGATCAGAATCTTCATGGCCAGGCCTTCCCGAGCGGCGCAACCCTCCCCTGCGGGAAACTTGTAACTCGCTGTTCAAGCGCCGAGTCCGCAACTGAACTAGTGTGAATGCATGGTTATTTCCAAGTCCCCCACCGTTAAAGACCTGGTCTCACTCAACATCCTCCCCCAGGATCCGCTGATCTCGAAAGCGGAGTTGGTGCAGCTCGACAGGGTCCAATTCGGCAGCCAGCTGAGCGGACCCCGCTTGCACACCAAGGACTCGGTGGCGGTCGCCCAGGCCGACGCTAACGGCAACTACCTCTTGGAAATCGGCTCTCCCCAATTCGACCAGGTGAATACCCACGGCATCGTGGCCGGCACCCTGGCAACCTATGAGCACTACATGGGACACACCGTGCCCTGGTCGTTCAAAGGACCGCTGGAGGTGAATCCCCACGCAGGCGAAGGCAAGACCGCCTACTACTCGAGGTGGGATCAGTCCATCAATTTCTTCCAATGGGATTCTCCGTCGTTGGGCAAAACCGTCAAGACTTCCCAATCCTTTGACGTGGGCTCCCACGAGATCGGGCACGCCCTTCTGGATGGACTGCGCCCGGGGTTACTCAGCGGCACCGAAAGCAAGGCTTTCCACGAGGGTTTCGGCGACAGCTCGGCCATTCTCCACGCCCTGCAGTATGATACCAATCTGCAGCAGATTCTGGTGGACAACGGCGGGGATTTCTCCAAACCTAGCCTGGTCACGCGTCTGGCCGAAGAATTCGGCACCGCCTTTAACAAAGAAGACGACAATCCCAAGAACGACAACAACCCCTACTACCGGACTGCCCTCAACGAGTTCAAATATGCGGACCCGAAGACGCTGCCGTCCGACAGCTATCCGCCTTCCCAGCCCGAGGAAGTCCTCACCAGCGAGCCGCACTCGTTCTCACGCATCTGGTCGGGGTCGTTTTATTCTATGCTCGGCTCGCTTTATAACCAGTGCGCTGGCGACGCCCCGTCGCAGTTGGATGCGTTGCGCCAGGCCCGCGACGTGCTGGGCAGCATCTGGGGCAAGTCGCTGGACCACATTCCTGCCGCCAATCTCAAGTTCCGCCACGCGGCCAGCGCGATGTTGCGCGAAGCCAACCAGTTGGAGGGCGGCAAATACTTCGACAGTCTGGCGGCCGTGATGCTCGACCGCAACCTGCTCACCCAGCAGCAGATCGACGACCTGCACAAGCCGGTCCGCGCTTTCGAGCTGGAGCAGTTCCCTCAGACGCGCGCTGGGGCGGTGGATATACTGGGCCGCCTGGGCCTGGACGACCGAGACTGGCAGGCCGACCAGGCACTGGCCGGGGCCGACGGCCGCCGCGTCTACACTTTTCGCGCCCCCGAGCGAGTCGAACTGGACCTGGGTTCGCGCGGGCCCGCCTTCATGCAAGCCGAGGCCGGACTGACCCTGGTTTTCGACGCGCAGGGCAAGCTGGTTTCCGAGACGGTCACTCCTCTGAGCGCCGACGACCGGGCTGATCTCAACCGGGAAGCCCGCGCTGTGGCCGAATCAGGCCAACTGGTCGGTGCCGACGGGTTCGGCCCCGCCCGCCTGGTCCCCCGCCGCGAAGGCCCGCCCGAATACCAGCCCCTGCCCATCTGGAAGGACTGACCCTTCACAGGGCGCTTGTTGGCGAAGGCTTTTCCGCGAAAAGGAGAGGCGGAGAGAGCTGTGCATCGCGTCCGCCTCACTTTTACAGAGCAGGGACAGCATCTGCCTTCAAGCTTCCAGCAGCTGAGGGTTGGCACTCTTACGTCAAACCAAGTTCCGCGGTGTTGAGTGCCAAACTCGGCCCCGGCGACAATCATTTCGAGGTGGAATTAGTGACTGGAGTCCGATATTCAACCCTGGTGTTTCTAAAAGCTTCCTCCGCTTCCCTGAGGTGCTCTGTCCCCCGAACTTGAGGGGTGCCACTCCTGCCATTTGGAGGATGTAATGTCGGGGGGTCGCCTCCCCATAGCACAAAGGCGAGGATGCCAACGGCTGTAACAGCCACAGTAACCAGGACGATTGTCAGAATCAACCCCAGATCAGAGTGCAACTTATGGGAAGTGCTTTCCGTAGACATTGCTCCAAAACTTCATGCGCCAGCACGGCCGCCCCTTCTCATCTCCGTCGGTCACATCCGGACAAGCAAAGGCCGTGAGCCTGAGGAGATTCGACTTACTCATAGCGGGTGAGGAGAACGCCTTTACCCTATCCACAACCCGGTCTTCAGGCGGCGGGGAGTTGGTGGTGGGCCCACAGAAGGATTCTCTTGATCAGGCCGGGAGAGCCTATTTCGCCGGCGTCGATGGGCAAGACGGGAATTCCCAGAGCGCGAACTCTCCGGAGTTCTCGCTGCGCGTTCAGGTGGTATGGAGCGCCCTGGACCTCGACAGCGACCGTCACTTGGCGGCCGCCCGCGCTCACGATCAGCAGGTTGTCCACGCAGACAATTCCGAAGTGGACTTTGACGGCCACCTGCGGACACCAAACGACCGAGCCTTCTTTGCCTTTCAGGACAAAGCCACGGTGCAGTCCTGGCTTTTTTCCAGTCAACCCGTCGACCACGCGCAAAGAGCAACCCAACCGGTCGAGGCGCACTCCCAGCATTTGTCCGCCCAACAATCCGACCCTTACCAGCAGTCGTTTCTCACTCCAAGAATCAAAACGAAGAGAATTAAACTGGCGCCAGAACTGCTCGTCTTCGGCGCGCAACTTCTCCAGCAATTCGACCTCCTGGCGCGCTTCCAGACTCAAATGCAAGGCCATCGGCCAGAGCGGGTCCGAACTCCGTCTGACCTGGTGGGCCTGAGGATGGCGCGGCTTCTGGGTCTCGGCGTCTTTCCAAAAGGACCGTATGGCCACGGCCATTTCTTTCAGAGCCTGACGGGTGGCCGCAGTCAGCCGTGGACTTCCGCGACGCCCCACTCCCTTGCGCAAAGAACCGGACACTTTCTTCCCATAGACCGTCTCCAACAATTGCAGCGCCCTCACTGAAATTGGTCGCACGCCGCGTTCCACTTGGGCCAAATAAGGCTGGCAGAAACCCGCCAATTTGGCCACCTCATGTTGGGAGAGTCCTTTGACCAGGCGCAGCTTGATCAGCCGCTTGGTAAGCCTCTGTTGGCACGATAGCCTATACCTATTATACCTCGGAGCGCCCTTGAAAAACAGGTGAACTACGTGAGAATTCGACGCTTTTGGACAAGGGGGTCGCCGATGATTTGTGGTCTGACAATAAGGCTCCACCTAATTAAATGCTTATCGAAAAAGCATCGAAAAGCGGGGGCTTGAAGCCGCCTGCACGACGGAAGGCTCGAGAGCGGAAGCCCAGGGACCTGATTTCACAGGGCGCTTGCGTGAACCACCAGGGCCAGAACCCGGCCCTCCCAGGATTTTCTTCGGGAGCTCCTGCTCTCGACCCCAACCAGGGGCTGGCCTCTCTGAACCGCCTGGGCGGTGGTGGCTTGAATGGTCTGAGTTCCCTCCTTCCCGGAGCGGGCGGCCTTACGGGCAGTGACCCCACCCAGGCCCTGCTCCAGCAGTCGATGCAGATGAACGGCGTGATGCTGCAGATGATGCAACTGTTGCTCGGCTTGATGGGCAATAAGCTGGGCGGCGTAGCCAACGCGGCTTCCGGCGCGGCCACGGACTCGGGCGGAGTCTCCAGCGTCGGCGGAGGGGGTGGCTCGACCGGCAGTTCCGGCGGCGCCACCAACACCAGCGCGGCCAACGACAAAGCCCCGGCCAACGACACCACCGACCAGGGCGAAATTAAGTCCTACATCAAAGAAGCCGGCGCTGCTTATGGCGCCGACGCCGACGTGCTGACCAAGATTGCCGAAAAAGAGTCCGGCTTCAAAACGAACGCGGTCAACGACTGGGACTCCAACGCCAAAAAAGGCACTCCCACCAAAGGCATGTTCCAGTTTATCGAGCCCACCTTTAAGGCTTACTCGGCCGAAGCCAAGAAAGCCAACCCGGGCGCCTGGGCGGGCCTGGGCGAATTCAACTGGCTCGACTGGCGCCAACAGGCGCTCACCAGCGCCTGGGCCACCTACAAAGCCGCCGGCGGTAAATAAGCTGCCCCTTCGGGGGAGAGGGGGAGCGTTCGGGGAGGGGAAGGGGGACGGATGCGTTGCCTATCCATCTCCCTCCTACTGCTCTCCCTCTTACCAATGGC
>JALHOV010000101.1 GCA_022842865.1 Vulcanimicrobiota bacterium | reverse complement strand
GACGGCCCAGGGCCCGGCCCCTGTCTGGGCATCCTGTTGGCCTGCGTGCTCAGTCTCTGCCTGGCCTTTCCAGCACGCACCATGTTGCCTACCATCGGACGGGCACTAACCCAAATGTACTCGCAAAGTCTGCTCAACAGCACCATGGCCAGCGGCGTGCTCTTCGGCGCTTTCTCGGATTTGAACGGGACTTTGCGCAGTGGTCGTTCGCGCATCCTGGTGGCTCGGGTAGCCGGGCCGCCCACACTGTTACGCACCCAGGCTTACAACACCTATCACGGAGGGCGCTGGCTGACTCCCACGGTAACCCGCCAGAATCGACTGGAGCTTAAGGCGGTCGACGGACTGATTCAACTGCCCGGCCCGCGCCCCACCTCGCTGCGTTATTGGAGCGTCGCCCCGGTGCTGGACATCTCCGGTCCGATGCCGGTGGCCACCGACACGTTTCAGCTGCGCGGCATCGCCACGGTCAATCTGGACGTGCTCGACTCGCTTAGCGGCGACGCCTTTGAGCCCTACGAAGTCTGGGGCCAGGAAACGGCTCTGGAGCGCAGCCCGCATCGTCCTCCCAGCAGCGACCCGACTTATCTGGAAGTGCCTCAGGAGCTGGTGGCCGATTTGCGGGCCTGGTCTGACCCCATCGCAACCCATCAACTCACTCAGGTGCTTCAGCAAGGCACCTATGATCCTTTCGCCCGGAGGCCCGCCGGCACCGACCCGGTGCAGGGATTCCTGAAAGGCGGACTGCATGGCCACTGCGAACTCTTCGCCAGCACGCTGGCCCTGAGTTTGCGCCTTCGCGGCATCCCCACGCGCTACGTAGTCGGGTTTCAGATGAACGAATACAATGCCCTGGCCCACCATTATCTGATCCGCGAGCGCGACGCCCACGCCTGGGTGGAAGTCTATCAGAAAGGCCAGTGGGTCACTTACGACCCCACTCCCTCCGCCCAGACCGAAGCCGCCCACCCCGAAGGCAACAACCTGGAGTTCGGCGACCAACTGGTGGACTGGGTGCGCAGCACCAGCGCGGCCGTGTTGGCCTGGCTGCGTCGCGCCCGTCTGCCCGCCTGGCCTCTGCTGACCGGATTGGCAGGAGTGCTGGGCTGGCTCGCCTGGCACTTCCGCAGGCCGCTGCTGGGCTGGATTCGTCCGGCTCCCAGCACCGATCCCTTAGGAGAGCTGCTCAGGCGTTTCGAAAGCCGGGTGCGGTTAGCGCGCGAGCCTCAGGAAACCGTGCTCGAATATGCCCAACGGCTGCCCGAGCCGCATGCCGGCTGGCTGCAGGACTACGCCCGCGCCCGCTTCGCCGGTCAGGATTTGCTGGCCGAGCTGAAGCAGCGCCTGGAGCAGCTTCCAAGGAAGCTTGAAGACCAAACGTGAGCTTAGAGCGACTCGACCAGCCGGGTCATTGGCAGCAGCGTAGCCACCACAGCGAATCCCACCATCAGTCCCACCACCGCGATTACCAGAGGCTCGAGAGCGTGGCCTAAAGTCTCGCTTGCATAATCGACATCCTGCTGATACATCTTGGCCAGATGGCGCAGCATATGGGTCAGCCCACCGGCCTCGATGCCGGCTTTGGCGCCCTGCACCAGCAAGGTCGGGAAAAACTCGCAGCGTGCCAGCGCCTTATCCAATTCCACCCCCGCTTCGACGGCTTCCATGGTGACCGGAATGGCCTCTTGCAGGAGCGGGTGGGCGGAGGCGGCGGCCGACATCTCCAGGCTCTTGATCAGCGGAAAGCCGACCTCCAAAGTCGTCTCGAGCGTCAACGTGAACTGAGCCACCGCGTAGAGCCGGAGCACTCGTCCCAACCCCGGAATCGCGTCCAAAACGTTGGCTCGCCAGCGCCGACCGCCGGGCGTCTTCTCCAGGCGAGCCAAGCCAAAGGTGGCCGCCAAGGCCGCGCCCACCAGAGCGACCCAGCACAACGGGCTGCGAATCAGGGAGGCCAGAAAAATTAGCACCCGGGTGGGCCAGGGAATCTGATCCTGGGAGAGACCCATCTGTTGGATCACGCTTCCCAAAACAAGCGGCGCGACAAGGGCGATCAATGCCACGCAGGCAAGGCTGATAAAAATCGGCAGCATCAGGCTGGCCCGCATTTTCTGAATCAAGGCGGACCGATGTTCCTCCTCGCTGGCCAATCGAGAAAAGACGCCGCCCAAACGTCCCGAGTTCTCGCCCACCCGAACCAACGCAATCTGCATGGGCGTAAAGCACCAGGGATGGCGGGCCATGCTTTTGGAAAGGCTGTTCCCGCGCGAAAGCTGTTGAGACAGATCCTCAGCGGCGCTGGCCAGGGGCGCTGACTCGGTCTGCCGGGCCAAAAGCTGGGTGCTCAGCAGCAGCGGCACTCCACTCTCGAAAAGAGTGGCCAGACACCGAAAAAACACGGCCCGGTGCTGGGCCGTCGCGCGCTTGGAGAGGAAGCGCTTAAAGTTCAAGCTTGTCCAGCTTCTGAATCATCAGTTCGAGACTGCGGAAGCGGTGCTCGGGACGTTTGCGCAGCATGGTGAAGACGATCTCGGCCAGGGCTTGCGGCACATTGCTAAGCGGAGGCGGATTCTTCTCGATGTGGTGCATCAGCACGACCATAGGGTTTTCGGCTTGGAAGGGGGGAGCGCCGGCCACCAGATGGTAGGCCAGGCAACCCAGGCTATACTGGTCGGTTTGGGCACTGGTTCCCTCGCCCTGCACAATTTCCGGCGCCATGTAGCAGGGGGTCCCCATGATCGTGCCCTCCTGGGTAAGCGTCTGCGAGCCCTCCTGGCGAGCCAGACCAAAGTCGCTCAGGCGCACCCGGCCTTCTCCCCAAATGACGTTCTCGGGCTTGATGTCGCGATGCAATATGCCCTGCTTGTGGCAAAACGACAGCGCATCCGCCAACTGGCGAAGCACCTTAACGGCTTCACCGGCAGGCAATGGCCCGGTGCTCAGGCGGTCCTGCAAGGTGGTAGGACCCAGCAACTCCATCACCAGATAACTCATGCCGCGAAACTCGCCCAGATCCGCCAGATAAGGTATGTTGGGATGATTCAAGGTCCGCAGCGTCTTCATCTCGCGACGGAAGCGCTCGAGCATATCGGGGGTATGGATTTGCTGAGGCTTGAGCAGTTTCAAAGCAAACTCGTCGCCCTGCTCGGTCTCGACGCGGTAAACCACACCCGAGGCGCCTTCTCCGAGCTTCTCCCAAACTTTATAGCGGTCCACCCATAAACCCGGCGGCAAATCCCAGGGCACACCGGCCGCAGTGGTCGTGGCCAGCTGCTTGACCTCCACACGTCGGCGCGACAGCAAGCGAAGCGAACCCGCCAACTTGTAAAAGGCCAGAGCCAGCAACAAAATCGGCAGAATCCAGAGAGGCACCCGATGAAGATAAGCGCCCAAACTGGAGGGCTCCAACCGATAGGCCCCGTCCTTCGGCCAGTGCGCCGGCAGCAAAGGCAGTTCTTCGCTGGCCACTTCCACCACTGCGTCCTTATAGCCGGGTGCCTGAATGTGCAGATTCAGCAGCCCCCCTTTCGACTTGAGGTATTGCTCGCGGTTGGCCTCGTAAAGGTGTGAAGAACCCTGGGACACGATCTCAATCTTGGCGTTGGGCGGGTCCACCTCGAAATAGACTTTGGCCGGCGGCTGCGCACTCACCGCCGCCGTCCCGAGCAGCAACAGCAGCACGAGCTTGCAGTTCACAGGAAGTCGCGCACGTTCAGGTAACGCTCGACGCGGACCCTCTGAGGTCCGTAGCCCGGAGCATTGGCGAGAAAGTCGAGACGCATCCGCAGCGGGCAATTCTGGTCGGGAGAATAAAGCTCCATGCGGGCCACCGATTTGGAGAGCACCCGGGCGGGCGGCTTCAGGGACAGGATGCCGATCGCGTCGGCATCCAGGCGGCCCGGCTGCCAACATTGGTCCTCAGGCAAAGGAGCGGAACGGGTTTCCACCAGCGTCAGGTTGGCCGGAGTCCAACAGAACAGCGTCGTGTACGGAGCATATCGCTTATAATTGCTTCCTACGATGTCCTCTACCGGATGCAGACTCAATCCGGTCAGAGCCGGATCCTGGGAGAAAGAAACACCGCCCACGTCGCAGCGCGAGGCGAAATTGGCCAACCGATTCACGGTCATTTCGCAGTTCTGCTGGAGTTGACTGACGACCAGCACCCGGTTCATCACCCCGGAAGTGCGCATCAACAGGCTGAGCAAGAAGAAGAAACCAAGCACCGTCAAGGTGCTGGCCACCATGACCTCGAGTAACGTGAACCCGCCCCTCGGGCTAGTTCTGGAGGTGAACAAAGTCAGTCTCGTGGGATAGTTTCTTGGGCACGCCTTTTTCCTCCCATGAGACCGTCACCACCACTCTACGAACTTTTTGTGGGTCCATGGGTCCCACAGCGTAGACTTCCATGGCGATTTCCATGGTCTGGCCGATGCCGTCGAGGGTGGCCGGCTCGAGCTTTTCATAGTAGGGCGGGGCGGGCAACTCAGCCCATGGGCGGGCGCGCTGTTTCTCCAGCAGGGACTGAGCGAGAATCGAAGCGCTCTCTTGAAAACGGCCCCTATTGCTCAGAATAGTACAGGTTGGAAGAGACCCCACCGCCACAATTGTCGCCAGAGCCAGCAG
The DNA here is from genome assembly GCA_022842865.1 of Vulcanimicrobiota bacterium. Lineage (GTDB taxonomy): Bacteria > Vulcanimicrobiota > Xenobia > Xenobiales > JADMJV01 > JADMJV01. Next base: position 13,925 of record JALHOV010000101.1, on the reverse strand, counting down.
AGTTATGGCCACTACGGCCTCGATCAGAGAGACGCCTCGGTTCCGAATAGTTTAGCTTTTCTACAAATCCAGGCCAGTCTCCCTTAATGTGTTAAAGTAGCCAGATGGAAGTGAGGCGCAGAGGAACAACCATCGGCAGTTATATGGCCGCTTTGACGGTGTTTGCCGTGTTCATGTTGACCATGGTGACCATGGCCACTCAGCATTTGCATTTTTCCAGCATGGCCTACCAGCAACAGGCCGCCAAGAACCTGGCCGAAGCGGCTATCCAGCAAGCTTTGATCAAGGTGGTGGAAAGCGACAGCCAGCTTTTCGGAATGGGGCGGCGCGTCGACCATCTGGTCACGGTCGACAACAGCCTTTACCCCGCCAACAGTCGCGGCCTGGTGGTGTTCAACAAAACGGTGGCCCAGGATCAAAAAGTCCCCTTTTCGACCAACAACTTCAACGGCAGCGGCGAGGTTGCAGGCGATCTGAAACGAGCCGTGCCCATTAACACCCTCCACCTGGTGGGGACCGGCTATTGTGGCGAGGCCAAACGCACGGTGGAAGCCGTTTACTACGTGCCTCCCTTCCCCAGCGCGCTGGCTTCGGAAGGTCCGATTCGCAGTAACGGGTCGCTCTTGGTGGCCGGGCTCCGCGACCCCAGCCTGTTTCCTGGAAGATACGAGAATCTGCCCGCCAAAGAAAAGACTCCTTCGCACGTCTTCAGTAACTCCAACCATCCGACCGATGCCGTTGTCCTGGGCCCCGGCGCTCAAATCAAAGGCAATGTGGGAGCGGTAGGCGGAGTTCAGGTCACTCGCTCCGACGTGATGGGCGAAGTCAAACCCTTCAGCCCGCCACAAGCGCTGCCGCGCATCGATATGGACGCGATTTTTGCCCGGCTCGACCAACAGGTCGGCAAGATGGCCGTCGGTCCCAATCATAGCGGCGACTATAGCGTCGAGTGGAACGCCCAGTGCAATACGGACCTGCACATCACCGGTTCGCTGACCCTCCATCAGGGCGTGCTTTTTGTCAAAGGCAACCTGACCGTCGACGGCGGTATCGCGGGGGAAGGGCTTATTTATGTGGGGGGCCGCACTGTGGTTCATCGTGGCGCGGACTTCCGTTCCTCCGACCAGGTGGCCTTGATGTCCAAACAGCGAATTGAGCTCGACGGGGCTGGTCAAAATGACTATTTTTTTCAGGGGATGGTGTATTCCGAGCAAGACATAGTTGCTCGCCAAATTACCGTCTTGGGAGCTTGCATTGCGCGCGGTGTAGGCGGCTTGAGCTTTGAGAATGTCAACGCTCTGAATGCTCCGGTCACCGTCAGCTTGATAGAAGGAGTAGAACTTCGCAACGCCAGTGACGACGACACCGTGCAGATCATCGTGCGGGTGGAAGAGCGCGACCCGGTCACTCGCCAGCCCAAGAGCTATAAAGTGCAGTTGCGCGGCTTTTCAGACGACTACCCCATCAACAATCACTCAGAAACCCAGTTATCGCCACCCATTGAGGGCCATGGCCTGAAGAACTATGAGGAAGTAAAGAGCTTCATTCAGAACGCCGACTCCAGCATATGGGGTCCCTATGCCAAGAATGCCTTCCATCTGGACTGGTATTGGAACGGACCCGAGCACAGCGAGACCTATGGAGAGAATCCCCTGCAGAATTACCTGAACATGCTGGATGGTCGTCTACCCGATCCAAACCGAACCTTTGGACTTAATCTTAATCCCAACGAGCTGATCGGCATTCTGGACCGCTCGCGGGTGCTGCTCTGGCAGGACATCGCCAACCCTTATTGAGACGGCCTACTTGACGCTGAGCAAGGTTCGTTGGTGAGCCTCGAGCAGTGCGATACTGGGTTCGATCTGGAGCTCCCGGGCCAGCAGCTTCTTGCATTGCTCAAACTGCTTGATGGAGGCTTCCGGACGACCCTGCCAGAGGTGCGCCTTCATGGCGGCCAGATGGCCTTCCTGACAGTATTTATCCAGCTCCAGCAAACGATTGGCATACTCCAATGCTTCGGCGGCGCGCTGCTGGCTAATGAGAATCTCCAGCAAATTGCGCAGACAGGTCAGAATGGTCACTTCCAGACTTTCCCGGGTGGTCACCGCCCAGTCCATGTAGCAAGTTTCCAGATACGGGCCGCGGTACAAATCCACCGCTTTCTTCCAGCGCCCCACCGTCTCTTCGCTCGGATTTACCTCGGGCGTGGCCAGCGCCAGCACCTCATTGACGTCGTGCCAGATGGGCAACTGCGGATTGAGCTGTAATCCCATGTTGTCGCGCTGAATATAGTCGAGTTCTTCCGGCCAGTCTTTAGGCCGCAACACTTTGCGCAGGTGAAAGACGCACACGTTCAGGCTGGAGCGCCCGCCTTCGCCGGAATCGGGCCAAAAATCGTCGATAATGCGCTCGGTCGGCAGTTGTCGCCGCGAAGCGGCCAGTCGTGACAGCAAGAAACGTTGCTTGCTGCTACGGAACTGCTGGTCCGGGATGCGCTCATCACCGCGGAAAACCTCGAAGCTACCCAGGGTATAGATACGCACCGTGGGGGGCAGCAACACCCCTCCGGCGGAACGCACTACCGCCTCAGCCGCGCCGCGCACCTCCGCCTGGGTATCCGCGGCCAACAGCTTCATGCATTCCAGAGCGGCCGGATGTTTCGGGTCTTTCAGCGCGACCACGATAGGCAACCTGGCGGCCGGCTCCAGATTGCCAGCCTGCACCAGTCGCAAGAAAACGCCCGGAGCGTCGCGTCCAATCACAGCCAGCGCCTTTTCTTGCAAAGGGTGGGGCGCGCGCGCCTGCAGGCGCAGCAGACTGGGAGCAATCCACCAGGCTTCGTCCAAAAGCTCGAATCGCTCCGAAACTTCCAGCAAGCAACTCAGGGCCCTCTGAATATGCTGAACATCCATCTCCGAACCAGCAGCGCTCAAGGCCAAAATGGCCTTGGCCTCCAGCAACGGCTGTCCGAGCTCGCGACCGACCCGACCGGCTTGTTCGTAGAAGGCCACCGCTTCTTTCTTGAAACCGGCCTGCACCAGCCACAAGCCTGCCTGCAAAGCCGAGACACAGCCCAAAAGTCCGTTTAAGCTACGGGCCAGGGATACGGCCTGCTGGGCATAGGCCAGGCAACGTTCCGGATCGTTCTTGGAGAGACGGCAGAGGCCCAGCAGTGCCTCCACCTGCTCGCGATCGGAAGCGCCCTCTTGAGCGACGGTTTCAAAGTAAGTACGAGCTTCAGCAGGGTTTACTGGCTCCTGGGAACGAGCCAGTTGCAACAGACTGACACGCCGCCGTCGCTGTGGCTGGCTGTTTTCATCTTGCGCTTGCGAACGCTGGCTGGCCCGCTCCCAGGCGGCCGCCAGGGTGGTCTCGCCTTCGGCCCGGAAATTCGGCTGCAGCGCCACCTGGGCGATGCGCGCGGGCAGGCTGACCTCCTCGGCTTCGCTGCGCAGTTCCTCGACGATGTGGAGCAAATCTCCGGGCAGACCGTCGGGATCCCACCGGGGCGACGCTTGCTGGCATAGCTCCAAGAGCACGGCCATCTGAGCCTGGCCAGCCACTTCCGGCGAAAGTCCCATCTCGCTGGCGGTAGCCCAGGCCAGGCGCCCGCCTTTGGGGTTGGAAGCCAGCCGCTCCAGGGCCCAGGTGGCCGTCAGGCGCAGGCTCTCTTCGCGTTTTTTGCGCAACTTGCGAGAACGGTGCAGATGCAACTGGCGGGCCACGGCCGCTATGAACTCGCTAAGTTCAAAAGGCTTTTTGAGGTAGTCCCCCACGCCCAGTCGGACGGCCCGAATCGAATCGGCCTCGGCCGTGAAGCCGGTGATGATCAGGGTGGCGACGCTCGGCTGCTCCTGGCGCAAACGCTCGAGAGTGTCCAGGCCATCCATGCCGGCCATACGGATGTCCGACACCACCAGGTCGAAGTTCTGACGATTGGCCAGTTCCAGGGCGTCCAGACCACTGGCGGCGGACTGCACCCAATATCCCTCATCGGATAAGACCATAACCAGGTCTTCGCGCAGCGAATCGTCATCCTCAATGACCAGAATTTTCTCGTCAGCACTCATATCGATTCCCTTCGTCTTTTCGCTAAGGCAACCCTGGAAGCCAGGGTAAACCGGGCCGATCGCTAAACCGAATGGCTATGCCGGGCGGTTTAAAGGTATGGGGGCTACTGTTGACTTGCGTGGTCGCGCTCGTCTATTGCCTCTCCAGCCTGAGCCACACGCCGCCCCCGCTGGCGGCCTTGATCTTCTTGCTGGGCGCCATGTGGATGGAGGCCCGGGCTCTACGCCTGCCCGGTGCTGGGATGATCACCTGCTCCTTCGTGTTCCTCTTCGCCTTTGCCATGCTGGCTGGAGTCGGACCCGGTTGGCCGGCCGGTCTGGCTTGCATTCTGGTGCTGTTGCGCAGCACCATGCTGGGCTCTCCAGACCTGCGCCTGCGCTGGTTGGAAGGCCTGCTGGACCTGACCGCTCTGCTGCTGACCCTGGCTGGCATGCTGATCTTTACCCACTTGGAACCGAACGCCACGCTGGCCGCGCGCGGCGCCGCCGGAGCCTTTGTTTACTGTTTGCTGATGCTGGAGATCCATCTACTGCTGGCGGGAGAACTGGCTGAGGCCCAGCGCAGTCGCTACAAAGCGGTGCAGCTCGGCCTTTTCGGTGTGCGCCTGGCCGGCTGCTGCGCGGCTGTGCTGTTGGCCCGGATGGCCGACCAGGGTGGTGCCTGGATGCTGCTTTGCTTGCCTATGGTGGACATGCTGCCCCGAGTGGCCGGCATGATCTTGCGCGGCGAAGAAGAAGGGCAGCGCCAGAACGTGATACGCCAGCTCGATGCCAGTAAAAACCAGCTGGCCCAGGCCTCGGCCTCGCAAAAGATGCTCAAAGAAACCCTAGATCTTCGCGTCGACGAAAACCGCATTTTGGAAAAGGCCACTCAGGCGTTGCTGCAGGTGCGCAATCTTCAGCAAACCGCCGATCAGATCGTCCAGCTGTGCGGCTCGCTCCTCCACGTCGATACCGTGGCGGTCTTCTTGCAATACGAAAAGCGACTTTACCCCCGCAGTTGCCAGTCCGCTCAACTGGAGCGCCTGCAACAGGCCAATTTGCTTCATCTCAGCGAACCGGCCGTGGAAGAAGCCTGGCGCAGCGGCGTGGTGCAACGCCTTCCCCTGGGCGAGCATCGCATCTTCCCTCTAGAAAACCAGATCGTCGTCTTCCCGCTGGGCACAGCGGGCGCTCTCTATATAGGACGCGCCAACGCCCCTTATAGCGAAACGGAGCTTCGCCACCTCAGCCAGGCGGCTTCCCAGGGCACCCTGGCCTTGCAAATCGCGCTCCACCTGGAAGCCCTCGAGGCTGCCCTCTACCAACAAGAAACCTACAGCTCCGAGCTGCATCATCGTGCCGGAGTACTCGATCGCCTGCTCTCCAGCTCCCTGGGCTTTCTCGACAAAATGGATCGCGAGATCTTCCTGGAGAAGCTCACCCAGGCGGCCGGCTCTCTGTTTGCCCACGACCTGCTCGCGGTGAAGCTGGAAGGGGCCCACGGGCCCCTGGCGGAGCAAATCCTGAAGACGCGCCTGCCGCTGCTCATCGAAGATCTGGAGCAGACGCGTTTCCAGTCCGAAGTGCCGGGTCAACGCAGCTTGCTGGGCGTGCCGATTTTTCATCCAGACCTCCAAAAAGTCGGCTTGATCCTGATGGGCTCGCACCAGCCCGCCGCCTTTTCGCGCTGGCATCAGGATTCGCTGAGCTTGTTGGGCACGCTGGCGGCGGTCGCCTGGAAAAACCTGGAACTGCACTCCGAGACGCTGGCCGCCCAGGGCCAGCTGGTGCAGTCTTCCAAAATGGCTGCGGTCGGTCAATTGGCGGCCGGTGTGGCCCACGAAATGAATACTCCGCTGGGTTCGGTCATGCTCAACGTGGAAAGCGCCGTCAAAGTCATGCGTAGCAATCCCGACCAGGCCGAGTCCCGCTTGAGCAAAGCCAAGGAAATGGTGCAGCGCACCCGCGGCATTGTCGAAAAGCTTCTCTATTACTCACGCCAGAGCGAGCACGGGCGGGTCCCCACCGACCTGGGCAACCTGGTAGCCGATACCCTGCAACTGGTCGGACACTCGCTCACCATCGACCAGGTAAAAGTCGAGACCCTTCTGGGTGAAGTGCGCCAAGTGTCCACCAATCAGAATGAAATCCAGCAGGTGATCTGCAATCTGCTCCTCAACGCCCGCGACGCCATGGTTGCGACTCCCGGTTCCCCCCGTAACATCCTGATCAGCACCTTTGAAGAAGGGGGCTGGGCCTGCATCGCCGTGCGCGACAGCGGCCCGGGCATGACGGCAGAGCTACAGGCGCGCGTCCTCGAGCCCTTTTTCACCACCAAGCCGGTGGGACAGGGAACGGGCTTAGGCTTATCCATTTCGCAACAGATCATGGTGGCTCACAACGGGATACTCAAAGTGGATTCCACCTTGGGCCAGGGCAGCCAGTTCACCATACAATTACCGCTCCTATCTTAAGCAAGGGTTAAGGCCCCGAACCCGGCGAACGGGACTGGGTGATTCCCCAAGCCAGACCACTGCTCGGCCCCGCCGAAGAACAGGCGGCCCTGCGCATCATGCAGTCGGGCATGCTGGCGGTCGGACCCGAGAGCGAGGAATTTGAAAACCGCCTGGGACAATGGCTGGCAACCCCGCCGGTGGTCACCACCAGCAACGGCTTTTCAGCGCTTCACCTGGGATTGCTGGCTCTGGGCCTGAAGCCCGGAGCCGAAGTCATCCTGCCCTGCATCTCCAGTTGCTCGGCCATTCGAGATGCCGTGGCGGCCGCCGGCGGCGTGCCCGTTTTCGCCGACGTTTCCAGCCAGACGCCCAACCTGGATGCGGCCAGCGTGGAGCGTTGCCTGAGCCCGCGCACCGGCGCCATCTTGTGTCCACACCACCTGGGTTGCGTTGCCGACCTGGACGAATTGCTCCAGTTCGGCGTGCCTGTTCTGGAAGACTGCGCTCAGTCCCCCGGGGCGCTCTACCGGGACCAACCCGTCGGAACGCTGGGCCGGGTGGGCGCCTTCTCGTTTTATCCCACCAAAGTGATGGCCGCCATCGACGGGGGAGCAGTAGCCAGCCGCGACCCGGCCGTCCTGGCGGTGGCCCGCGACAAGCGCTACTACGGGGGCATCCAGGACGATCAATACCGGCTCAATTACAAACTGAGCAACCTGAATGCGGCCGTAGGGTTGGTCCAACTAGCTCGCCTGCCCGAATTGCTGGAGCGGCGTCGCGCCATCGGCCAGCGCTATGCTCAGGCGTTGCCTGCCATGGGCGGAATCGTGCAAGGCTCGGTGGTCTTTCGTTTTGGCCTGCGCACCCGTCCCGGCAGGACTCAGCCCCTGTTAGACCGGTTACTCCAGGCGCAAGTGCCTTGCCGTCGCGAGTGGTACTTTCTGTGTCCAGCCGAAGCCTTTCCCCAGGCTCGCCAGTGGCACGACGATTTCCTGACTTTGCCGACCTACCCGGCCCTGAGCGACGAGCAGGTCGATTGGATTGCCGAGCGTCTGGCTAGGGCCGTTCAGCCTGGGGATTTGTTGGAGTCCATTTGAAAAAATCGCGCATCTCGCGGAAGACCTGACGGTCGTTCATCAGGCTGATGTGTCCCTGGCTCCAGGTGCCAGGAAGAACCGTCACGTCGGTATCCGGCAAGGCCAGGCTGGCGCTGTTGACCAGCCCGTCCCCGTCGCCCCAACCGGCCGCATCGGAGGTGGCCGTGACACGGCCACCTGAGCCCACCACTTTCACGTCCTCGAGACTGGACTTATGCTCGGACCACTGGGCGTTGAGAGTTTCCAAGGTCGGATTGCCGTCGTCGATGGCGCGCAACCAGTGCAGCGCGGGCAAGGCACCGGGACCCAAATTACCCAACAGCATGGCCCAACCGATGCCCTCGGTCACGGCCCATTCGGCCAGCGTGGCCGCCCGTAAACCCAGGTTGGGTGTGCCCACCATCATCAAGCGGCCGATTCCCTGGCCTCCGCGGGTGGTGAAGATGCGCGCGCCCAATCCGCCCAGACTGTGCGCGGCAACGTCCACCTTGGACTGACCGGTGACGCCTTGAATCTGTTGCAGAGCCGGCCCCAGCTGCTCAGCGGTCACTTCCGGGCTCTGGCTGCGATCGCGTGGCACCAGTTGGAACACGCGGGCCTGGGGGTCGGTCCAATCCGCGGGCATGGCCTCTTGAAAGCTGGCATCCCGATAGATACGGCCGTCCTTCAGGTAATAGGTGTTTCCGCCATTCTGTCCGTCTTCGCTGAGGTGTTCCATCAGCTCGGCGGTATCGCCCATGCGCCCCATAAACCCGACCACACCGAGGAGAGGGCGACTCAGTTGCACCGAATCTTCTCCGTGCAGGCCGTCCTGGGCCACCACCGCCGCCAAAGTGCTGAGCTTGCTGCACAAGTAGCGAGCGCCGCCCACGGCAAACTCGTATTTCTTGGCGAACTCAGCAGTCTTCATCTCATACCATTCTGAAGTTTTGGCCTGAAAAATTGTCTAAATAAAGGATGCCAAGCCCTTTGGACCAACTAATACGTCAATGGAATCCGAAACCCCGGATTTGTCCCGCCTGCTGAATCGGGTGGCCTCGGCGGTCTTCGCGATCGGTCTGACCATAGTATTGTTGATCTCCGGCAACCATCTGCTGGCCAGCAAGAAAGAAGTCAAAGCAGAACTTATCAGCCAGCAGGTTAGAACCTACGCAAGCTCACGCACCCTGATCCTCAAGTTTCGCAGCGAGGAAGGCCTGATCTACCAGGCCAACATACCCGTCTCAGCCCAGGCCAGGCTTGGCCCTCTAACCGGCCAACTGGTCCTGCGCGTCTACCACGGCATCTTCGCTTCAGGCGTGGACGAGATTCGCAGCGGCGGCCGGGTTTTTAAGGTCTAACCAGATTCTCTCCGTCTTTCCAAAACCGCTCTCCTAAACCAGCCACGCCGTCGCGCTGGTTCTTGAGAGTGCCGTCCACCAGCGAGAATAGAAAAACATGCCAGTGACGAGTCTTGTCCGCCAACGATAACTGCACGCCGTCGGAGAGAACGTCCAGCTTGTGAACGCGACGGTCCATCAGGTCAAAAGGCTCACCGTCCGGGTTGGGGACGTCGCGAATGAACTGAGCCTTTCCATCCGAGAGGCGGCGCACCACCAGATTGGGCGCCATCTGCGGCCCGAGGTAAATTTCGTAGAGACGGTCCCCTTTCACCAGGTTGGGGGTGCCCGGGCGATCGATGTTGGACTCCAGCGCCTGCGACATCCAGACCACGCCGCCGTCGGTCAAGCGCAGAGCCAGACTGACCTCGCCTACTTGCTTGACGCCGTCACGACGGCTCACCCAGCTACGGAAAACGGCCAGGGCGGCGTTACGCGCTTCGTAGCGCAAGTTGGGCTTGCCCAGATCGAAGGTGGCGCGCACTCGCCAGAGAATCCGCTTGCCACGGGTGAGTTGCACCACCGAGCCGGCGGGCCCGTCCGCCCACATCAGCACGCGACCCCCCGTCAGGTACTCCTTTCCAGCCCAATGCAGGGGAACCCGGCTGGAGACGGCCGTGATCTTGGGAAGAACCCAGGGTTCGGCCCAGGAAGCCACGGTCAGCAGGAAAAATAAAACGAGCAGGCGCATGGCCCCCGCTTCTAACCCTGACCCTGCCAACCTTCCAACTCACTGCGTTTCCTGGCGAATTCCGGCGCCTTGGTCAGAAGCTGCTCCAGTCGTAAAAGCAGCCCATCTTTGCCCGCATAAACGCCCGGCAGGTCTTCGACTTTGTGAAAGCCGAACTTGGCATACAGTTTCAGGGCAGGTAAATTATCGGCCCGCACTTTCAACTGCAGGCGGGGCCAACCAGCCTGCACGGCCCGCTCGACGGCCCAATGCAGGAGACGCTCGGCAATCTTGCGCCGGCGATAGGCGGGTGCCACCACCAGTCCATCCACTTCGACCGTGCCTCGTTCACCGGCGATCCAGTCCAGCCACAGGTAGCCGACCAATTGCGTGCCATCCACGGCCAGACGAAACTCCTGGCCGGAGTCGCTGAGGGCCTGAGACAAGTGCTCGTAACTCCAGACTTCTTGACCGAAGAGTTCAACTTCCAAAGCATGAATCGGCTCCAGGTCTTCCAACGTCCCCGCCCGGAACTGCAATCCCGCGGCCTTGGGCCGGCGCAGCCAATACATGAAAGCCGTGTTCTCTTGCCTGCAGCTTGACCCTGTAGTTCATTTTGCCTATGCTGACCGGCCATGGACCGCCGCCTCACCCTGACCTTCGCGATCGCCTGCGGGCTGGCCGCCGGCAACCTTTATTACGCCCAGCCCCTGCTCGGCGTGATCGGCCACGAGCTGGGCACAGGAGCAGAAAAGACCAGCCTGCTGGTGACCCTCACCCAACTGGGCTACGCCCTGGGCCTGGTGCTTGTGGTGCCGCTCGGCGACCTTTTTGAAAACCGTATGCTGATCCGGCGCGTGCTCTGGATGACCACGGTGGCCTTGTTGGGGGCCTCGTGGGCTCCCAATTTCGAAATCTTCGCCCTGGCTTCGTTCACCATCGGCTTCACCTCCGTTGTAGCCCAGGTATTGGTTCCTTTCGCGGCTCACCTGGCCCCCGCGGGGGAACGCGGAAGGGTGGTAGGGCAGGTTATGAGCGGCCTCCTGATCGGCGTCTTACTGGCCCGGGCCGCGTCCGGATTGGTGGCCGAAGAATGGGGCTGGCGCAACGTTTTCCGCCTTTCGGCAGGACTGCTGGTGCTGCTCAACTTCTGGCTTGGAGCCATTTTGCCGCGCCACCAGCCGGGCAACCAACTCACCTATAAGCAATTATTGGGGTCGCTCGGGCGCATCTTCCTGGCCTATGAGCCGCTGCGTCGGCGCGCCATCTATCAAGTGACCATGTTCGGCAGCTTCTCGGCTTTCTGGACCGGTCTGACCTTCTGGCTGTCGGCTCCCCCTTGGAGCTATGGGCAGGGTGCCATCGGGCGCTTCGCTCTGGTCGGCGCGGTAGGCGCCCTCTCCGCTCCCTGGTTCGGACGCCAGGGCGACGCCGGACGCGGCCAAGGTTTGACCGGCTTATGCCTGCTGGGGGCGCCCCTTGGTTTTGCACTGACGCTGGTGGGCACGCTGCCCGCTGTGCTGGCCGGCACCCTACTTTTGGACGCCTGTGTGCAGGGCACGCTGGTGCTGGGTCAGCAGGTCATTTACCAGTTGGAGCCCGAGCAGCGCAGCCGCATCAACACTCTCTACATCGCCACCTTCTTTTTGGGCGGAGCGGTGGCCTCGGCGCTCTCGGGACTGGCCTTCGCAGGCGGGGGTTGGCCCGGCGTGGTCGGCCTGGGCTGCGCCCTACCCCTGGGCGGATTTCTCTACTGGCTTAGCGAAAAGAAAGCACCATGAAGCGGCTTATGTGGTTCTCGCTGGCAGTAGCAGTGGCCCTGGCTCAGCCGATACGCCCCTCCGACGAGAGCCTGCGCGCCAAAGTGCGCTTTCAGAAATCCCTGGCCCGAGAGCGCTACAAGGTCATCTCCGGCGATTCGCGGGCTCAGCGCATCGAGGCGGTAGGGCAGCGCCTGGCCGCCCTGGCGCGCCGTCCCATTCCCTGGACCTTTACGCTGGTCGAGACCGACGAGCCTAACGCCGCCTGCTGCGGAGAGGGCGTGGTTTTCGTGACCACCGGACTGCTCCAGCTCAATCTAACCGATGACGAACTGGCAGGCGTTCTTTCCCACGAGGTCATCCACGGGGTGCGCCAGCACGTGGATGCTGATTTCGTGGAGATTGCCAAGCTGGAAAAAGCCATCCAGGACTACGCCACCCACGTGGAGCGCCACGGCAAGGACAACAGCGAAACCGCTCAGATGCGTGAGAATTACGAGTCCAATCGACTCAATCAGCAGTTAGAGAAAGCCTACAGCTATTCCCGCCAGCGCTCGGCCTTCAGCCAGGCCCAGGAAAGCGAGGCTGACTCGATGGGCTTAAAGCTGGCCATTGCGGCCGGTTATCAACCTCAAGGCCTCATGAGCGCCTTGCAAAAACTGATGGCCCACCAGGTAGCCCGCTACGGCGAAAAGTCACTGCTGGGAAGCAAAACGCATCCGCCCCTTCCCAAGCGCATCGACCGCCTGACCCAGATCCAGAACCAATTGGGCTACTAAACGCAAAGGGACCCGCCACTTCAGCGAGCCCCTCTTTTCGAAAGCCTGATTTTTAGTATTGGAAGCGCGACTGGATGAGATGGGAGTAACCGGCTACCTCAGAGATGGCCGGCAGGCTTTCGCCCTCGGCCAGAGGCACGAAATGGAACTGTTCGACCACCCAACTGTCGTGATTGTTGACTGCGGTGCATTCAAGGATTTCGTATCGGTTCATCATTTCTATTCGCCTCCGTTTTGTCTGACCACACTTTATAGTGCGATTCTAAAACAGGCATTGTCAGAACACCTCAAACGTTGCCGACTTGTAAAGTTTGGCCACCAGTTTTGTAAACACCAGCAAGTTCTGTTTTAGAGATGTTGCAGGCGCTTGAAAAAAGCGACCGGTCGTGCTAAATTATACACAGATGAGTATCAAAGGCACGGAAACACGAGCGCGAATTCTGCGTGAGGCCCTCAGTCAGGTCAGCAAAATCGGTTTTGAAGGTCTGACGCTCGGACCGTTGGCCGAACATCTGGGACTTTCCAAGAGCGGTCTCTTCGCCCACTTCGGCTCCCGCGAAGAACTTCAACTGGCGGCTCTTGCCCTGGCGGCCGAAGATTTTCGCAAAGCCGTTCTAGAGCCGGTTGTCCACACCACTCCACGGGGTCTGCGCCGTCTGCTGGCCGTGCTGAAGCGCTGGTTCAATCGCTATCCGCAGGAGGGCTGCGTGTTTCTGGCCGGCTCGGCTGAATACGACGACCGCCCCGGAGTGATGCGCGATGCGCTGGCCGAATTCCACTCGCAGTGGCGCGGAGCCCTGGCCACAGCCTTGCGCCAGTGTCAGGAAGTCGGCGATCTGGACCAGGAGATGGACGCCGAACAAGTCGCCTTTGAACTCTTCGCTATTGCCGCAGGCGGTCATCACGACTACCGGTTATACGGCCGCGAAGCCGGCCAGCGCGTCAAGACCGCCGTCGAGCGTTTGCTGCGCAGTTGCGGCGCCGTTCCCGAAAAGTTAGTTTGGAAATAGAAGGGAGACCTATTTATGTGGCCTCTAAAAAGCACGATCGTTCGTTCCATTATCCAGGGACAGTGGCAGGCCGCTGCCCTGATATCAAAGCTTGAGCCTGACTGGGGTGGTCAGATGGCGGTGGAGCTTGCCTTGCGCACTCGCCGCCCCACTCGGCCCGCCTCCATCGGTTTCTGCGAGCGCCCTCACTATCGGGAGAGCCTGAGCGTGCAGGGACACAAAATCGCCGTTTACCGCTGGGTAGGACGCGGACCGCGCGTGCTTGTATCGCACGGCTGGAACAGCTCGGGTTTGAGGCTTTATCCCATTGTAGAAGTTTTGCGCCAGCAAGGCTATGAAGTGATCGCTTTCGACCACATCGGACACGGAGACAGCAGTGGTCAAAGCGCCAGTCTGGCCCGTTTCGCCCGCGTCATTCAGGCCATGGTGCAACTCTACGGCCCCTTCGAAGCGGCCGTCGGTCACTCCATGGGAGCGGCCGGGCTGGCCCTGGCTCGACATCAATCGGGCAGCTCTCTACCGCTGGTGCTGCTGGCCCCACCCGCCGATGTGCGGCGCTGGTTCGCACACATCGCCGAAAAACTGGGGTTCTCACGCAAAACCTACCTCAAGATGGAACGCTTCCTGGAACGCCGCGAGCATATCGACCTGAACAGCACTCCTCCGGAAGTCACCATGGCCGAAAAGAACGCCCCCAGCTTATTGCTTATCGGCCAGAAAGA
>JALHOV010000100.1 GCA_022842865.1 Vulcanimicrobiota bacterium | reverse complement strand
GCCGTAGGTTCGAATCCTACGCGGCCCACCAAATCGGGTTCCAGGGGGGACGAATCCCCCCTGGAACTCTCGATGTAGGAAAACTTCGGGCTGGTAGCTCAGTGGTAGAGCATTCGACTTTTAATCGAGTGGTCGCGGGTTCGAATCCCGCCCGGCCCACCATCAAAACCCTGCGCAAGCGGGGTTTTTTGGTTTCCAGGGTGAACCTGACAAAGCCATGACCCCCTCGCCCTCCTTTCTGGCACGGACCCGAAAAACACGCGGCTCCAGGTGAACCAGAACTTCCAGGACGCCGGCCTCTCTTTCTTGCTGTGTCTCGTTCTCACGGCGGTTGCAGAAATCGCATCGCCCGGATTTTTCTTGCTCGACGATGTTCAATCGCACTTCATACCCGGCCTGGAAGAAGTTGGGCAAGCCTGGAGGGCCGGCGAAGTGCCGCTCCTCAGTCGTTATTCCTGGTTGGCCGGTGGACTGGCCGGGGAGTATCAATACGGCACTTTTAATCCCATCATTCAATGGGCGGCGGTAGTTACCTCATACATTCCCTCCATGGCCACTCGAGCTGCCGTCCTGGTTGGTTTCTTCGCATGGATAGCCAGCTGGGGAAGCCTCCGTTTGGCACGTGACTTTGACTTGAAATGGTGGGCCGGTCTTTGCCTGGCGGGCATTGTGTGCCTCAATCACTACGCTCTGGAAATTGGTTGGCGGGCCTGGCTTCCGATGGGATTCAGCCTGGCCTGGTTCCCGTGGTTCTGGCACAGCCTGGCCAGGTCTCGGCTGTCCTTGCCCCTGCTGGTAACCTCCCTGACCCTGACCCTGACCGCGGGCTGGCCGTTCACGGTGGTCGCTGCCGCCAGTCTGGGAGTTTTCTATTTTCTGCTGGCCCTCTCCCGGCGTCAGTGGCGCCGGGCCGGACTGCTGGTAGCAGGGGCGCTCTGCGCCCTGGCCCTTAGCTCGATCTCACTTGGCCTGCTGATAGAATACTCCCAATCGGCGACGCGAAGCCAGAGACCCAACTGGCAGTATCGGCTGGGCGGCCTGGATGGCCTGTGCTATTTTTTGCCCGGTCTCAGCTTTTACTCCGAGACGATGGAGTCCAGCAATCTACACACGAGCCTGGGCTGGATACCGTGTCTTGGAATCCTGGGAGCGTGGCTGGACAGGAAGAAGCTCTCGCCCCTCTGGTGGCTGGCCCTGGTCTGGTTTGCGCTGGGCGTCGCACCCTCCGTGGGCGGCATGCGTTTTTCCGTACGCTGGCTCTACTACCTCAACCCGATCATGGGATTGCTCGGCTTGCAATGGTTAGCCCAGCAGACCACCGACCCGAAGCATCGTTTCGGATGGAAAATCTGGACCGCCCTACTGCTGGCGCAGATTTTGGGTCCTGCCTTCGACCTTGGGCGTGGCCACCCACACAGGTGGGAGTTTGGCCCCTTTCTCCTGCTCGCGCTGTTCTGCTGGAGCTGGAATCGCCTGACCAAACGACGGGAAATCTTGCTGACCGCTGGAGTTTGGCTCGGCCTGCTAGCAGCGACCTCGCTGACTCCCCTCGGCTTGCACCGGTTCCCTTCGGCCCGGTTGCCCGTGGCTGGTTTCGTGAACGCCGAGCGAACCTGGCTTTCCCTCTACAGTTGGCAAGAACTGCAAGACCCGCGTGCAGAACTGGTCGTCCCCGCCCGCTACGGCAACCTTTGCATGGTCGAGCGCCTGCCCATGATTAACGGCTACTCCCCCCTCTTTACCTCCCCGTTAATCCGCGCCTGGAGCTTCTCCAATGCCGGCTCCCTTGACCCCACTCCAGAGACCGTTGCGAACGTCGCCAAAGGAGCGCTGCCCGGGGGCCTGATGGACAAACTGGGCATCACGGGGTTGTTGCTGAGCCCGCAATGGCAACCCCTGGCGCCCCATTTGAAAGCCAATCAGTGGAAGCTTCTGGGTTCCGAAGGGCTGGTCCAGTGCTGGGTCCGCGACCGAGCCCCCATGACCATCTTTCAGTCCTTGCCGGAGGCCCGATTCTGCGTCTGGGGCAAGGAGACGACTGCAGCCGCCCTGGAGCCGAAAGGCCCCGCGGTGGTGCGCAGTGCGGACCACCCCGAAGGCAAGTTCACCTTCGCCACAGTCCAATGCGACAAGGAGCAAAGCGGGCGCAACTGGGCAGAGGTGAAATTGTCCGCCAATGCTGGCCCGCAGGCGGCCTTGATCGGTGTGCGCCGGCCCTGGTTCCAGGGTTACCGAGCCTTCCTCAACGGCCGAGAACTGCGACTGCATACCATGAATCTCCAGCACATGGCGGTGGAAGTGCCGGCGGGCAGCCCGGCGGGAACATTGCAAATACTCTATCGACCTCATAGCCTGAGATTTGGCCTCATTCTGGGTCTTTTTGGACTGCTAGGCACGTTGCTTCTTCACAGACTGGCAGGCAGTGGCGCAAGCCAGGCCGACTTGCAGAAGGCCCGGTAGCGGCACGGCCAAAGCCACGTAGTAGTAGAACCGAAGCACCGCGGCGGCAATGGAGGTCAGCTTCCAGGTCATCAGCAGGTAGCCGAACTGCAGCCAGACCAGCAGGCTTAAAAACAAAGCCACGCTCAAGCAGGCCCATCCGGCCACCCGAGCCGCTTCCTCGCTAGCCTGGGCCTGGATGGCCATTCGGGTGATGAGGTAGGGCCCTGGAAAAACAAACAGCAGAGCAAGCAAGATCAAATGCATCATTACAATAATTAACTTAACAGTGTTAATCAAGGAGGTCAAGCCACGGCGAGGGAAGCCCCTGAATATGAAAGCCGCCTTGATCACCTGCTCGCGCATGCCGCAACTCCATCCGGACGACGAGTTGATGGCGCCGATTTTGAAGGAACTGGCCATCGATACCGTAGCCGTGGACTGGGCCGGTGAAATGCCCGAGGATGTGGACGCCATCTGGCTGCGCACACCCTGGGATTACCATCGGCAACTGCCGCGCTTCCTGGAATGGCTGGAGAATACCGGCGACCTACCCATGTGGAATTCTCGCGAGGTGGTTCGCTGGAACTCCCATAAACGCTATGTGGGCGAGCTTTACGCAGCCGACCTCCCGGTGGTGCCCACGCGCATCTATGAGCCGGAGAACCTGCTGGATGAGAACGAACTTGTTGCCTGGCTGAACGGCCAGCCGGTGGTTGTCAAACCAGCCGTGAGCGCCGGGTCCTACAAAACGTCCCGCTACGACCGCTGGAATGACGAAGCCCGCCGGCACGCCCGCGAGCTGCACGCCGAAGAAGCGGTCATGATCCAACCCTACTACGCCAACATCGAAAAACATGGCGAACGCTCGTTGATCTTCCTGGACGGCAGCTACAGCCACGCGGTGCGCCGTCATCTACCCCTGGTGGAAGGGCCGGAAGTCGATTATCTGATGCAACCGGTAGAGGCATCGCAGGCCGAACTCGAGGCCGCCGAAAAAATCCTCAAGCATTTGCCATTCCCTGACCTGCTCTACGCTCGGGTCGACCTCATTCCGAATCCCGAAGGCCATCCGGTCCTGCTCGAACTGGAGTTAATCGAGCCTCAGCTCTTCTTGCGGGAGCACCCCGAAGGCGCGCCCTTGCTGGCGCGCGCTTTTGCACGCCGAATGGCGCAACTACAGCGCAGCGTAAAACCGATCTAACTGTCGGATGGCCCGTTCCACATTGCGCATTCCATGAGAGTTGACCCGCAATCCCGGAAAAACCTCATCGAATGCGTCGTGCACCTTCTGGAAAGCACGCGCCGTCTGGCGCACGTCCTGGTAGCGTGAGTTGCAAACGTTTTCGTAGTTATAGACCGCCTGTTGCAGGCGCTCAAAGTCTCCTGACCAGCCGCCGCCGTAACCGAGACCATAGGCTCCGAACCCGTTGCCGGGAACGATGAAAGGATTGCTCATTTGCAGCACATCAATGCGCAGAGAACGCGCCTGGCGTAGCAAGTCCTTCGGATCCTCGTAGCCAGGCGGATTCCAATCCCGCCTCAGGTCGCTGGCGGCCACCTCCGACCCATCCGGCAGATTGTAGCCCCCAAAGGATTTCTGCAGTTGCGCCAATCCCTGCTCTAGCTGAGCCACCTGCTCCAGCCAGGCCAACGCCACGGAGGAATCCGGTAGCGTGGCCAAGCTGACATGGAGCCGTTCCCGGTAACGATGCATGCTAAGGCGCACATCTTCCAGCACCTGATGACTTAACGGGCCGCTTCCCCAGTTCTGGACGGCCTGCAGGGTGCCGACCAGTAGCTGGAGGTCCTCGGCCGACATGCGCCCGCCCCAACTTTGGGGCAGCACCATGCTTGAGCCCTGGCCGGCCAGACGGGTGGCGGCTTCGTGGTAGCTCTCGGTCCAGGCCGGCAGAGCAAGCAAAAACAACAAAATCCATTTACCCATGAGAAGAATTTAGCTTCCCGGCTGAGAACACCTCGGAGAAATGAGTGATGTGATTGTCTGGCTGGTGCGCCACGGAGAAACGGTTTGGAACGCAGAGCACAAAATCTCCGGCTGGATCGATGTAGAACTCAGCGAGCGTGGCATCCAGATGGCCGAAGATCTGAGAGCCCGTCTCGAACCCGAGCAGTTCGATGGAGTGTGGAGTTCCGATCTGAAAAGGGCCGTTCGCACCGCCGGACTGGCCTACCGAAGTCCAGAAAGACAAGACCCTCGCCTGCGGGAACTCGACTTCGGTCCGCTCGAAGGGGAAAATTGGCTGACCATTCCAGCGGACCATCAGAAGGACGTCATTGACTTCGGCGAGCACTGTACGCGGGGCGGCGAGAAGATCTCAGTATTCGAGGAGCGAGTGTTCAGCTTTTTGGACCAGTTGCCTTTCGGGCGCCACCTGCTCTTCGTTCACGCCGGTGTCATTCGGGTGGCGCTGCGCCGCGTCAACGCCGACCACTTTTTGCCGCCGACCTCGGTCGCCATCGTCAATTGGAGTCAGGGGGAGCTGGTCGAATTGCGTCTCCCCCCGGAGAACGGAGTCTAGTTCATGGGACACTTTATTGAAGGAGAATGGCAGCCGGGATTTTACAAGCCCGATTCCGGCGGCCATTTTGTGCGCACCCAGACCGCCTATCGCAACCCTTTGGAGAAAGAAGCGCTTTTCAAGAAGCGCTATCTGCTCTACGTCTCGCTGGCCTGTCCGTGGGCCCATCGCACCTTGATCGCGCGCAGCCTGCTGGGCCTCAAAAGTCAGTTGGAAGTGGCCGTGGTGGACTGGCTGATGGACGACAACAGTTGGGCATTCAATCCGGACCGCCCTGGCTGCACCCCCGACCCACTGTTTCACAGCCAGTATATGAAAGAAGTTTATCTCAAGTCGGATCCCAAATACACGGGACGTGTGACCGTTCCGGTCTGCTGGGACAAAGAAAAAGCCGTGATCGTGAATAACGAAAGCCGGGAAATCTTACGGGGCCTGGCCAAACTGGCCACTCAGAAATACGACCTGGCTCCCAGCGCGGAGGTGGATCTGATCATCGACCAACTCTACGACGCCGTCAACAATGGGGTCTACCGCGCCGGCTTCGCCAGCACGCAGACGGCCTATGACGAGGCCATCACTCAGCTCTTCCATGCCCTCGAGCATTGGGAGAGCGTTCTCGGCAAGCAGCCTTTCGTGGCTGGCCAGGCCTTTACTGAGGCCGACATTTGCTTCTTCACCACCCTGGTTCGCTTTGACCCGGTTTACTTCATCCACTTCAAGTGCAGCCATCGGCGCATCGTGGACTACCCGAACCTGTGCTCCTATCTGCGCAGCATCTACCAGATGGGAGGCGTCGCCGAGACCTGCAACATGGATCACATTCGTCACCATTACTATGAAAGCCATCGCCACATTAACCCCTATGGGATCGTGGCCCGCATTCCGGCCACCTACCTGAACTCGGCCCACGACCGCTGGCAGCGCTTTCCGCAGGCTATTTTTCCCGCTTAACCGTCACCCACTGAGGCTGGAGCAGCGCTTCCAGGGTCAAGGGAGTCATCCCCACCAGGAACCCTCGCTTGCCTCCGTTGACATAGAGGTAAGAAAGTTGGCGTATCGAGTCCTCGGCATAAGTCGGCCAGATCTTGCGCTGGGCAAACGGGCTGATGCCGCCCACCTGATAGCCGCTGGCCTTTTCCGCCTGCTCTCGTGAGCACGGCTCCAGGCTGCGCAAACCAGCCTGGCGAGCCAGTTCGCGGCCCGACACCTGCCGATCGCCGTGCATCAGCATCACCACCACCTTGGGCCCCTCGCAGAACATCAGAGTTTTGATGATCTGGTGCTCGTCCACGCCCAGTTCGCGGGCGGAAACCGCCGTGCCGCCGTGCTCCTCATATTCGTAGGGATGCTCGCTGTATTCGGCTCGCTGGGCTTTCAGCCAGCGGATGGCGGGCGTCACCGGGTTCTTCGACATCCGTCGGACTTGGTCACACTGCGGGTCAGCCCTGCCAAACCGACCAGGGTCAACAAAAGGCCCGTCACCTGCACTGCTACCAGCTGCTCACCCAGCAGCCAGACGGCCAGCAAGATCGAGCCTACCGGCTCCAACAGAATGGTGAGCGAAGCCCAACCCGCCGAGCCGAAGCGGACGGCCAGTAGCAGAAAGGTATGTCCCAGCAGCTGCGGGACCACGGCCAGGCCCAGCAAACAGAGCCACTGCTCCCCGGTATAACCGGACATGGGCGTTCCG
This sequence comes from Vulcanimicrobiota bacterium, assembly GCA_022842865.1. Taxonomy (GTDB): domain Bacteria; phylum Vulcanimicrobiota; class Xenobia; order Xenobiales; family JADMJV01; genus JADMJV01. The sequence continues at coordinate 11,912 of JALHOV010000100.1, read as the reverse complement.
CTGGCCAGGGCGACGGTGAGCAAAGCCAGAGCGGCCGTGGCATAGACGCGCAGCGCATAGGCCGGGTGACCGGCCTCGGGCTGATGATTGCGCGCCCAAAGCAGATAGCCCGTCATGCTCCAGGCGCCCACCAGAGCCAGCAGGACGCCCAACGGCTGCACCTGAGCATCCACTCGCAGGGAATGTCCACTGAGCAACACCGTTCCTAGAAAAGCCAGCACCAGGGCCGGCGGTGAGGTCCTTTCGCGAGCGAAAAGCGCCACCCAGAGGGGGCTGGTGGTCACCAGCGTCACGGACAAATAGACCGGCAGCAAACTCAGCGAGGCAATCCAGGTGCCGAAGTGGACGCCGAGCAGCAGGCCACCGACCAGCACCACGCGCCAGGGCAAATGGCAAGGGCGGCGTGCGGCCGGCCAGAACGACAAGATCAAACTGGCCAGCAACAAGCGCCAGGAAGCCACCGCCAGGGCAGGCAAATGACACCATTTTACGAGAATCGAGGCCCACGACAAACAAAAACCGCCCAGCCCTAGTGCGAGCCAGGCGGTCCAGGACCTCACGAGGTGTTAGCGCTGGTCCAGCGGAACGAAGGCGCGCTTGGGCTCGCCCGTATAGATCTGGCGCGGACGGCAAATGCGCTTGCTGGTTTCGTTGTGCAACTCTCGCCATTGAGCGATCCAGCCAGGCAAACGGCCGAGCGCGAACATGACCGTGAACATGTTGGTGGGAATGCCCATGGCGCGGTAGATGATGCCCGAGTAGAAGTCTACGTTAGGGTAAAGGGAGCGCTCCACGAAATAACTGTCTTTGAGAGCGACTTCCTCGAGGGCCTGAGCGATTTCCAGCAGCGGGTCGTTGATCCCCAGGCGCTCCAGAACCTTGTCGGCCTGCACTTTGAGGATGCGGGCGCGAGGGTCAAAGTTCTTGTAGACGCGATGTCCGAAGCCGAAGAGTCGGAAGCCGCTCTTTTTATCCTTGGCCATATCCACGTACTTTTGGTAATTGGAATCATCATCGCGAATCATCTCGAGCATCTCGATGACTTCCTGATTGGCCCCGCCGTGCAGTGGACCCCAGAGGGCGCACACACCGGCAGCAATCGAGGCGAACAAGTTGGCGCCCGAGCTGCCGACCATACGCACCGTCGAGGTCGAGCAGTTCTGCTCGTGGTCGGCGTGCAAAATCAGCAGCATGTTAAGCGCTTCTTCGAGCACCGGGTCCACCTGGTAGGGCTCGCACGGGGTGGCGAACATCATGTGCAGGAAGTTGCCGGCAAAGGTCAGGTCGCTACGGGGATAGATGTGGGGCTGGCCCACCGACTGCTTATAGGAGAAGGCACAGATGGTCGGCAATTTGGCCATCAGGCGCACGATATTGTTCTCTACTTCTTCCGGGGTGTCCGGGTGGTAAGCCGAGAGCGAGGAGACCATCGAGGCAAGAATGGCCATCGGGTGAGCCGTGTTTGGGTAGCCTTCCAGAATCTTCTTCATGTTCTCGGGAATCAACTGATGGCGGTCAAGGTCCTTGCGAAATTTGTTGAGCTGGTCCTGGCTGGGCAACTGCCCGTAGATGAGCATATAGCTGATGTCGAGGAACGAGGCCCCCACCATTTCCTCGATGGGATAGCCCCGGTAAAGCAAGACCCCCTGCTCGCCATCGATGAAAGCGATGTCGCTCTGGCAAGAACCAGTGTTGCCGTAACCAAGGTCCATCGTGATGGCGCCGGTGGAACTGCGCAGCTTGGAAATGTCGACGCCGACCTCACCCATCGAACCCGTGATGACGGGCAAATCGATTTCTTTGCCTTCGAGGACAAATTTGGCGCTGGACATAGATTGTTGCTCCTTGAACGTCGGTTATCCCGGGGGGGCGAGTCCCTTCCATAAGGGCGAAGGGATCCCCTACAAGCTATGACGAGCGAGTTTCTCCCCGATTGCAGCCTCTCCGTCCGGGTTCTGCAGAATGCGATAAAGCTCGCGTAGCTGCACCCAGATGCGGAAAGTCAACTCGTGTTCGGTGCCCAAATGCTCCTCGGCCAGACTGGCGATGTTCTCGAGGATGGGCAGAGCTTCCGCGTGGCGGCGGGCTCCCATATGCGCGCTGCCCAGGTTGAACAACACCGAAATCCGGCCGGCCTGGGTCAGAGCTTCGGGCAGGTCCAAGGACTGTTGAAAAATCTCAGCCGCTTCATCAAACCGTTCCTGCAGAAAGAGAACCAGCCCATACTCATTGAGCCAGCGGCGGGTGCGATCGGGGGACTGCTGGCCGACCAGGGCGGCTTGCGCGAGCTGGCCGGAATCCCTCAGGCAAATCAATTGTCCAAGTCGGCAACCGGCCAGGCGCGCATCATCCGCAGGCACGCAGCCGGCGAAGGCGGGGATGGCTTTGGCGTAGAGGTCGGCGGCCTCTGCCAGACGCTCCTGGGCCATCAGGCTCTCGGCCATGTTGGCCACCACTTCGGCATAGGCCAGCGTTTGCGGCCCCCACAAATCTTCGATCAGGGCCAGGGTTTGGGCGCGCGTTGTATCGGCCTGCAGTTTCTGGCCAGTGGCATCATAAATATGAGTGAGCATGTGGAGAGTTTTGGCTCGACTCTGAGCACTGTCGCCCTGAATTTGCAACAACTCCTGGAGCACTTCGCTGGCTTCCGGCAACTTCTGCTGGGCCAGGTAAAACTGGGCCAGGTTCTCCATGGCCTGAACCCTGACCGGCGCCGCCACTTCACGGGTCAAGGCCGACTTGAAGAGCTGCTCCGCCTCAGCAATTCGCCCCAGCTTGGCATAGTCACTGGCCAGGTTGAGCATACCAGCGGCAATGATCTCGTGGTCGGGACCCAGCAACTGATGAGAAAGGCCCAGCGCCTGCTCCTGCAGGCCCACCGACTGTGCGATCTGCCCTCTGTGCGAAAGCGCGCAAGCGAGATTATTGAGGCCGCGAGCCAATCGCAAATCGGGAGGGTCAAGTTTAGCCGCTTCTTCCACGGTGACCTCGAAGGCCTGAACTGCCTGGTCCCATTCGCCGTCCTGATAAGCCTGCATGCCTAGCTGATTGAACAGCTCCCAGCGTTCCTCGTTCATAGACTTTACGCCTTAGTAAACTTTCTCGGCGAGTCCTGCCCGGAAAAGGACCCCGAGACCATACGAGGAACAAACGACGATGAGCGAGTTCCTGGTCCGCGAGCTCAATCGCGGTGGACTGCTGGCCGAGCGCGGGAACTTCACCTTGCAAGTTGGTGCCTATCCCGAGACCATCAAGGACACGATGACGGCCAAACAAGGCGTCCCCGACCTGTTCCTGGTTCCTCGCGAGCTTTTCGACCACCAGCTGGGCATCAGCGCTGTGGAACTCGAGTTTCCCCTCTACTACAATTTCTATCTCAAGAAACGCAAGCTGCGCTTTGTTTGCCACCGCCGTCAACTACGCGCCATCTTGCGGGTGCTCAAAGAATCGCTGTTTGGCCCCACCAGTTTGCGTCACGATCTGGAATATCGTCATGGAAGCGACTCCCCGGGCTACCCCGATCTGGCCAGAGAGATGGCCTTCTTCAAGAAAGACCCCAGCCTGCCGCGCGGCCGTCTGCGCCTGGCCGACTGTATTTTGCCGATTCTTTTCGACGACCAGGGGCGCTGCGAGGTGGATGGGGTCACCATCTGCGATCTGGGGGACGACAAGTATCAGCTCCTGGCAGATGGCGCCAGCCAGAATTTCTCTTTCGGGGCGGGTTGCGGCCTGGAGCCCCCGTCTTCGGAAGGCCCGCCCAGCGAGTATCTTCCGCCCACCTTTGGCATTACCCTGATCGGTAGCGGCCACGGCTTCGATTCCAAAGCCAAGACGTCGGGCTTCGTCATCTGGCTGGACGGCAAAGGGGTCTTGATCGACCCCCCCGTCCACACGACCGCCTGGCTCAAAAGCCAGGGCATCAACCCGCGTTCCATCGAAGACATCGTTCTCACCCACTGCCACGCCGACCACGATTCAGGAACACTCCAGAAGGTTTTGCAAGAAGGCCGGGTGCGGCTCCATACCAGTCCCACCATTCTGCAAAGCTTCACCCGCAAGTATCGGGCCCTTACGGGCCTGTCTCAGACTCAGTTCCTGAGCCTGTTTGATTTTCACCCCGTGATGCTCGACGAGGGTGTCAACATCGCCGGCGGAACTTTCCGCTTTCAATATCGGTTCCACCCGGTGCCCACGTTAGGGTTCGAAACTTTTTTCCGCGGCAAGTCCTTCGCCTATTCCTGCGATACCCTCTGGGATCCGGAGGTTCTGCAGAAGTTGGCCGACGAGGGCCTGTTTTCTCCCAGTCGAGCCGAAGACCTGATCGATTTTCCCTGGCACCACTCGCTGGTTCTGCACGAAGCCGGAATCCCGCCCATTCATACTCCCGTTTCGGTGCTGGTTAAACTGCCCGCCGAGGTCAAAGAACACGTGTACCTGGTGCATATTTCCGACTCAGCCATTCCCGAGGGCTCGGGCTTGCGGCTGGCTCCTACGGGAGCAGCCGACAGCCTGGCCATTCCGGTGCCGGAAACGGAACTCAGCCTGGCCCAGCGCAGCCTCGATCTACTGGCTCATATCGACCTCTTCCGCTCTTTGAACGTAGACAAGGCGGCCGAATTTCTGCGGTTCGCCCAATACCGATGCTACGATGCAGGGGAACAGGTCATTCAATCGGGCCAGCCGGGCAATGACTTCTATATGATTATGTCCGGGGAAGCGGAGATTCGGCGTCAGGGCGTGACTTTCCGGGTGCTCAGTCGCTACGAATATTTCGGCGAGTTCGCGGTCGTCGAAGACTCGCCGCGCATGGCTGACGTTTTTGCGCGCACCAAGCTGGAAGTGCTGATCATGTCTCGCTACGACTTCCTCTGCTTCTTGCGCGGCACCCCCCTACTGCCACTCTTCCGCCGAGTCGCCCGCAACCGTCTCCACTATGCAGAAGACCTGGTTCAGTTGAATCCTCGCCTGAGCGAACTGACCAGTTATCAGCGCAGCCAGTTGATGTCGCTGTTGCTGCCACGCAAGGTCGAGGAAGGCCAGGTCCTTTACGAACGCGGTAGTTTACTGACCCACTACTACATCGTGGCCGAGGGAAGCTTCCGACTCGAGGGCCTGGACGGTCCGCCCGTCATCGCCACCCCAGGAGTCTTTCTCGGACAGGTCAGCCTGGATCTCGACACCGGCTACCACATCCGAACGGCCGTGGCCGAGACAAAGTCGCGCGTGCTCGAAGCGCCCGTCTCGCAGATGTTGGACTTTTTCCGTATGAATCCGGGCTTCACGTTCCGACTCGGCCGTCACGCCGCCGAAAATCACTACTGCTGAATCAGTTTGCCCTCATCCAACTTCCACCCATTGCCCGTGGAGACGGCCGTGTAGCTGCCTTCGAAGTACTTGTGCTTGCCTGATTCGGTGGCCTCGAGCTCGAAGTCTACATTGTAGCGCCCACCAACAAGAGACTACAACGACCTGACGTACAATCTATAAAAATAGCATTTGGCGTAACCCTCGCGAAATTTTTCAAAGGAAATATCCTTGCGCCAGGCAGCACTCAGCGCTGCGTAAGCATCTTTATAGCTCTTCTCATTGATCGACTCGTAGTAACCCATGACGAGATCCGTGACGGCCTCTTGATTGAGTTCGGCCGTGCTGCGCAACGTGCGTGAAGGCGGAGGCGGCAGCACCTCCTCGGCGCGATGGCCATAGAGCCGGCCCACCCAGGTGCCGGCGTAGAGACAGGCGGCGGCCATGGCCAGAATCAACAGGGCGCGAAAAGCGAGGCCCACGCCGGATAACACCGAGAATCCCACCGTGGAGGCTGTCTGGGTGGTGCCGCGCACAAACCACTCCGAAAAATCTTCGATGAACTTCCACAGCGGGCCCAGGCCTCCGCCGGCTTTCTTGGCTTCCCCTTCCCAACCCATGGGCCAAGGTGAGGATGCTGGACGCGCACGGTAGCATCCGGATCGACGGGCATCTCGATGGAATCGCTGGGCGGGAGAAAGTTGGCCTCAGGCTCGACATGAGCGGGCGCTGCCTCCTGAGCCGCGGCGGCCTGGGCGGCTTGACGCCTCACCGAACTGAGGGGGCGGGCGCGCGGCGCGGGGGCGGCCGGGGCTTCCTGAACGGCCGAACCCTCCTCCTCGCCGGACGGGGCCGGCTCGGGCGCTGGGGGGGGCTCCGACTCTTCGCTGGGGGGAGTACCGCCTCCACCCTCGTCACCACCACCCTCGGGGTTCTGGTGGGTCAACTCGTGGCGACGAAGGCTCTCTTCATCAATGAAGACCTCATCACAAACGGGACAGGAAAAAATCTTACGCCTGGAGCGTGAACCTGCCCGTGATGTTCTGGGTGAATCCAAGAGCCGCTTACCTTTCTCCCCTCTTTCCACAAATGTTAGTGCTCAACCCGCGAAGTCCTGGTTTCAATCACAAAACCTGCGGGTAAGCCCCCTGGACACTATGCACCAGGTACTTGTCGATCTCGGCGGATTCAAAATCTACACCTACGGGGCCCTCCTGGCCACTGCTTTCTTTCTGGCCAACCAGTGGGGCCTCTACCTGGCTCGACGGCTCGGCTACTCGCTGGCGGCCGTGGAAGAATCCATCATGTGGTGCATTTTGCTGGGAGTGGCGGGCTGCCGGCTGGGTTTTGTACTCATCTATCCCGATAATTACCTCAAGAACCCTCTGCAAGTCTTCAATTTGCGCGAGGGCGGCCTGACCATTATGGGCGGCGTGCTGTTTGTGGTGGCCTTTCAGTTCATTCGTTTCCGAATGAAGGGCAAGTCGGTCATGAATCTTTACGACTTCTGGGCCGGCCCGCTTTTGGTAGGAATGGCCTTTGGAAGACTGGGCTGCCTGATGCACGGCTGCTGCTTTGGAGCGGTCACCGACCTGCCCTGGGGCATCACCTACCCGGATCATGTGCTCCAACCGGACGGCATCGCCTGCGGACCGCGCCACCCCTCACAACTCTACGAACTCTTGATGGATCTGGGCCTGCTCTGGTTGGTCACCAGGCAACTGTTCAACTTGAAATTCGCCGGACAGAATTTCTACACGTTCATGCTCGGCTACGGCGTCATTCGTTTCCTGGACGAAATGACGCGCGAAAAAGAGGCCCTTTACGGAGCGTTGACCGTATATCAGTGGGTCAGCGTCGCCATGGCCGTAGTCGGACTGCTGGGTTTAGTGGGCGTTTTCGGCAAGAAGCCGGTTGACCGAGAAATCTTTCCCCGTGACCAGGTCAGCGTACCGCCGCCCGGCGGTAGCGGTGCTCTTCCGACTTGACCAACTGCTGATAAGATCCGAAGGGATTTTCTTCGCCCAGGCTGTCCAGCGGACTGGCGGGCGCCTCGCCGGGAGCAAACTCCCGAAGAATCTCATACTTCGTGTTGCGCTGGGCGGGCTGACGACCGACCTCCTCGATCATTTGGTGCAAGGTAGCCGGGCTGGTCCGCTGACCGTGTCCCGAGCCAGCCGCGGTGGAAATACTTTCGTTCATGAGGGTGCCGCCCAGGTCGTTCACGCCTGACATGAGCAGGCCCTGAGCGAGCTTCAACCCCTCCTTAACCCAGGAGACCTGCAAGTTACGAATCTTCGTTCCCAGGAAGACTCGGGCCAGGGCGTGCACACGCAACACCTCCACCCCGCTGGCTCCGGCCCGGACACCGGAATTCTTGCGTAGATACATAGGCGCTTCGCTGTGCACGAAGCCTAGGGGCACAAACTCGGTGAATCCACCGGTCTCCTCCTGCAGGTTGCGCAACAGCAGCATGTGCTGCAGCCAGTGTTCCGGCTCTTCCACGAAGCCGTACATCATGGTCGAGGTGGTGGGCAAACCCAGTTGGTGAGCTCCGCGAATGACCTCGGTCCATTGGTCGACCGATATGCGTCCGGGCGCCACCTGGTCGCGCAAACCCGGAATCAAGAGCTCGGCCGACGTTCCGGGAAGACTGTCGAGACCGGCGGCCTTCAATTCCTCAAGGTATTCCCGGATGGAGCAACGCGAGCGCACGGAGCCATAAAGCACTTCCTCCGGCGAGAAAGCGTGCATGAGCAAATTCGGAAACTGCGCCTTGATTTTGCGCGTCAGCTGAATGTAGAGGTCGCCTTCCATTTTGGGCGGCAGACCGGCCTGAATACAGACTTCGGTCGCGCCAAAGTCCACCGCCTGGCCCACTCGGCGAAGGATCTCCTCGTCGCTGAGATGGTAACCTTCCTCGGTGCGAAAATCGCGGCTGAAGGCGCAAAATCCGCAGTGCTTGATACACACATTGGTGAAATTGATATTCCGGTTGATCACGTAGGTGACGCGCTCGCCGACCTGATGTCGCCGCAACTCATCGGCCACCTGCTGCATAGCCAGCAACTCTGGGCCGATGACTCGTGTCAGCGGCAGCGCCTGCTCGTAGCTCAAGGTTTCCCCCTCCAGAGCGCTGGAAAGAGCTTGATAGACAGGCTCGCTGATTCGATTACGCTGCAACATGACCGATTCTCTCCGCATTCTTCTGCACCGAGGAGGCCAATCCGGGGTCTACCCAGTCGCGATACTCCGCATAGACAGGCAGGCGAGCTTCGAGATGAAACCCCTCCAAGGCGCAGGTCTGGCGCAAGCTTTCAATGTGAGGCCAGGGCGCTTCTGGATTGATGAAATCCTGAGTCACCGGACTGATTCCGCCCCAATCGTTGATGCCCGCGCGGATCAGCATACGATGGGCCATCGGCGTGAGGTTGGGAGGAGCCTGCAGGTTCATATCCGGCAACAGAAGGCGAGAAACGGCCACCAGACGCACCAACTCCCAGTCCTCCATTTCTAAATGGTCGCGCATCACGATATCGGCCTTGGCGCGGAACGTCTGTACGATGACCTCCTGCAGATGACCGTACTGCTTGTGAATCCGATCGATCTCCATCAGCGTGTCGATCTGTTCCGCCTGCGTCTCGCCGATGCCGGCCAGAATGCCCGTGGTGAAGGGAATCTTGAGCTGGCCGGCTTCCTCCAACATTCGAATGCGCAAGACGGGCTCTTTATCGGGAGCACCGGCATGGGCCATGCCGCGTTCCAGCAAGCGCGGAGTGATTTGTTCCAGCATAAGACCCATGCTCACGTTGACCGGGCGCAATTGCTCCATCTCGATCTTGGTCAGGAGCCCCGCGTTGGTGTGCGGCAGAAGACCTTCGTTGAGAGCGACGACGCAGGCTTCATAAACGTATTCCGTCGTCGTCTCCAAACCCATCCGTCGGAGTTGCTCCTGGTAAGAGGGATACACCGCCTCCGGACGATCCCCCAGACACATGAGCGCCTCGCTGCAACGCAATTGCACGCCTTGAGCAGAGACTTCCTTGATTTCATTCAGGGTCATGGTTTTGGCGCCGGGATCCCGCGGGCTCTTGCGAAACGTGCAATAGGCGCACTTGTCGCGGCACAGATTGGTGACCGGCAAAAAGACCTTAGGAGAATAGGTGAGTCGTTTGCCGCTCCGGCGATCGCGGGCCTCGCCGGCGGCCTGGAGCAGGGAGTCGAGTTCCGTGACCGGAGTTTGCAGCAACCGCAGGGCGTCAGAGGGATTCACTCTGGGCCCTTCCGCGAGCGCAGGCAGCGCCCTGCCGGGGCGGAAGTCGCAATCTTCAAGGGAACGGCACAGGCAAGCAGGCGTCTCGCCAGCTGTCCTCCAGTTCACCCTCCAGCACCAGGTCGTCGTCCAGGTTCTGCCACTGAATTCGCTTCAGGCGCGGCGCGCTTTTCATGAGCGTCACCCCTTGTCCGGCCAGCGGACCGAGGGCCTGGGAGGCGCCGACCAGAATCGGCGCGGTATAGACGAGCATCCGCTGGACCAGATTTTGATCCAGAAAAGCCCCGGCCAGATGGGGGCCTCCCTCCACAAACAAGCTACGAATTCCCTGGCTGTAAAGGTGAGACAACAGGGCGGCCAGATCGGGGGCTTCGAAGAGCTCTCCGCCTGCCTCCACCATCTGCTCTCGCCAGCTCTGCTCGGCCAGCGGACCGTAGCCCAGCCAGATGGGCCCGCCCGGCGAATTGAAAAGTCGCGCCTGAGGGGAAAGGCGCCCGCGCCTGTCGGCTACCACTCGGATCGGCTGTGGCGCTCCGGCGATGCCGCGCACGTTGAGATGCGGATCGTCCCGCAAAGCCGTGCCGCTGCCCACCAGGATGGCTTGATGAGCGGAGCGCTCCTGATGCACCTGATGGCGTGCGGCGGCACCGGTAATCCAGCGAGAGTCGCCGGTCTCAGTGGCCACACGCCCATCCAGGGTCATGGCATATTTCAGAGTTACGAAAGGCCGTTGACGCAGGGCGGAATGCAAAAAGGACCGGTTCAGATCGAGGCAGCGATCAAACCATGGCGTAGGACAGCCGTCCACCCGAATTCCCGCGCCCCGCAGCAGGTTGACTCCGCCGCCCTGGACCCGGGCGTCGGGATCCAGCGTTCCCAAGACGACCCGTGCCAGGCCGGCTTCCACCACGCGAGGAGCGCAGGGCGGAGTGCGTCCATGATGGCAGCAGGGCTCAAGATTTACGTATAGCGTAGAGCCCCGAGCACGTTCGCCCGCCTGCTCCAGGGCCAACACCTCGGCATGGCTTTCGCCGGCGGCGCGATGGTACGCTTGACCGACAATCTCGTCACCCTGGACCACGACCGCACCGACCATCGGGTTGGGCGCGGCCGTCAGGCGACCTCGAGCGGCCAATAGCAGACACAAATCCATGGCCTGCTCATCCAATGGGCTCCAGTCCAAGCTTGTTACTAAGCCCACTTCCAGATCTTGATCAACCCTTGAAGATGTCCACTGGCGGCCATCTTGTCGCGCAAAGAACACGACCAGGTTTCGCCTTGCACCGGCAAGGCCACGGGCTCCGCAGGAAAGGCCGCGGGCTTGCGCCAGTTGGGCAATGGCTGAATTCCCAGCGTCAGGCCATTGTCGGAACAGCCGACCATGGCCCGGTTGTTCCGGCCGTCCAGCCACAAGGCACGCAAGTCGCCGCCGTAACTGGCTCTTTGACTGGCTTTTGGATTGACCCGGCAGTAAACGTCCAGGCTACCGCCCAGGGCCCCGGCCAACACGAAGGTGGCGTCTCGAGTCAGGCGCAAATTGGTAATTTCACCGGGCTGATCTTTGAGAGTGATGGGGTCATCCGGCTTGCTGATGTCCCACAGGATGGCGCGCACGCCCTGGGTGGCCGCAAACCATTTTCCATCCTCACTGAAGGAGTAGTAGCGCGGCTCGGGACGGTAGGCCACGACCGGCGGCGCCGACAGAGGGACCTGCTTCATGGTTTTGGTATTCCACAAAAACAGGGTCTTCCGTTCGCGCATCCCCGCCCACCACTCGCCGTTGGCCGAGATGGCCACCGGCTCCATGTCCAGCGGAACCACTTCTTCGGCGCCGGTGGCCAGGGCCACGCGCCGAACCTGGCCATTGTCGACGCAGACCATGTGAGTACGATTGGTAGCAAGCAACCAGGTCTTTTCCGTGCGGCTCCAGAGCTTTTTGTTCTGAGCGATGTTCCACAAGCACAGCGACCCGTCACTGGCCCAGGAGGCCACGGTCTTACCGTCGGCGGCCAGGTCGATTTGCTCGACGTTGATATCGGCGGGATGACGCATCTCCTTGACCAATCTCCAACTGGCTTTGGCGGCCAACGAGCGGCCGTGGAGCAAGGTAAAAGCGCTGGCCAGCAGAGCTTGATTGAATTCTCTTCGTCTCATCCGTGGCTGTTCTCAGCCTTTTGACTCGCTCCCTTTTTCCAGCCGCTCGGGCGCACCACGAACCTCTCGCTTGCGGGCGACCGACCGCTGGCTGGGGGCAATTTGCTAGTGCCCGCAGGGCGCTAGCGCCCACATGATTGTGCAAAAAACTGCCCCACTAACAGCTCGCGGGAGCGGAGCT
>JALHOV010000099.1 GCA_022842865.1 Vulcanimicrobiota bacterium | reverse complement strand
CCTTCTACCCATCAATTCGAGGGCGAATTCCGTGGGCGTCTTTGGCCAGGCCATTGGCGACTTGTTCTTGATTGCCCGAACTGACCACCACAGAATTCTTCTGGCTCTCGAGGGCTTTCACGGCTTTTAAGTATTCGCTTTTGGCCTGCTTCAGTTCGGGGTGGCTAGAACTCGACTCGGCCAGATCAATCAGACCCTGTTGCAGCCGGGCCCGTTCCGGTCCACTGATCTTGGGATCGGGGTGACGGAGATTCTGAGGGGTGACCCCGAGCGCGGACATAACATTGCTATTGTGATGGTCGAATTGGAAAGGGGACGGATTGGGGGGAGCCTGGGCTATTTCACCATATTTGGAGCTGGCGATGTGCTTCGGGCTGGTTCCGTAGGAAAGGTTGACGGCAGAATTTTTCAACCCGGAAGCCTTCAGTTGGTCCAGTTCGGCGGTCGCGTCACCGAGCAGCGACACTTGCTGATAGAGGGCTTCCTGCTTCAACAGTTCACGGGTGCGCTGCGGCGTTACACAGGGCTGGGATAACTCGGTGCGGATGCTTCCCAACTTTTGATAGACCGAGGGTTGGCCCGACTTTTGCTCCATCCCCCTCAAAACAGCTTCCTGGCCCAGTGACACTTTCTGGGTCGGTCCCTTAAATCCGTGCTGTCGGGCCGCCCGCAAGGCCTGGTCTCCGTGATTCTCAAATTCGGGCATGGTAGAGAAACTGTCGATAACGACCAGGGTTCCGGGTTCCGGCTTGACCGCCGGTGGGCGTTTCAGTTCAGCCGGCTGGGCTGACAAGGGATTGAACTGGGGGAGAGAAATCGCCATAGGCTGATGATAGCCTGGCGAGATTGCAATCTCCGGTTCATCTTTGCGCGGATTTATTTACAAGCCGGGTGTCTGTCTTAGCCCTGTATGAGAGTTCCTAGGCCCGGGCGGGAATGGTGCCTTCTTTGGCTCGGGCGACAATTTCATCGATGAAAACCAGGTTGGCTTTGCCGACCTTCTCACACATGGGTTGAATCGAGCTGGGATCCGGCTGGAAGCTGCGTCCGACTTCCAGAGTAAAGGGAACCAGGTTGTGTGCGTGGGCGTAATCGTCGCTGTCGCCCGAGGCTGGATAAAGGTCGGCGGAAGACTGCACCTCAAAGCTGTTGTTCATGGCAGCGTTCATCTTATTGCCGATCTCTTTGTACATTTTATCACGTTCCGTTGGCTGGTGAGAGATCCCCCAGGGATGCAAGATCATATCGCCATAGCTATGGTGGTTCAGCACACCCCGGATGTTCTCGTGCCCCAGAGTCAGCTTGAGCAGACTCTGGACCTCTACTTCCGAACTGCCCTTGGGACCCCGGTAAGTATCTTTCCTGGGATTGTCACTGGTGGCGCTAAAGTCGTCCCAACTGGTGTTGGGGCTGTCCCCGGCCGGACGATACAGTCGCTCGTTTTCAGCGGTGCCGTCCCAATAGTTTCGGTTCAGATCCACGCCGATCGCGTTGGTGGGCTTGCCCATCGCATCGAACTCAACCGGCCGACGGTTCTTGCGCCACATGTTCTCGGAGGTCCGACTGTGCTCGTAACCATCCGGATTGACGATGGGAACCACCCAGATCTCTGCGTCTTTCAGGCGATTGGTGGCGCCATCGTCGCTACCATAACGAGTCACGGCTTCACGGGCCACGTGCAGAGGAATTTCTACCGACATCCACTCTCGCGCGTGATGGCAGCCGGTAATGACCACTCCCGTTTTCTTACTGGTGTTCTCATTGGTTACGTCTTCACTGATGCGCAGAGCCCAGATATCGCGACCCTGGGCCGTTTTGCCCAAACTGACGCGCTGGCAAAGGTTGGGAAAGTCCGCCTCCAACTGGGCCAGTTCGGCGCTGGCTTGTTCATAGCTGTGGTAGGCGGCGGCGGCGGGATTGGGACGGCCGATGAGAGTATGCTTGAACTCGCTGACCAGCGCGGTTCGGTCGCCGTTGTGGTGATGACCCGCCCCACGGCAGCCCTCGTCCCCGTGTTGAACGTGTTCAAAAATCTCCTGATCTGAGAGGACCTGGTCTCCGTTGCTATCGATCGCTTCGGCCAGTTGGGCGCGCGCCGGAGATACAGGCGCCAGGCGGTTCTGGTCTTGTAATCGATAAGCAGAGACTTGCATGGGAACTCCTTGAATAGGTTACCTAGATTGAAGCAGAGGCCTTCGGGCAGGTGGTGAATGAAAGGTAACCATTGCGGCAGACGGGGGAACGCCGACTTTGCTAGAACTGCCCTGCATGCGCCTGCTAACCTTTGCTCCAAGTCACTTTTCCGAGAAGGCGCGCTGGGCCCTGGACCGAGCCGGACTGGCGTATACCGAGGAGAGACACACACCACTCCTGCATCGGATTGCCCTCCGCCGCGTCGGTGCCGGTCACTCGGTGCCGGCGCTGGTATTGTCCGGCCGCGTCCTCAAGGACTCTCCCAGCATTCTGCAATTCGCCGATGAGCATCTTCCTCCCGAACGGAGACTCTATCCTCAGGATCCGGAACTACGAAGATTGGTCCAGGAGTATGAGTGCAAAGTGGGCAAGGAGATTGGACTGTCCGTGCCCCGCTGGGCCTATTTCTACCTCTTGTCCCGAAAAGACTTGATGCTTCAACTCTTTTTGCCGGGGGTCGGTCGACGCCAAAGCCTGCTCTTTTCCTGGCTGCTCCCGCTGATCCGGTTCCTGATGCGCAAGGGCCTGGGAATCAATCCCATCTCTACCCGGCGGGTTGAGGCCCGAATCAGCGCTCATCTGGAGGAGGCGGCCCAACGGTTGGAGGGGGGCAAGCTTTACTTATTTGGGGATCGCTTTACAGCCGCCGACCTGAGCCTGGCTGCCCTGACCGCCCCGCTGCTGGAGACCCCGGGTTATGGTGGTACGCTGGCGCCTTTCGCGGAACTGCCGGAAGAGGCTCGACGGACCGTGGAAGTTTGGCGCCGCCACCCGGTAGCGGCCTACGTGGAGCGCATCTATCAGGTGCATCGGCGAGAGTTTTGACATCAACGCAAAGTTAACTCGCACTACGAAATATCCGCGCTCAATTAACGCCTCGAGAACGCCCACCGGGTAGAGTGAGTTCATGAACATTTCCAGTTCTTCCGCGCAAAGTGTGGCCTGGCCGGGGCGCACCAACTTCAGTGCTCAAGCCGAGCAGCTACGCCAGTACGCCGACGCTTACGCGGGAAGTGTAGGGAGTTTTAGCATTCCCGTCTTCCCCCGCTATCCAACTTCGTTTGCCAGTCCCGCCACCTGGAGCCCGGGGGCTTATCCATCCGCTCAAGTCCGGACCGGCGGTTTCGAAGCCTTTAACGCGATGAGCGATGGCGAGCGCGAGCGCTTTCTCAAGGACTACGACGAGTCCAATCGAGCGGCTGAACAACGGAGGGATTCGATTTTGGCCGAGCGCGAGCAAATCTTCCAGCAACAGCAGGCGGACTTTCGAAGCCGCTGGAACAGCTACTCTCAGACCCTGCAAGAGGGATTAAAACCCCCAGAGGAGGAGACCGGCACCTCTCTCTCCTTCATTCGTTAGCCGGCGAGGTCGTCACGCGGCAAACCTAACAGGTGTGCGTGGCCAGAGTTTCGAATCTTTCAGGGTGTCCAAGCTTTTACTCCCTCTCTTGCTGCTGCTGCTTACCGGACTGGCCCTGGCCAAACCTCGCTGGCAACACTACAACCTCGACGTAAGCCTGAACGTGCCGAGCGGCTGGAAAATCATCCAGGGACCGGTGATGCTCGGCCTGGATCCCAAGCAGAAAATGAAGGGCGAGCGCCGGCCGAAATTTAGCCTTACCTGGCAGCAATCTCCCCCCACTTTAGATGAGTTTCACCGCCAAATGGTCGATGCGGTGTCCAAACAAGGCGGCACACTGCTCTCCACCCAACGCCTGAAGATCTCCAACTATCCGGCTATACGATTGAAGGCCCGCATACCGGAGAAAGTCTTCCAGATCTCCGCTGACGTCATGCTCATACGGGTGAACGATTTTGCCGGCTACCAGATCATCTGTGAAAGCATGCAAGTGGATACGGCTACGGCTGAACCGTTCTTTGCGCAGATTCTGGGCAGCCTGAGGGTAGGCCCTCGACCCCGCGCCAAGCCGCTCCCGGTTGTGAACGACTAGCCTCCGTGGCGCGCTACGCCTTCAATGATTATCAAACTTTTAGGCGCGCCACTACGTTGGTTCCCAACGTTTGTTCGCCCGCTTCGCTCTAGCGAACAAGCCGTTCGGAACTAGAGGCTCCGCCGTCTCCATTGTCCCGCACCCAGATTTCTGGTAATCTGGTTTTGTGAAAACAACACTCAATCTCCCGGACGATTTGATGCGCACGGTGAAAATGCGGGCGGTGCTGGAAAACAAGACTCTACAGGAGACCATCGCAGAACTGCTCAGGCGAGGCCTGGGCGAGATCGAGCAGTCTTCCCAATCTGCATCAGCGCGCGTAAAGTTGCCCCTGATCGATTGTGTCCACGAAGCCGCTCCAGGCTACGAACTGACCCCCGAAGCGTCTGCTCAGGCTTTGCTAGACCAGGAAGCTCATGATTTTATGTGACACCAATATCTGGATGGCGCTCTCCCTCTCGCGCCATAGCCACCATAAAGCCGCTCAAAGCTGGCTCGACACCGTCAACGGGCCCCGATCCATCTGGTTCTGCCGCGCTACTCAGCAGTCGTTTCTACGACTTTTGACCAACAAGTCGGTCTTGGGGGCGTTCGGAAATCCCCCGCTTACCAATCGTCAAGCCATGAACGCCTTTGAATCCTTTTTGTCGGACGATCGCATCGGAGTGGTCGTAGCAGAGCCACCGGGATTGGAATCTTGTTGGCGTCAGTACGCCTGCCGAGACACCGCCTCCCCCAAGCTCTGGATGGATGCCTACCTGGCGGCTTTCGCCGTTTCGGGCGGTTATCAGATGGTAACCAACGACTCCGCCTATCGCCAGTTTGCCGGCTTAAATCTACTGGTCCTCAGGTCCTATGAGTGAGAGATTTCGACGCGTCGGTCGCTCATAAAGCTCAAGAAGGCACTGAGGTAAAGACCGACGGCCAGGACCGGATCAGGGAAAGACGATCGGAATGGCTTCCGGCCGCGAGTAAACCCAGCCTAACATCCAGGAGTCTCGCTGGGTCAGCGCATTGCCGTGAGAGCTATTGACGGCGTGAGACGGATACATCAAATCGGCGGGCTGATCGGAATGATCCAGACCCAATACATGGCCCAGTTCGTGGCTGAGCACGGCAACCAGGTCAGAATCCTTGAGGTGAGGGCCGTAGGCAATACCCAATTCCCTCATTTCTACGCGGTTGGTCCAGATTCGGTAGGGTGTCACTCCTAAACTGCCCTTGGGAACATTCACACCCGTCCAGTCAATCTTGACCTGACCTTCCGAGGCCTCGGTGACCTGACGGAACATGTCTCTTTGAAAGGCCTTCTGGCTGGCCTGATTCCATACCGCCATGGATTGGTCCACGATGCCGCGCTTCTCCGGAAGAGGCGAATAGACCCGGAGCGGCAGCATATCATCGGCAAATCGACAAACATACTTATCCGAATGCAGACACCCATAATTCTCCACCGGTTGTCCCACCATATTACCCATCTGGAGTGCTCCCGTTTTCAGCAATCCCGTGGAATTCGGCTGCTGATAGGGCGAAAAGGACCAGAGCCCGGAGGGCAAGTTCAGCTGATCCCTGGACAAAATGGGATTGGCCTCCGGGTCCATGGAATAGCCCGAGGGATAGGCAAATCGAACCAGAGCGAAGATACGCTCCATTCCCGGCGGCAAGGCCACCCCGCTAGAGCGCATGATGCTCTCTATCAACAGAAGCGAGTCGCTCGGGCTATTCGTTTGCCCTGGGGCCGGCTGCCCCATTCCCTTCGCACTCAATCCCAGACAAAACGCCAGGATCCACGACCATTTCCGCAAGGAACACCTCCAGTCGGGTCCCAGTTTCGCCTGTGGCCTGGAACTTTCCCGTCGCAAACCCGGTGAGCGGCTACCGTGTGCCCACCACCTCAGGCGACCACGAGGTGCGCTGCGAGGGCCCTTCCTTGTTCGGGGGGGCCTGGAGGTGCCGCCTCAAAGACAGCCAAGCTGAAAGAATCCGAGGAGGGAATGAACGCCGTGCCAATTCGATCAAAAACAGAACCCGTGAAAGTAAACGCCAGCGAGTGGCAAAACCCCGGGCGGGCTCTACGCGGCCTGCTGGAAGGAAAGGACCTGAAAACCAACATCACCCTCATTCGCTACGTAACCGACGTGGTGGGTGAGGGACCGACCCTGCACGTCCACCCTTATGACGAGATTTTTACGATCACAGAAGGGCGAGCGCGGTTTACTGTCGGTGACCAAACAATTGACGCAGAACAGGGTGACGTTGTTTTTGGGCCTGCGAACATTCCCCACGGCTATCAGAACTTGGGGCCCGGAAGGCTCGACTCGCTCGACATTCATCTCAGCCCCGAGTGGATTCAGTTCGATCTCGCCAAGGCTTGGGATCCATCCGGCCTGCTCATTTCGGCCGAGTCCAAAGTGAAACCCGAGACGAAATAGCCCTCCACGCCTTTCGGTTCGCGTAGAACGGACCGACTCGGCCAGCCCGGAACCAGTTAGCTGCAAAGATCCCGATTGCATAGCACTCGCCAGGCCGACCCCCAGCTCAGGAGCGCAAATCCCGCCAGCACCAGGCAGTCGTGCACAGGCAGCATACCGCTCAACAGCACCTTGCCGGGCTGGTAATAGTGGAAAAAGCTCAAGCCATCGAGGGCGGTCGCTGGCGGCCATACTGAACTCATGAAATGCAGCAGATAGCTCGCCGCCAAGAGCGACAGAGCCACCAGGCCGGCTCGCCCGCGCCGATCACTACGCGCCGACAGCCAGAAGGTCAGGCCCGCAACGGCTCCATAAAGGGCCAACAGGTTGATGGCCACCAGCCAGGCCCGCTGCACAACCGGCCCGGCCGAGGCATCCAACCAGCGGCTTCCCAGCAAAAAGCCCAGCCAACCACTGCCGACCAGAGCGGTCCCCCAGAAACAGCCAAAGGCCGTCTCGCAAAAGTAGATCTGCGTGCGCGAGACCGGCCAGCTCAACAGAATATCGATGGTTCCTTGCTCCACTTCGGCGGCCGGAAAACGAGTGCAGAAGTAGACCACAAAACCCAGCACGACCGACAGAACCACCGGGTCCACCCAGACCACGCTCAGCAGCATGGAAAGGCTCACCCGTTCTATCCCGTCTACCCCGAGCAGCCCCGACAGAGCGCCCTTCAGACCTGGTAACTGCAAGGTAAACTGCTGAATGCCCGACTGCATCGGTGGCAGCACCAGGGTGAGCAACGTCACCACCAGTAGCATCGTGAAACAGGCCCCCGCCCCCAGAGCCCGGCTTTCCCGCCAGATCTTCTCTAGAAGGCCCCTCATCAGGCGTAAAATTCGCGAAAAATAGATTCCAGGTCGGGCCGTTCGATACTCACGTCCAGCAAGGGCTGAGCCGCCAACCAACCGGTTAGTTCCTCGATCGGCCCCTGCAGCAGGCAATGCCAGACGCCGCCAAGCCTCTCTTGCAAGCGCAGACACTCGGGCAACGCCGCCGGTGCCGTTTCACCGAAAGTCAGCCGAACCTCTCGTTCTCCCCGGCCGCGCAAGGCCTCCAGGGATTCGTCGGCCAGCAAACGACCCTCGCGCAAAATGGCCACCCGATCGCAAATCCGCTCCACCTCGGACAGCGAATGACTGGAAAAAAAGACCGTATGCCCCTGAGTGGCCAGTTCTTGAAGATAGACCAGCAGCTGCTCCTGCATCAAAGGATCCAGGGCCATGGTGGGCTCGTCCAACACCAGCACCCGTGGTTTGGCAGCCAGCGCTAAAATCAGGCCCAGCTGCTGACGCATTCCCCGCGACATGGCGCGGACCGCCAGGCCCGGGTCCAGGCGAAAGCGCTCGAACAAAGGGGCCGCCTGCGGGCGCAAGTCGCGACCGTGCAATTTGCTGAGCAAATCCAGTCCATTGTTCGCCGTCATCCACGAGTAGAGGCGCAAATCGCCGGGAAGGTAGCCCACCTCTCTTTTCACCAGCGCACTTTGTTTCCAGCAATCCCGTCCTAAAATGCGGGCATGTCCCTGGGAGGCACGCAGAAAACCCAGCAAAATGCGGATGGTGGTGGTCTTACCCGCGCCGTTCGGCCCCAAGAAACCTAAGATCGACCCCTCCCCCACCTCCAGATTCAAAGGATGCAAGGCCACCCTTTGGCCATAGCGATGACCCAGGTTGTCCAGGCTGATGGTCACCCCGCTAGTGTCCTGCGGCCGCTAGCAAATAAAGGGAAAGCAAACCGCGAGCGCTCCAAAGCACCGTTCGCAGCCAGTTGCAGAGCACCAGCAGGCGCAAAGCCCGAGCGTCGTAGCCTCGGACCAATCGTCCGTGCAGGGGAACAAAAATCAGCCCGGTGCTCAACCATAAGCCGGCCACCAGCGCCAACCCGCCGCCAAACCAGCGGGATGGCCAGGGCGGATGAAAGTAGAGCAGCAACGCGCAAAACAGTTCGAGCAGCATCCAGGGACCGACCAACCAGCTAATGCGCTCCCCGTGCCAACGCAGCGAATCGGCGAATTCCGCTCTCTCCAGTCGGGCAAACATCGGATAATGAACCCACTGAATGCAGCCGATCAGGCCCATAAGATTGAGCGAAGCCAGAGCCTGTAAAATCAGAACGACTAACCACACGACCTTAAAATGAACTTTCTTAGCCCATCCGTCAACCCGGTTGACATGGCATCCGGCCGGGTAACTGGTGTGGATGATTGACGATATGGGTCTGTCCGCCTGGGGTTGGACCACGAATTGGCAGACGGTCTGGCAGGATCAACGACTGGCCGGGTCTGCCCAACCGGGCCGCATTTTGTCCCAACGTGACGACATTTTTACGATAGCTATCGAAGGTTTTATTGTCAGCGCGCACTCCTCGGGCTCCCTACTGCAACGTTCTTCCGCGGAAGAACGGCCAGCCGTAGGAGACTGGGTGGCGGTCGAGCGGATGGATGACGACGCTCTGGTCACCCACGTTTTACCCCGCCGGTCCCGGTTTTTACGCGAGGCGGCTGGAGGTCGAGGAGTGGCCCAGTTGGTAGCCAGCAACGTGGACGTGATTTTTCTGGTTTGTCCTGTTTCCAGCTTCAGCGCCAACCGTCTGGAGCGCTTGCTGCTGGCCATTTGTGCGGGGGGTGCCGAGCCCGTGTTGGTGCTTTCCAAGGGCGATCTGATGGCCAGCGAGGAGCGTCAGGCATTGCTTCTTGAGTCCGACGGACTGATGGAAGGCCTGACGGTCGTATGCACTTCCTCCGCCCGAAATTCGCCCGAAAGGGTTCGCGCCGAATTTCAGTCGCTGCTGCAGGCCGGCCACACCTACGCCCTGGTGGGCACCTCGGGCGCCGGCAAGTCCACCCTGCTCAACTGCCTGATCGGAGAGGAGCGCCAGAATACAGGAGCGGTTCGAGAGAGCGACGGCAAGGGTCGTCACGTAACTTCTTTCCGCGAACTGTTCGCTATACCGGGAGGTTCGCTGGTCATGGATACCCCCGGCATGCGTGAGTTCGCTTTGTGGTCCGACGTCGGCGGCTTGGAGCGCGTGTTTGGGGACGTCAACCGCCTCGTCCAAGAATGTCAATTTTCCAACTGCACCCACCAGAGCGAGCCTGGCTGCGCGGTCCAGGCCGCCCTCAAAAGCAGAACTCTAAAGTTGCGTCGCTATGACAATTGGCGAACGCTCAAGTCGGAGATGGAAGGCAACGTTGACCGTCGCTCGGTCATGGAGGGGCGCCGCCAAAGGGTGGATTGGAAGCGAAAACAAAAGCGCGACGAGCGTTTCTCGGATCGCTGAAAGGCTGAATCAATGGAAGAAGATGTTTGGCAATATCCCCGACCCCCTCGGCCCGAATCAACTTCGGCCCACGTGATGGTAAAACACGCGGGTCAGGTGTTGGCGGATAGCCGGCGCACGGTGCGTGTGCTGGAAACCAGCCATCCTCCCGCCTATTACATCCCGGCCGAGGATGTCGATCGAACACGACTACGGGAGCACCCGAAGCGAACCTACTGTGAATTCAAAGGTCAGGCTCACTATTGGACTCTGGACGGGGAAGTGGTTGCCTGGAGTTATCCTGAGCCGACGGCGGGCTTTCAGGTGATTGCTCATCACCTGGCCTTCTACCCCTCCCGAGTCGAGGAGTGCTGGGTCAACCAGGAACGGGTGCAGGCCCAGCAGGGAGACTTCTACGGCGGATGGATCACTTCCAACCTGAAGGGCCCCTTCAAAGGGGGACCGGGCACCAGCGGCTGGTAAGGTTCTCTTCTACGCGGGATTTGGTCAGCGACGGCGAATTCAGAGGGATGATTCCTCAGAAGCGCCCGCTGACTTTCGAAGATTATCGCTCCTGGCCAGATGAGAGCCGCTGCGAGCTGATCGACGGTCAACCCTACGCCATGTCGTCCCCGTCCAGCCTGCATCAGGTGCTATCGACGTCGCTGGTCCTGGCTCTGACTCCTTTTTTCCGCGGCCGTGGCTGCCAACTGTTTCACGCCCCGATGGACGTGAAACTTTCCGAAAATGACGTGGTTCAGCCCGATCTGCTGGTCGCTTGCGACCCCAAGCAAATCCAGGCGACCCACATCGAGGGCGCGCCCAGGCTGGTGGTAGAGATTCTATCCCCCTCGACTCTTCGTCACGACCGGGTGCGCAAGCTCAACCTCTATGCCCGGGCTGGGGTGGCTGAGTATTGGCTCATCACACCCCACCCCTTCATGGTCGAGGTCATGCGCCTGGGCAACGGTATGTTTGCCACCGCCGGCTCGTATACCGAGACGGGCAGGCTCTGCAGCTGCGAATTTCCCGAGCTGGAACTCGACCTGAGCGAACTCTACGCCACGCTCCCGCCCCAGCCACCCATCGATGAAGTCCGCGAAGGCTTGCCACCCTACGTCTACACGGGCTCCCCAGACGCTGCCCCCCGATGAGCGAATTAGACGACTTTCTGGCGCGGGAAATTGCGCTGGGCCAACTCCAGTCCTCCGGTCACTTTACCCTGACGCGAGAGAAGGCGCTCGAGAAGCTGGCCGCCTTTCAATTGCCCAACGAAAACGCCTGGGTGCTCAAAGTAGTCCAGGCGGCCGTGCTGGGGGGATTTAGCGAACTCAACGTTCGCCTCTCGAACAGCAACGTCGAGTTTGGATTCATGGGCTCCTCCAGCTGGAGTCTGGAGGAGTTCGAGCAGAGCTTCTACGACCCGGAAAGCAGTTCGGATCGCTCGTTACAGGCGCTCAAGCAGGCGCTGTGGAGCGTTTCTCTGCACGGTGGGCGTCCCTTCCAGCTGGTCGGACGAGACTGGCAGCAATCGCTTTTTTGGAATGGGCAGCGTCTGAGCAGGGAACCACTCGGAGAGAGCCGGGCAACTCGTCTCACCGTCTCTCATCGAGTGCTCGGCGACAGCGGCTTTCCTATCCTACGAGGCATTGAGGCGGCTCGGCGCAATTCGGACATTCTCCTCGAATTGCGACAAAAGGCATTTGTCTGCCCCATTCCCTTGCGCGCCGATGCTCGTCGCATCGACGCCCTCCACTTATGTCCCGGTCACGGTCTCAGCTCGGCAAGCTATCCTTTTCAACTTGGCTTCCTTGCCGACCCTGACTTGCCCAGCCTCAACCTCTCCGCGCTTGGCCACGATGATTACTACCAGGATACCAGTCTTCACAGGGACCTGGAGAAATTGGTAACCTGGAAGAGTCGCCCCTCTCAGGATTTCGCGGTTGCGGCCTTGCTGACCGGGCACGTAAAAGAGGTCTCCCAGGGCAAGAGCACCGTCTGGAAGGCCTACCCGCACCAGTGCCGGATCTACTGGGTGCTGGATGGGGTGGTCATCGATTGTCGCGCCTTCGCTTTCCAGGAACGCAGTTGCTCGCTGGGACTGGTGGCTTCGGCTGAAGGGCTAACCACTGACCTCTCCGGTTTCAACCTGCAGGTCAATGCAGAGTATCGGGACCGGCTCGCCAAAGTTTGCCGCCTGGCTGACCCCCTGGTTGCTGAGGCGGAGTTGCGTTTCGAAGGCCTGTTGGAAAAAGCGCGTAACAACGGCAAATGGGTGGGAGCTTTCCTCTTTGTTGGCGGCCTGGGCGCAGCTTTCTTCAGTCCACTCCACGGTGTAGCGCTGACCATTGGGGGAGCAGTTTCTTTCTTCAATGCGGCCGGTGAAGAGACGGCCATGACGCGGCAGCTCCTGCAAGATTTGCGCGCACTCCAATTAGACTGGCCTGCGGCCGGTGCAGGGAACAGGCGAAGCTAACGGGCGCGGTCAAGGGAGCTTTGGGGACTTTCTCAAAGATACCGGTAATGTACTCGGCACGGCCCTCGCCTTTCAACATCTCGCTGATCTACGCGGCCGTGGCAGCGGGCTGGATCCTGGTGTCAGACAGCCTGGTGGGGTGGTTTCTGCAGACACCCGGACAGATCACGCTGGCCTCCACTCTCAAAGGTTATTTTTTTGTGCTGTGCACCTCGATGCTGCTCTACGGACTGCTTCGCTGGCGCTGGGGGGAGGAACCCGCGAGCAGCCGGCGACAAGGGCCGAACAGTCTGCTGTACTCCCTACCCATCTTGTTGCTCACGCTGACGGCCAGCCTCTATACGCTGCATGAAAAGGAGGCCAGCGAAGGAGCGCGCTTGCAAGACATGGTCCAGGTGCGCCTGCAAATGCTCGACGCCTGGCTGGCCGAGCGCCAGGTCGACGCCGAAATCATGTTCCGGGACCCGTTCCTGAGCGATGCCTACCAACGCTGGCGACAAAAAGGCGAGTTGGCCGGTCGTGACTACCTGTTTTCCCACCTCGCCGTCTATGCGCGCCAGGGAATTTTTGAAGTCTGCGTGCTTTTCGACGAAGACGGCCAAATGCTCTGGCAATCGAAACCACTAGACGGCTCGCTCGACAAGGACTTCCGTAAGAGTCTGCTAGCAGCGGCCGGTCGCAAATCGATCACGCGCCTGCGCTCCTACCGCGAAACTTCCGGCCAGATCCGACTGGATTTCTTGTGCCCTCTGCAGCCCAAAGCCCTCCCCGGAACTCGGGGCCCGATAGTGCTCCTGCGCGGTTATCCGGCGCGCCATCTTCCCGCCGGTCTCTTTGCCTGGAGCGGCACTCGCAGCGGCGAAATGGTCCTTTTTCAGCGGGACGGCCAGGACATTGTTTATCTCCATCCCTTCGGAGTGAGCAAAAACCAGCGTCTGCCTCTTTCTCGGCCGCACTTGCTGGCCTCACGCGTAGCCGCAGGCGAGGTGAACAAGCCGCTCAAGGCACTGGACTATGCCGGAAGGCCGGTACTGGGTGTGGGCTGCGAAGTGCCCGGCACCGGCTGGTTCCTCATCGCCAAGCTGGAACGCAGCGAAATCTACGCCCTGGTCGCCGGTGACCTGGCCTGGATCGCTCTGGCCGGGCTGTTGGGCCTGCTCAGCGCCGGCACGGCGGCCCGCTTGAACACCCAGCGCCAGCAGCTGGCCATAGCTGCGGCCACTCACCAGGCTCAGGAGGAGCAGATGCGCGCGACCCGCCTGCTGGCCTCCATCGCGGATAGCTCCAGCGACGCCATCTTCGCCAAGGATCTGCGAGGCCGTTACCTCCTCTTCAGTCGGGCTGCTCTGCAATTGGCTGACAAAACCGAGCAGGAGGTACTCGGCCAGGATGACCGGGCGATTTTCCCTGAGAATGCCGATCAGCTCTGGAGCAACGACCAGAAGGTCCTGGCAGAAAATGCCAGCTTTACCTTCCAGGAAGAGCTCGGCTCGTCAACCTTTCAGGTGGCCAAGGGTCCCATCCACGATGAAGCCGGCCAGGTCATCGGGATCTATGGCGTGTCTCGCGACATCACCCGCCGTCTGCAGGCCGAACAAGAGTTGCTCGAGAGTGAAATGCGCTATCGCATTTTAGCCGACAACATGGTGGACGTCATCTGGCTTTATGACCTGCAGGAGCAGCGATTCACTTACGTCACCCCATCCATGCAGACGCTCACCGGATTCTCCCGCGAAGAAATGCTGCAAATGCCGATGCGCCAGACCCTGACCGAGGAGTCCTTCGAGCACATGTCCGCCTTGCTGGCGCAGGCACTTGCGGGTGTCTCCGGCGGCGATGAGTCGCTGCGCAAAAGCACCCTGGAATTGGAAATCGTGACCAGGTCCGGCAAAATCGTTCCGGTCGAGACCGCCGCCAGCCTGGTGAGTGATCAGGAGGGGCGCATCACCCACATGCAAGGGGTAACCCGCGACATCAGCCAGCGCAAACGGATGGAATCTCAGTTGCACGAACGGGAAGAAACCCTCTCGTTGCTGGCCCGCCGGGCCGTGGCCATGCTGACTCTGCCCGAGGTGGCCGAAAAAATGCCCGAGGACCTGTTCCTCCAACACGGTTTGAAGATCGCCAAGGAATTAACCGCCAGCCAGGACGCTTGCGCCCAGTTTCTTCCCCTCGACGCGGAAAAAGACGCGCCTGCAAAGGGAGATTTCCAGATCGGCCTGGCCGCCATCTGGGCCGACGAGCAACGTCAAAGGCAAACCCTGATCCTCAACGAGGGCAGCCAGCCTTCTATCGAACGACTGATCACGGTGCCGGTGATGGAGAGCGGCAAGGTGGTGCTGTTAGCGGCCCTGGGCAACAAGCTGGAAGAGTATCAGACGCGCGACGCCGAGACCTTGCAGATGATCGCCAACGAACTCTGGCGCATCGTGCAGCGCCGGCGCGCTCAATCCGAGCTGGCCAAACTCTCGCAGGCCCTGGAGCAGTGTCCGGACAGCATTGTGATCACGAATTTGACTGCTCAGATCGAATATGTCAACGAGGCCTTCGTGCAGATCTCGGGCTATAGCCGCTCGGAACTCTTGGGGAAAAATCCCCGCGTGCTCCAATCCGGGTCCACGCCTAAGCAGACGTTTGTGGAGATGTGGTCTGAGCTGACGCGCGGGCAGCCCTGGAAGGGCCAGCTCACCAACCGCAGGAAAGACGGCAGCGTCTACGACGAGTTCGCCCACATCGCTCCTATCCGTCAGGCAGACGGAAGCGTCACTCACTATCTGGCCGTCAAGCAAGACATTACCGAGAAGAAGCGGCTGGGCGAAGAACTCGACCGCCACCGCCACCACCTCGAAGACCTGGTCAAAATGCGCACCGCCGAATTAGAGGAAGCTCGTGCCCGGGCTGAATCGGCTAACCGGGCCAAGAGCGCCTTTCTGGCCAACATGAGTCATGAAATTCGCACTCCCATGAACGCGATTTTGGGTTTGACTTATCTGCTCCAGCTCGACCAGGTAACCTCGGCCCAGGCCCAACGATTGACCAAAATCGACAACGCCGCCCACCACCTGCTGGCCATCATCAACGACATTCTGGACGTGTCCAAAATCGAAGCCAGCAAGCTGGTTTTGGAGGAGGCCGATTTCTTCCTAGAAGAGGTCGTTGAGGGAACCTGTGCACTGGTCCGAGACAGCGCCGCTGACAAAGGCTTAACCTTAGCGGTGGAACTCGGCGGCGTGCCGCCCTGGCTGCGCGGCGACGCAACAAGGCTACGTCAGGCCCTGCTCAACTATGTCAGCAATGCCGTCAAATTCACGGAGCGGGGCGGGCTGACCGTGCGGGCCAAGCTGCTTGAAGAATCCCAAGGCCGACTTTTGGTGAAGTTCGAGGTCGAAGACAGCGGCATCGGCATTGCTGCCGAGGAACTGGAGGGGCTTTTTCGCAACTTCCAACAAGCCGATGCCACCACCACCCGGAAGTACGGCGGCACCGGCCTGGGTCTGGCCATCACCGGGCACCTGGCGCGATTGATGGGGGGCGAGGCGGGAGCGGAGAGTCAGCCGGGCCAGGGGAGTCGCTTTTGGTTCACCGTCCGCCTGGCTCGCGGTCAGGGCGAGGTGCCCGCCAGCCCCGCCCCTTGGCCCCAAACCCCAGCTCACCCGCTACCAAAAGTCCACAGCCCGGTTGCTGCTGGTGGAAGACAACCCCATCAATCGCGAGGTTGCTAACGAACTGCTCCAGGTGATCGGCTTGGCGGTCGACACCGCCGAGAATGGACAGCAAGCCATCGCGATGGCCGAGTCCAAGGCCTACGACCTGATTTTGATGGACGTGCAAATGCCGATTTTGGATGGCTTGGAAGCGACACGCGCCATTCGAGCCCTGCCGGGCTGGTCGCATCGGCCGATTCTGGCCATGAGCGCCAGCGCCTTCACCGAGGAGCGGCAGGCTTGTTTAGAGGCGGGCATGAACGACTTCGTAGCCAAGCCGGTGGAGCCCCAGGCCCTCTACGCGACTCTCCAGCGCTGGTTACCGGCCGAGACCGAAACACTCGCCCCTGAGTCTGCGCCACCGGACAGTGCAGCCTGGCCCAGCATCGAAGGGGTAGATAGCCGCGGGGGTTTGGCACGTGTAGCCGGTAACCAGGACCTCTACCGCTCGCTGCTACTTAATGTGGCTGGCCACCACCAGGCCACCCTGGAGAAATTTCAAAGCGCGCTCGATTCCGGTCGAATGGCGGCACTGAGGGGCGAGGCCCACTCCCTCAAAGGGGTGGCCGGCAACCTGGGCCTGACCACTGTGCAAGAGCAAGCAGGCCAACTGGAGAGACTGGCCCAAAGCGAGAGTCCGTTGTCAACACTTCAGGAAAATCTGAGCCTCTTAAGGGAGACTTTGACTCAGGTGAGCGCTCGTATCCAAGAGACCCTGAGCGAAGCCTCCCAGCCCGTGCCGGCGGCCAGGATGGCCGAGGATCAATTGTTGGGGTTGGTGGACACGCTCGAGCGTCATTTGCTCCGCCAGGAAGGAGAAAGTTTCGACTGCCTGGAGGGGCTGGTGCCCCATTTGAAGATGCGGCTGCCCGTCGAATCGGTAGAACAGCTGACCCAAGCCTTGGAGCAACTTGATTTTGAAGGGGCTCTGCGGCGCTTGAGATACTTGAAGCAGGCTCTCCAGTTGCCCGACGCGCCCCAGGCACTCTGAATTCGCCTGAAAATGGCGAGAGGCCAGATCGTCAGCTAGACTTAGGAGTAGGAGAGCAACTTTTCAGTCAGACGGGGGTTTAACCGGAAATGCAACTACTTCACGGTCGCTATGAGATCCTCGAAATCATCAAGAGCGGCGGCATGGGTTCCGTCTACGAGGCCAGGGACACCAAACTGGCCGATTCCCCTTGTGCCGTCAAAGAGATCCTGGAAGACAAACAAAACGTCCTCTACTTCCAGACCCGTTTCGAAGCCGAGATGAAGATGCTGGCCGAATTGGATCACCCCGCTATCCCTCGAGTGCGCGACTTCTTCCGTTTACGCGGCAAGCATTACCTGGTGATGGATCTGGTGCGCGGCCAGAGCCTGGCCGACGAGCTGAAAGAAAAAGGCTCGCTCGCCCCCGATCAAGTCGTTTCCGACGTGATGGAACTACTGGACGTCCTCGAGTATCTGCACGGTCACAACCCGCCCATGATCCACCGCGACATCAAACCCTCCAACATTCTGCGTGACCGCCGCAGCGGTCAGATTAAACTGGTCGACTTCGGATTGGCCAGAGCTGCCTGTGGAGCCGCCCAAACGGCGGTGGGAACCATGGGCTACTGTGCTCCTGAACAATTGGTAGGACGGGCCGATCCCCGCTCCGACCTTTACTCGGTCGGGGTCACGATGCTGCAGTTGCTGACCGGCCAAGATCCCGACATGCTCAACCACAACGCCCAATACCAACAGGTTCCCAACGGCCTCCGCCAGATCATCACCCGAGCTACCCGTCTGAAGGCCAACGAACGCTACGCCAACGCCAAGGAAATGATGACCGACCTGAAGCTGTTTCAGAGGGGTCTGGGCGAGGCCGCCGGACGAACCATCCCGGTCGAACCCAGCCAACCCGAGGTGATCTACGTGCAGGCCCAGCGGAGTCCGCTGCAAGGCACACTCATCGCCGCGGCCCTGATGTTAGCGCTGGGCCTGGGGGCTCTGCTGGGCCATTCGAAAGCTCCCACCAGTCAACCCTCGGCGACACCCGTGGTCTCGCAAAAAGTAGCCCCAGCTCTTCAACTCAGCGCGGCCCGGCCCGTGGCCCAACCGGTGGCTGCTCCGCCCCCCCGCCCCCCCGCTGTAACTCCCTACACTCCGCCGCCCCCTCCACGCCCCATCGCCCGCAGCCCACGACCCGCCCCCGTAGCGGAAATCCGCCCCAGCCTGGGCGGTGTAGCCTACCCCACCTTCCGCCCGTCGCGGCCGCGTACGACCGAAGTTCCGGAGAGTTTCGAGCAACCCCAACTCGAGCCCGTGCAAGAATTCCCCACCTACCAACCCGAGCCACCCGGCACTTTAGGCAAACGCCTGCGCCGCCGTTTCTCGCCTCCCCTACCGAGGTAAACAGAAGTTACGCCAAAGGGGCACGTAAGTAACCACAAAAGAAAGGCATTGAACCGCTAGGAGCGCGGCCGAAAACCCCATTGACATAGCAAACTTCACCGCGGTCTTGCATGATTATGGGCTCTGGCCGTCGAAGAAAGCACTCTATCTTTGCTGATGGGTGGCGCCATGTTCA
>JALHOV010000098.1 GCA_022842865.1 Vulcanimicrobiota bacterium | reverse complement strand
AGGCCGCGGGCCTCCTCGAGCTGCTGGGCGAAGGTCTTGTTGGCTTCAGCGGCCTTAGCCGTTTCGATGCCTTCGCTGAGCACTCCGAGAGCGGCCATTGCGCTGACGGTCTTGCTCTGCGAGTTGAGGTCTTGGGCTTCGGTCAGGGCGGAAGAGAAGGCGTCGATGCCTCCCTTCTCCTGGGTGAGGCCAGCCTGCTCCTGGTCGATACCGGACTGAATCTGATTCTGGCCTTCGGCCTGGGTCAGTTTGCCGTCGGCTAAGTTGGCGGCGCCTTGAGCGGCGGTGGCGATACCCTGGGCAACCTGATTGGCGCCCTCGTTAACTTTAGCGGTGCCGGCCTGACGAAGAGCGTCGGCCTGGGCTTTCAGTTCGTCAGCGCGGGCCTGGTCGGCTCCAGCTTGAACGCGAAGATCGCCAGCTACATCCTGGGGGGACGGCGATTTGGCGGCGGGAGCGGCCTTAGGGGCGGCCGGCGTAGATACGGTGAGTTTCGGTTGAATGGTGCTCATTGGGACTATCTCCTTGTATTGTGTGAAAAATGGACCTTGTGTAGTGCATCCACAGTCTAGGACAGTACGCCCATCCTATTTGTGAACTATGTGTGAATTAAGCGAAGCGGGGGAAATTCATGCTCATGCCTTTCTATCACCGCCTCGGGCAACTGCCTGCCAAACGCCACACCCAGTTTCGCAACCCCCAGGGTGTGCTTTACACCGAAGAAGTTATGGGGTTGGATGGGTTTTCGGGTATTCAGTCCCTGCTCTACCATCATCATGCGCCAACGCGCATAAAAAAAGCCGAAAAGATCGGTAGCGTCGATCCGGGCTTCGTCGAGTTCGGCGCCTTGCGCGCCCGCCAGTTCCGCACCAACCGCATTACTCCTCAGGGGGACGCGCTGGAAGCCCGTCAGGTGCTGCTTGGCAACGACGACGTATGGCTGGGGATGTCGGTGGCTACCAAACCGATGGACTACTTTTATCGAAATGCGCAGGCTTACGAGGTCTGGTTTCTTCACCAGGGCGAGGTCAAATTCCGCAGCCAGTTCGGCAACCTGGACTTAAGAGCGGGTGACTACCTGGTCATTCCTTACGGCGTCACCTGGCAAATGCTGACCGACAGCGCCCGTTTCTTCACCATCGAATGCCCTTCTCAGGTTCAGCCCCCCAAGCGCTACCGCAATCAGCACGGGCAATTGCTCGAGCACAGTCCCTACTGTGAGCGCGACATCCGTATTCCCACCGAGCTGGAAACCTACGACCAACTCGGCGAATTTGAAGTCCGCGTCAAGGCTCGTAATGAGCTGCACCGTCACATTCTGGCTCAGCACCCGCTGGGTGTGGTGGGCTGGGACGGCTACCTCTACCCCTGGGTCTTCAATATCCACGACTTCGAGCCCATCACCGGACGCGTGCACCAGCCCCCGCCCGTGCATCAGACCTTTGATGCCCATAACTTTGTGGTGTGCAGCTTCTGCCCGCGCCTTTTCGATTATCATCCGCTGGCCATTCCGGCCCCCTATAACCACAGCAACGTCAACTCGGACGAAGTTCTTTACTACGTGGACGGCGACTTTATGAGCCGTCGCGGCGTGGAACTGGGCGATTGGACCCTGCACCCCAGCGGACTGCCCCACGGTCCCCAGCCCGGCGCTACCGAGGCTTCCATCGGTAAGAAGGAAACCCACGAGCTGGCCGTGATGGTGGACACTTTTCGCCCGCTCAAAGTCAGCCAGCAGGCCCTGGGCCTGGAGATTCCCGAATACGCTTACTCCTGGGTTTAGAAGGACCGACCGCTCGGCGGGCGTAGGGCCCCCATATGAAAAAGCTACTCCTGGCCGCCCTGCTGCCACTCAATGCCTACGCCCAGCCGGAGGTCTTCGCTCGTCTCAATGGTGCCATGCCTACCGGTGTGGCCGCTTCTCAGACGGGAAGGGTCTTTGTCAATTTCCCCCGCTGGGGCGATGCGGTCGACGCCAGCGTGGTCGAACTCAAAGACGGCCGGGAAATCCCTTACCCCAGTCGGGAACTGAACGCTTACGATGCCAAGCGGCCCCACGAGACGCTAATCTCGGTACAAAGCGTGGTCACCGACAATCTGGACCGGCTCTGGATTCTGGATACCGGCAGCATCCAGTTCGGCCCACCCGTTCCAGACGGCGCCAAACTGATTGGAATTGACCTCAAAACCAATCAGATCGTCAAAAACATTCATTTCCAAAGCGACGTGGTCCGCTCCACCACCTATCTCAATGACGTGCGCGTCGATACTAAGCGCGATGTGGCCTATATCACCGATAGCGGTGTTAGCGGCAAGAACGCCATCATCGTGGTGGACCTCAAGACTGGCAAGTCCTGGCGCAAGCTCGACGGTCACAAGAGTGTGGAAGAGGAAGCCAACTTCGTTCCTATGGTGGAGAACAAGCCCCTTTACCGCGCCAACTTTCAGCCCATGACGATCGGGGCCGACGGCATTGCCCTCAGTCCCGAAGGCGACCGCCTCTATTATAGCGTCCTGTCTGGACGCAGGCTTTTTTCGGTGGCTACCGAGCAATTGCGCGAAACGGAAGGCGACGTCCAGGTCAAAGACGAGGGGGACAAAGGAGGCGCTTCCGACGGCCTGGAGATGGACGGCGAAGGCAACCTCTACGCCACCAACTACGAGCACGCCAACATTCTCAAGCGGCACGCGGCCGACGGCCACTATTCGGTGCTGACCCAACTGGATGCCAAATGGTGGCCCGACAGCATCTCCATCAACGGTGGCTACCTCTATTTTACGGCCAACCAGCTACAGCGCCAGAAAGACTTCAACGGGGGCGTGGACAAGCGGGAGAAGCCCTATGTGGTCGGACGGGTCCAGATTGGTAAGCCCCAGGCGGCCAACAGCGGTTCGAAGCTGGTGACCACTCCTAGCGGGCTTCAATATGAAATCCTGAAGCCCGGCACCGGCGCCGTGGCGCAGTCGGGACGAACCGTGCAGGTTCATTACACCGGCTGGCTGACCAACGGCACCAAGTTCGACAGCAGCGTGGACCGAGGCCAGCCCTTCGAGTTTCCGCTCGGTGGCGGACGTGTTATCAAGGGTTGGGATGAAGGCGTGGCCGGCATGCAAATCGGTGAGAAACGAAAACTGACCATTCCGCCTGATCTCGGCTACGGTCAACGAGGAGCTGGCGGTGGGCTGATTCCGCCGGGAGCCACTCTGATCTTTGAAGTCGAATTGCTCGGCATCAAGTGACCGTACTGGGGATCCTATCGACCACCCAGGGATTGAAGCTGGCGCGGCTGAGCGG
Organism: Vulcanimicrobiota bacterium; assembly: GCA_022842865.1. Classification (GTDB taxonomy): domain Bacteria; phylum Vulcanimicrobiota; class Xenobia; order Xenobiales; family JADMJV01; genus JADMJV01. The sequence goes on along the minus strand of JALHOV010000098.1, from coordinate 15,337 downwards.
CTCGCGGGAAAAGCCCAGGACCGAAGCTCAGCTCGACACCCTCAAGTTTCCCGAAACGGAAAATGAGGGCGAGCTGCTTCATGAGCTGGGCAAGGCGGTGCTGGCTCAATTGAGTCAAAATCCGCCGGGTCATCTGCAACTGCTGAAAGTGGTGGGCAGCCAGCACAACCATCCGGCCGAGATCCGCGTTAAAGTCGAAGGGCTGCTGCAGATGCTGGGCCACCGGCTGCAGATCCCCACCGCCGTGGTGGTGCCCACTTCCTTACGCAACATGGAAAAGAAGTTCGACATTTTCGCTGGTGGCACGCCCGAAGCAGTGCTCAACGGCGGCAAGAAGTTCAAGTCGGTTGACCTGCGCACGGCCGTGCTGACCGCCTGGTTCGCTTTGCCCGACTAGAAACTAGAAGGAACAGGATCCCTATCGGTCTATGCTCACTCTCTCGGAACTGGAACGACACCTGTGGGGCGCCGCCGACTTGCTGCGCGGGTCCATCGATTCAGGCGACTTCAAGCACTATATCTTCGGATTGCTCTTCTACAAGCGGCTCTGCGACGTCTGGGATGAGGAATATGAAGCCCTGCTGGCCGAGTTCAGTGGCGATACCGACCTGGCCAACGACCCCGCCGAGCACCGCTTCCACATCCCGCCCGACTGCAGATGGAGGGATGTCCGCAAAGTCTCCGTGGACATCGGTACCCAGCTGAACATCGCCTTCAGAGCGATTGAAGATGCTAACGCCCGGCTCAAAGGCGTATTCCAGGATGTAGACTTCGCCAACAAAGGGCGGTTCCCGGACCACTTGTTGGAGTCGCTGCTGCAGCACTTCGACCGCTACCGGATGCGAAAGACCGATGTGCCATCGACCGTGCTCGGTGACGCGTACGAGTACCTGATCGCCAAGTTCGCCGACGATGCAGGCAAGAAAGGCGGCGAGTTCTATACTCCCAAACAGGTCGTTAAGCTTATGGTGGAGATCCTGCGACCCGAGAAGGGAATGACCGTCTACGATCCCACCTGCGGGTCAGGCGGCATGCTGCTCGAGTCCGTCCACTACATGGAACGCCAGGGCCTCACTTCCAGCGCGCTAACCCTCTACGGCCAGGAAAAGAATCTCAACACCTGGGCTATCTGTAAGATGTCGCTCTTTTTGCACGACATCGACGACGCCTTTGTTGAACGTGGGGACACTCTCTTGAACCCGCAGCACACCAGCGGGGAAAAGACGATCAAGAAGTTCGACTTGGTGATCGCCAATCCGCCGTTCAGCCTGGACGCTTGGGGGCATCCGGTCTGGTCAAAGGGGGATCCGTATGGCCGTGATGCCTATGGCTGCCCGCCAAAATCCTACGGCGACCTGGCGTTCATCCAGCACATGATCGCCAGCGTTAACGATAAAGGCCGGATGGCCGTGGTTTGTCCTCACGGCGTCCTGTTTCGGAGCGGGGCTGAGGGTAAGATTCGTGCTGCAATGCTTGACGCTGACCTGGTGGAAGCTGTAGTGGGCCTGGGTCCCAATCTATTCTATGGCACCGGCATCCCCGCCGCCGTGCTGTTCATCAACAAGAACAAACCGTCTGATCGCCGTGGCAAAGTGCTGATTGTGAACGGCGACAAAGACATCGTCGAAGGCAAGAATCAGAACAGCCTGTCTGATATCAACGTGGCCCGCTTGGCCGGGGCCGTGCACCGGTTTCAGAATGAGGAACTGTTCTGCCGAGTGGTGGAGCTTGACGAGATTCGCGAGAATGACCACAACCTAAATCTCACACGCTACATTCAGACCGATGCGGCAGCTGTGACGATTGATGTTAAGGCCGAAGTTGCCAGGCTGACGGAGTTGATGGAGAAGAGGACTGTAGCTGAGCGGAAGATGGTGGGATTCCTGACGGAGCTTGGTTATGTGGGGTGAAGTGCCAGAGGGTTGGAATCAAAGCTCTTTGGCGGCTTTAGGCAGCGGCGACCGGCCAGCCGTCAAAGCTGGCCCTTTTGGCTCAGCCCTGAAAAAGGAGTATTACACTGACAGGGGCTACCGTGTCTACGGACAGGAACAAGTGCTCGCTGGCTCTCTATCGGTCGGCAATTACTACATAGACGAGGAGCGTTTCGCTGGTCTCAAAACTTGTGAGGTTCTGCCTGGCGATATTCTAGTGTCACTCGTAGGAACTGTTGGTAGGTCTCTAGTTGTTCCGCTCGATGCCGAACCAGGTATCATCAACCCGCGCCTAGTCCGATTGTCGCCTGACCCTAATATCGCCGATTCACACTTTCTAGCGTTCTGGCTTGAGGCGCCCCAAACCCGACAAACTCTCTCAAGCAACTCCCAACGCGGAACAATGGATGTCCTCAACTCGGGGACATTATCAAAAATCCCACTCTTCCTGCCACCACTCCCCGAACAGCGCAAAATCGCCGCCATCCTCTCCTCCGTGGACGAATCCATCCGGGCCACCCAGGCCGTCATCGAGCAGACCCGGCGAGTTAAGGAAGGGCTGCTTCAGGAGCTGTTGACCAGGGGGATTGGTCATGCGCGGTTTAAGCAGACAGACATTGGCGAGATTCCTCAGGACTGGGAGGTCCGAAAGCTGGAAAAGGCGGTGGACCAGACTAGACCAATCACTTATGGAATCGTTCAGACTGGTCCGAATATAGCCGATGGCATTCCTTGTGTGCGGGTAGTGGATATCGTGCGTGGCGATGTTGTTGTTGACGATATGATTAGGACTACGGCAGAGATTAGCCAGGCATACCGTCGCACCATCCTTCGCGCAGGCGACCTAATGTTAGCCTTACGCGGTGAGATTGGCCTGGTTCGCCGAGTTGAGGAGAACTTAGTCGGCTCCAACCTTACCAGGGGAGTGGCATTAATTGCCCCCGGTAAGGACTATGATTCTGAATTTCTTAAGTGGGCGATCATGTCACCGGCAGTGCGCGATGGTCTCCTGCAAAGAGTGAATGGATCCGCACTAAAAGAAATCCCGCTTTCTGGGCTGCGTCAAGTATTGGTCCCCCTTCCCCCACTCCATGAACAGCGCAAAATCGCCGCCATCCTCTCCTCGATGGACGAGGCCATCACCCTCGGGTTAAGTCGCTCGAACCAACTCAAATCTATAAAGGCCGGCCTACTCCAGGACCTCCTAACCGGCAAGGTGCGCGTCTCGCTATGAGCACCCCCTGCGAATTCACCCTGGTCGAAAAGCCCATCATAGATCTCCTCACCACCGAATACGGACCCACCTCCACCAAACCCGGCTACACCTACATCCCGCCCGATCAACACTCAGCCTACCGTGGGCACCACCAGAACGAAGTCTTCTTTACCCCGATTCTCACCCAGGCCCTCGTTCGTATCAACGACATCCCCGAACAGGCTGCAAAAGCCATCGCTTCCGAACTCCAGGGCATCTCCGACAACCAGCGATGGCTGGAAATCATGCGTGGCAACTACTCCAAGCTCATCTCAGGCGAGGAAACACACCGGACCATTCGAGTCATCGACTTTGACAACCCCGCCAACAATCACTTCGCCGTTACTAACCAGCTAAAAATCTCGGGAGCCAAGAACTGCGTCCCAGACCTGATCATCTATCTCAACGGCATCCCCGTGGTGATCATCGAGGCCAAAAGCCCGCTGTCTCCCGGCCAGAATAGCTGGAACGCCGTGGCCCAGATACAACAGTATGAGGCCAATATCCCCAGGCTGTTCGCATCCAACCTTTTCAACATTGCGACCAACGACCTCATTCTGTTGTATGCGGCGACGGGTTCAACCGCCGAACATTGGAGTCATTGGCGAGACCCCTGGCCCCGCAAGCCCGCGGAGTTTTTCGACAAGACCGCCCAGGGCGTCTACGCTTTGCTGGCACCGGAACGACTGCTGGACATCCTGGCCCACTTCATCATCTTCGAGACCCGCGATGGCAAGACCATTAAGAAGATGTGCCGCTACCAACAATACCGCGCCGTCAACAAAATGGTGGACCGGGTCGTCAAGGATGAAGCAAAACAGGGCCTGATCTGGCACACTCAGGGCTCCGGCAAGTCCCTCACCATGGTGTTCGCCGCCCTGAAGCTCAAATTCCATCGCGGGATCCAGTCCGAGCGTCTGACCAATCCCAACCTGCTGGTGGTTACTGACCGCAAAGACTTGCACAACCAGATCAGCCAGACCTTTGCCGCCTGCGGGCTGCCCAACCCCCAAGAAGCCGACTCCATCCAAAGGCTTCGGGATCTCATCGTCCCTGGCGTCGTCGGCCGGACCGTGATGTCTACCATCTTTAAATTCCACTGGGACGCGCCGGGCCTCAAGTCCATCGACATGAAAGAGCGACAGGCTGCGCTAGCTGCAATGAGGGTGGACGGCTCCGAGAACTGGATCCTGATGGTGGATGAAGCCCACCGCACGCAAGAGAAAGACCTAGGTGCCTATTTCCGGGCCGTACTCCCCGACTCCGTCCGCTTCGGCTTCACCGGCACCCCCGTGAGAAAGGGCGACAAAGACACCTTCCAAAACTTCGGCGCACCTGGCGAGAACTATCTGGACAAGTATGGCATTATGGACGCCGTCAAGGACGAAGCCACTGTGCCTGTTTACTACCAGGGCCGGATGACCGAGTGGCACCTGGAAGGCAAAGAACTGGACATCGTTTTTGACCAGTATTTCGCGAACGAGCCTGACGAGGTGGTGCAACTCATCAAGAATCGAGGCGTCACCAAGGGAGACCTGGCCAGATTCCGCCCCCGCATCGCCCAGATCGCCCTGGATCTATGGGCCCACTACCGCGAACACGTTCTTCCAGACGGCTTCAAGGCCCAGGTGGTGGCCATCGACCGGCCGGCCTGCGTGATTTACAAGCAAGAGTTGGATCGAGTCATCGCGCATACGCTGGTCACCCTGAACGGGTTGGGCGAAGCTGAAGCCAAAATCAAAGCAGCCGCCATGAGCGTCTGCATCTACTCCCCCGGACAGCACGACCAGCAAAAACACCCTGATCTGGTCACCTACCAGCTTGACGAGCAGGGCGAGAAGAACGCTATCGAAGCCTTCAAAGAGCGGGACAATCCGCTTAAAATCATCATCGTCTGCAACAAGCTCCTCACCGGATTTGATGCCCCAATCGAGCAGGTGATGTATCTGGACAACCCCCTGTCTGATCATAATCTGCTGCAGGCCATTGCTCGGACTAACCGCCGCTGCGGGCAGGCGAAAGAGCACGGATCCCTGGTGGACTATATCGGTGTCACCAAGAATCTGGTCCAGGCCCTGGCGGCCTACAACGACGAGGACATCCAGGGCGCCCTGACCAATGAGGACGCCCTTCACGCCGACCTGCAAACCGCCCACCGCGAGGTGATGGCCATGCTCAAAGGCGTGCCTCGAACCGGGGACCCCAAAGTGGATGCCCAGTCCGCTGTCGATTCCTTGAGCACCGAAGACCGGTGGTTCGAGTTCTCCGGTAAAGCCAATACGTTTCTGGTGGCCTACGGAAGCCTGTCTCCAGATCCTCGCGTGCTGCCCTTCAATGCCGATCTCAAATACATCGGCTCCATCATTCCCTACGGCAAAGCCAAGTTTGAAGCGGACACCCAAGAAGTTGACTGGCGCAAGTATTCCGAGAAGATCCGAGAGATCCTGAACCAACACCTCCAGGTCACCGGCCTCTCCACTGTCTACAAAATCCGCTCGATGGCCGACCCGGCGTTCTGGAAAGACTTTGAGATCCAGGGCAAAGACCTTGATGTTGCGGCCGTCCGCAAGACCGTGGAGTTGAAGAAAGAAACCACGGAGCGGGCGGCCAAGAGCCCCGCCCGATACGGCAAATTCTCCGAGCGCGTGCGCAAACTTATCGAGGACTTCCAGAAGGGTCTCCTGGACGCGGCTGAGGTGATGAACAAGGCCAAGCAAATCGCTGCTGACATCGTGGGAGAGGACAGCGCCTTCGAGAAAAGCGGCCTGAACGAGCAGGCCTACGATGTGCTCAAAATCCTGGAGCAGTTTGCGCCAGGCGTCGGGCTCGATGTAGATCCAGACAAAAAAACTGGCGAGGACTCAACCGCCCCAGCTGTCGCACCCAACGTAGACGCTTCCACGGTGGCCATGGTTGCCGAAAAGGCGCCCCCGTACGTTGGCGAACCTGGAAGCCCACTGCACCAGGCTGCCACTCAGATCGACATCCTGTATCGAACCGACGACCTGGCCTCTTCCTATTGGCAAGAGAAACCCGAGACCCGGAAGAGGCTGCTGCAACTGGTGCGGCGCATCGTCCATCCTCTGGGCCTCAAGGACTGGGCGGCTTTATCCAGCAGCATCGATCACTTCGCTGTGGGCCACTACGCCAAGCCATGAAGGCGACCCTCGTCATCGGTAAAACCGAGATCCCCTACGTCATTCGCTACTCCAAGCAGGCACGGCGCAAGCGCGTCCTGGTTACGCCTGCCGGTGTTGAGGTGATCGCCCCAGAGGGCACGACACTGGAAGGAGATGGAGGCGTTTCGGCCTTCGTGCATTCCAAGCGGCGCTGGATGTTTGACGCCGTCCGAGAGGTGGATGCCAGGCAGGGCAAGCTGCTAACCCAACGCTACGCCAGCGGCGCAAAACTCCAATATCGGGGCCGGTGGCTTTTGCTTGAGGTTCAGAGCGGCCCGGTCGCCGCCGTCGAGGTCACCTGCAAGAGCAAATTCCATATTATCGTGCCCGAACAACTGACTGGAACGGGAAGGCTGAAAGCAATCCAGGCCGGATTTGATGACTGGCTCAAGCAGCGAGCAGAACTGGACCTCCAGACCTTCTGCAGACGCCACTCCAGCCGGCTATCCGTGACCCCAGCTGGTGCGCGTCTCTCTGACGCCAAGTTCAACTGGGGGACCTGTGGCAAAGACCGCATTGTTCGCGTTCACTGGCGCCTAGTCCAGGCCCCCAGGGTGGCGCTGGAGTATGTCGTCGCCCACGAATTGACTCACCTGCTGCACCGAAACCACTCGGCAGAGTTCTGGAAAAAGTTGGCTGAGACGATGCCCAACTGGCGGGAGGCCAAAGAGATGCTTGAGCGGTGGGAGGAAGAGCATAGGGCGGTTTGATCCGGGTCTATCTTCCCCGGGTTCCGAACCCGAGCGGACTGCCTGCGGCTACCGGATCACCTGGGAGGGCCGGGAGAAGTTGCTGGCTCACGCAGGCTGTGTGGTGGTGGACGACGCTCGCAGGCCCGGCCCCACCCCCCAGGGGTTTTGAGCAAACCATGCGCGGGAGCGAAACTAGAAACGGCACCAAGAAAGGGGAATCCGGTTAAGAGTCGGCCGTCCCAGACCTCACCGCTTGACTGACCCCAGATTCAGATTCTTCTCCATTTCGAAAGTTGGAGCAGGAGGTGCGTCGAAAGGTTCATTGTGGCGAAGGAGTTGAAAAACCAAGCGTTCCTACCAAACCCAGACCTCATTAGATGGGCCAGGGAGACCGCCTCCATGTCTTTAGAGACCTTGGCTTCGGCTCTTGGTATAACGGTGGATCGGCTCAGTGCCTGGGAGAACGGCACGGAGCCGCTTTCGATGCCCCAGTTGCGAAGAATCGCGGACGCTACCAAGAGGCCCCTGCCCGCGTTCTATCTACCCCAGGCGCCGGCTTTGACCAAAGTCGATAATACTGCGTTCCGCACGATCGGCAGTAAGAATCCGGAGAACTCCCCGAAGCGAGTCTTTGCAGAACGCAAAGCGGTTCAGATGCGCGAAACAGCCATTGACCTGGCCGAGCAGCTGGGCGAGGAGATTAAGGCCGTGCCCGTGCCACCTATCGACGTTACAGTCGAAGACCTGGCTTTAGAGTGGAGAACCTTACTGGATATTGATACCCTCCAAAAAGCAGCCAAGGGAACTAGAGAGTTTTTCAATTTAGTGCGTGTGCGTTTGGAGAGTCTTGGCTTCATCGTGTTGCAGTTTGAGCGAATGGAGACAGAGGTCGTTCGGGGCTTTGTTATTCCCGAACAAGCATTTCCAGTAATAGGACTCAGTTGGAGCGATGCGTATTCCGCCAAGAACTTCAGCTTGATGCACGAACTAGCCCATGTCCTCTTCGAGCTATCTGGCAGAGAACATGCTTCTCGGGAAAGACTAGAAATCGATTGCAACAAATTCGCGGGGTTGCTACTTGTCCCCAGTCTGGACCTTAGGCAAGTTGCCAGTTACCAGCGCGAATGGAACCCTGCCGAAGTGCTCATTCTGGCAAAACGGTTCAAAGTTAGCCTGGAAGTCATAGCCCGAAGGTTGGTGGACAGCGGGTTGGCAGAGAAAAAAACTTACGCGAGTATTCGTGCCTTGAACGAAGCGCCGTATGATAAAGATAAGGAAAAGAAAGGTGGGGCCTTGCCCAGGCCAACGGTAGCGGTCTCTCTGCTGGGACGAAATTTGCCCAGCATGATCTTGACCGGCTACGCAGAGAATCTCGTAGGCCTACGGGAAGCAACCGAATATCTTGGGCTGAAGCCAAAACACTTTGATGGCCTCTCGAAACTGTTAGCCAAGAATGCCTAAGCGCTACACCATCGATACAAGTGCTTTGCTGGACGGCTGGAGCCGTTACTATCCGCCTACAGTCTTCCCTGCTCTATGGGAGAAGGTTGAGTCGGCCATTGAACAGGACGTCATCGGGATGTCGCGCGAGGCATACGACGAGATCCTCAAGAAAGACGACGACCTCAAAGCTTGGATCCAAAGTCGCAGAAGGGACTTCGTTATTGACTCTTGCAGCTTGGTCCAAGAAACAGTCGCCAAGATCATGGCGGACCCTTTCATGGCAAACCTTGTGGACCTGAATAGGCAGAGAAGTGAAGCGGACCCCTTCGTTATCGGCTCGGCAGTTGCCCACGGCCTAATTGTGGTAACTGGTGAAGACGAGAACGCCCGAAAGGCCAGGACGACGAAGCCGCGCATTCCCAATATCTGCGACATTCTAGGCGTTCCCCGATGCAAATTCCTTGACTTCATCCGGAAAGAAGGCTGGGCGTTCTAGACTGGGCTGCCTTTCAAGGGGCCGTCCACATACGGACGTGCTAACTTTTTCTGGTCAGTTCCGGCCCTGAGTGGATGGCAACTCGGACGTTTTGCCATCAAGGCTGACCAGCACGGCCTGCTGAAGTAAGGGCTATCTGAGGCTTTGTAACGGAAAAGAACGTTTCAGTTACAGTACCCCGGCCGACTTCTGTTACTGCCGGTTACGCGGGTGGAATCGGATTCCACCCTTCGGCCGGGGGGTGATCGGCTTGATGACCCCTTACCCCGCCAACGGTTCGTATCGGATCCGAACCGTTGGCCGGGGGGCGGCCGGCTTGACCCACCCGGGAAGGGATCAGATCGGTTCAAAGCCCTTGGCCGGGGGAGACCTCCAAAGGACCCGCCCCGGTTGCCCGAGGCGGGTCGCACTTATGACAGCCGCTCGCCCGGCTTCCATCCCCATACTGAAATGGGTCTTCGAGCGACGACAGATGAACCGTCATGGTAGCGAAGGGAATCGTCATAGTTGTCTTTGGTGTCAAAAAGCTGCATCTGCAGCGCCCAGTATCTGTCCATAAAACAGTCGGAGAGCTGGGAGCACCAAGAGGTTTGGCGTCGTGGCAGTCGCGTTCCGACAAATGCAAAGCTAGAGGCACCGGCAAACTTGCGGAAGCAGGAGTCTCAATCCCTTACAGAATGTAGACTCAGAGATAGGTCGCAAAATCTTCTCTGGGTCTGTGGAAAGCGTTGCCTCGCAAGCTATGTCAACACGGTGCCCACGGCTCCCCTCTCCTTCTTTGGGTGAATGGTGAGCCAACACCAGGGCCTCGCGTTCGAACCGCAAGGCCCTTTTGTATAGGGCTCAGGGCTTTGTTACTACTCGTTGACCCAGTCCCCCTGTCGAACCTGCATGTGATTCCAAACGTTTCGGCGCTTTCTCTGCGCTAAGTCCTGAAAGGGCGGGCGTCTGGTGTGTGATTAGCCAAAGATAGCCGATAACATCGATAGATGTTGCGGGGTCCTGATTGAACTCCTGAGGGGTCAAGTCCGGAGGGTGTTCGCGCGAAACGCCTGGCGAACTTGGAACAAAAAAACCTCGGGATGGAGTGCCAGATTTATGCTGTGACCGCTGTCGTACCAGTGGCTTTCTCTGGCGGTTGCTGGCGCAGGCGTTCACGGGTTCGCCCCTAAATTGAAGGCCGTACGCCGTTTTCGTGATGCCAGAGCAGGTTAGGTTGCGTTTTTGGCGCCCACGCCAACCTTGAACACCTATTACTTGCGTTCCCGTCAAAAGTAGCTAGGTCTGCATGCCGGCTCCAGGTTGCCCCAAGCTCCAAATAAAGGCTCCGGCTAAAGGGCCCGACGAGAGCGGGCCGCTTCGATTGGGGGAGCGTTTGGCGAAAAATGGGTGCCGGCGGGTGCCGATTCCGTTCCGATAACTGCCTAAACCGGCCCTAACTGACCGTAAGCCAGCCTTCCCTCGCCTCTCCCCACAAAGAAAAAAGCCCCGACTTTCATCGAGGCTCATGCTTGGTGGGCAGGGCGTGATTCGAACACGCGTAGGGCGAAGCCCGGCAAATTTACAGTCTGCTGCCATTGTCCACTCGGCCACCTACCCAGGTTGCCGGGTAATAGTAGCCAGCCCGGCATGATCTGTCAAGCCAACCAGGCCGGAATTTGTTGCTCCACCGTGCGGGGCTGCCATTCGGGCAGCAGTTCCTCCCGGCGCCGGCTGAGCATGGTCAGGTCGCGAGGGCGTGGCTCGGGCGCTGCATAGTCGGAACGCTGGCCCGCCGAGACCAGTTCGGGCGCCCCAAGCTGAGCGGCCAGCATGCATCCCATCTCGTAACGCGACAGGCGAGGACCGGCGAGGTGCACCACCCCCGTTCCCGAGCCCACCGCCAGACGAAGGAGGCCATCGGCCGCGTCCTCATAAGAAATCATCCCTCGCCACTCGTCCTGAAAAAGCGAGACCGGCTTGCGCGCGCGCAAACTGGCCACCAGCTGATCATAGTAACTCTGGCCATCTCCCAAGGCGGGCCCGACCATCAGCGCCACCCTGGCCACCAGATGCCCCTGATCCAAAACGGCCTGCTCGCCTCGCAGCTTGGAACGACCGTATTCGCTCAACGGCTGAGCCAGGGAATCCTCGTGGTAGGGCGCCGATTCGCCGTCGAACACCATATCGGTAGAGACATAGACCAGGCGCACCCCCTGCTGCGAGCACCATCGAGCCAGCCGGGCCGAGGCCTGGTGATTGACCAGATCGGCCTGCTCCGGGCGGCTCAAACAGTCGTGAATCGCGGAAAGAGCCGCGGCGTGAACGACCGCCTGAGGCCCGATGGCTTCGAGATGGCTTTCCAAGGCCGGGTCCGTCAAATCGAAGCGGTGCGGACCTCTGCGGCTGCACCCTTGCACGCCCTGCCCCTTGATCAGATAACATCCCAGCTTGCCGCTGGCGCCCGTAACCAGGATTTTCATGAAGCAGGTTTCTGAGCAAGGGAGAAAAGTCCCTGATCGGGGCGAAAGAAAGAGCCAGTGGACAAACACCAGTGGCACAGCCCCGATTCTCAAGCCGCCGGCGATTATGTGGAAGGACGTCTGCAAGACCGGCGCCTCTTCGAAGAGCATCTCGACGAGTGCACTCGCTGTCGCCTGGATGTCGAGGCTCTCCAGCGCATGCGCGGACGAACGCGCACCTGGGCCGAGGAAGAACCCTACCAGAGGCCACGCATCTACAAACCTCTCTTCTCCGGGCTGGCTCTGGCGTTACCCATCCTGCTCGTTTTCATCGGACTCTACCTGACTCCCCGGCGGCGCCCCGTCGTCCCCCAGCCCCGGTCCAAGGCCCTGACGCGTTGGGAGACCGGCGCCAGCGCACGTACCCTGACCATCGACGGGCAATCCCTTCGACTGGGCCCCCGCAGCCGATTGGAGCGCGTCGGCGCGGCTGGTTTGAGGCTGACGTTCGGGCAGGTCCGGGTCCAGCACAAGAACCGCAACCTTCGGTTGGAGACGGAACAAGTGGAAATCCAACCCGTGGGCACGGAGTTCGAGATACACCACTCGAAGGGCCTCACAAGAGTGCATCTTTTTACCGGCAGCCTGCGGCTGCGCCAGCGCAGCGACGGCCAGGTTTTCACCCTCAACTCCAAACAGCCAGAGTGGCCCTCTTTGATCCGAAGGGTCCCTACAAAGGCACCGTGATCCCGATAGAATAATTGAGCCGATCGTTGTTGGAGCGAGCCGTCTCGCTCAAAGGCACACGGATCGCTCCCCAGAGCTGCACGTCTTCGGAAATCGGCCCACCGCCGGTGACGGAAAAGAGCGGCTGATAGGTGCCCCCATAAAGATCGAACTGATTGCGCATCTCGAATCCCGCGTAGGCATCGTCAAAGTAATGATAGCCCTGGATGCGCAGGGCCAGTTGACGGGTGGGATTGCCGGGCGTGGTCTGCCCCATGGAGTGCTGATAACCAGCGATAAAGACCAGCTTGGTATCGCTATCTTGAGGTTTGTACTCCAGAGCGTAGCCAATGCCCGGAGTGGTGGCCGAGCCGCCCAAATTGGTAGTGGCCGTATCAAAGGTCAAGTTGACGCCCAGGCCGTGGGCGACCTCCTGACCGGTATCAAAGCGTCGAAAATACTGGATGGAGAAGTCTCCAAAACCGCGCCCGGGGAGATTCCCGGTCTGGCCGCCCTGATACCAGACCATCGGGGCTGCGACCTGAAGCGAGGAGCGCTGGTCCAGGGCGAAGATGGGATTGATGTAAAAAGTCTGGCTCCCCTCCTGGTTCTCGGACACGGAATTGTTGTAGACGAAGTTGATGCGAGAGTGAATGATGAACGGGTCGTCCACCGGTAGGGGACGAGAAGACTTCTCCTCATCCTGAGCCCAGACCGTTGCGCTCAAAGTCATCATCAGAAAAACGAGGTATTTCATCGCGCCCACGGTTCTGAACTCAGGCCAAAACTCCCCTTAAAGTTGCAGGGTTACAGCTTTGGTCTCGGTGTAGAGCTCCAGGGCCTGGTGACCCATTTCGCGGCCCCAACCCGACTGCTTATAACCACCGAAAGGCAGAGCCGCATCGAAGATGTTATAGCAGTTGACCCAGACATTGCCGGCTCGCAGCGCGCGGGCCAGCTTGTGCGCTTTGCTGACATCGCGTGTCCAGACCGCCGCCGCCAGTCCGTATACGTGATCGTTGGCCACTCGGGCGATGTCATCCGGGTCATCAAAAGGCATGGCCGCCACCACCGGCCCAAAAATCTCTTCCTGGACCACCTTCATGGTGGGCCTGGTATCCACCAGCACCGTCGGCTGCACAAAATAACCCTTATCGCCGTGGCGCGCACCACCGGCCGCGGCCCGGGCGCCCTCTGCTTTGCCGGAGTCCAGAAAGCCACAGACCCGGTCCAGCTGCTCGCGAGAAACCAGCGGTCCCATCTGGGTTTTGGGATCGAGCCCCGGACCCATACGAATGCGTCCGGCCCGCTCCACCACGCCCTCGAGCACCTGGTCGAACACGCTCTTGTGGATATACAAACGAGAACCGGCACAGCAGCACTGCCCGTGGTTGAAGAAGATGGCGTTGGCCGCTCCGGCTGCCGCGGCCTTCAGGTCCGCATCGGCGAAGACGATGTTGGGCGACTTGCCGCCCAATTCCAGCGTCACTTTCTTGAGATTGCTCTCCCCTGCCGCCTTCACAATCAAGCGTCCCACCTCGGTCGAACCGGTGAAGGCGACCTTGTCCACGTCGGGGTGAGCCGCCAAAGCCGCGCCGGCATCGCCGAACCCGGTCAAAATGTTGACCACGCCCTTCGGAAACCCGGCCTCTACAATCAACTCGCCCAAACGCAGCGCGCTCAGCGGCGTTTGCTCGGCCGGCTTCAAAATAATCGTACATCCGGTTGCCAGCGCCGGTCCCAGCTTCCAGGCGGCCATCAACAACGGGAAGTTCCAGGGAATGATCTGGGCCACCACGCCCACCGGTTCACGCAGCGTGTAGGAAAAATACTCGGCGCCAGGCACCGAGATGGGAATGGTGTTACCTTCGATCTTGGTGGCCCAACCGGCCATGTAGCGAAAGAGATCGATGGCCAGCGGCACATCGGCCAGACGGGCCACGGAAATGGGCTTGCCGTTGTCTAACGACTCTAACTCGGCGAACTCTTCCAGATTCTGCTCGAGCAAATCGGCCAGCTTCCACATTAGCTTGCCACGGTCGGAAGCGCTCATGCGACGCCAGTCGCTGCCCTCGGCAAAGGCCTGGCGGGCGGCCCGCACGGCCACGTCGACGTCTTCGGGTCCCGCCTGGGAAACGTTGGCCACCACTTCTTCGGTGGCGGGATTGAGAACCTCAAAGGTCTTGCCCGAGGCTGGAGAAACCCACTCGTTGGCGATCAACAGTTGCTTGGCGGCAACGAGAAACTTCTCGGACTTGAGCGTGGCGGTCATAGACATTCGAGGCACCTCCAAATTTCAATAGGTGCAACTTACCCGCAAACCGCCAAAATCTACCCCTGGGAAAAGTGTTCGCCGACTTTGCCGCCCAGATAGGCGCCTGCGCCGACTCCAGTGGCTGCGCCCAGCGCGCCGCCAATGGTGGCGCCCAGAATCGCCTGAGGCAAGCCGACCACGAACAAGCCTAACAGTTGAGCCGCCGGATGGCCGCCCAGGGCTTGCATTCCATTGGCAAAGCCCAGGCGCATTCCCAGGTCCATGCCGACGTAGCCCAGCCCCACACCCAGTCCCAGGCCGCCGGCGATCTGGCCGCCCAGAACGGCTTTGTCGAATTTCTCCGGGGGAGGACCCTGGGGATCCTGAGGGGGCCGCGAAAGCGGTCGCAAAATGGGCGAAAACGAACGTTGGGTGACTTGCATGCTAACCTCCGACAACGGCGGTTCCTCTGTCGGGAACCTGCTCGATCTCAGCTTAGCCAACTCGCCCAGGAAAGATGTCACCGAATTGCAAACAGGTCGTGCATGCTGAAACGTTATCTCCTTTGCCTGCTAGCTCTCGCCGTCATCGTCCCCGGAAGCTACGCCGAACCCCCCAAAACTCGCCAATCCGACCAGAGTGACGACTATCACGGCACTGTGGTCAAGGACCCCTACCGCTGGCTGGAGGACGACAACTCGCAAGAAACCGCCGCCTGGGTCACCGAGCAGAACAAAGCCACCTTCGGCTACCTGGAGAACATCCCGTTCCGCAACGCCCTCAAGGACCGACTGCTCAAACTGAACAACTACGCGCGCTACGGGCTGCCGTTCCACTATGGCGACAACTATTTCTTCAGCAAAAACGACGGCCTCCAAAAGCAAGCCGTCTGGTACGTGCAAAAGGGCCTGCACGGCACC
>JALHOV010000097.1:13904-18810 GCA_022842865.1 Vulcanimicrobiota bacterium | reverse complement strand
TCATGACCGCCAGAAAGCGGCTTTTGGCCAGACTGGACTGCGAGGCTTCAGCGGCCTGCATGGCCAGGTCAGCGGTTCGATCCAAGACCATACGGTCGACTACCGCCTGTCGGTCAACCGCCAGCAGGGTCACGGTGGCGGTCAAACACGAGAGCAGAGTGCCGATCAGACCCACCATCCAGGGATGACTGCTGCGAGCCTGGTTCACAAAGGCGGGCGTGGCCCAAAAATGGAGCCGCCATTCCTGGCCCGCGAAGGTCAAGTTGAAGGAGGTAGATAACTCCCGATTCTGTCGGTCCTGCTCGGTTTCCGCCAGGGCGGCGGCGTCGCGCACGGTGATCTGACAGCCGATGCCGACCGACAAGAAGGTGCGCAAACGCCGCTGGGCCAACTCGGAAACGTAGATGGAACCACCGACAATGCCGATCAGGTCTTCGCGGCGTTGATTTTCCGTGCGAGGGTTCCCCTGATAGACGGGTAGATAAAAAAAGAGTCCGTCTCGCTTTTCTGGAGAGCGCCAGCTTTGTTGCAGGGCGGTGCTGGTCATCAGATCGGAGGCGGCCGCCTTCTCCAGCGCCGAACGGCGGCCGGGCAGGCTGGCGATGTCCAATCCTTCCAGGGGCGGGTTGCGCACCGGGGACTCGGCAATCACCACCCAATAGCGTTCGCGCCTGGGCGCGCGGAGCGTAGTCCCGCCCGGCAAGGCGTCCGACACCTCGATGGACCGGCCGTAGCGGGCCGAAAGCAAGGCTTCAATCTGTCCTCGCTGAGAATGGCGCACCAGACGAATTAATCCGACCCCATTGAGCCGGCCGGAGCCGACCGTCACCGCAAAGAGCGACTGATCATCGAAAGGACTGCCACCATCCAGCCACTCCGGATGACGGGTGACTTCTAGTTGAATGCGGCGCAAATCACCCGAAGCCTGAGCCAGGTCCTGTTCCAAAATTTGCTGGCCCAGCTGCGCTTCGTGCTGAAAGCGTTCGCGCACATAGGACAGGTCCGAACGCTGGCTTTGCCAGAAAAGCAGTGCGGCCAAGGCCAGAGTCAGCAGAGAAGGCCAGCTGTAAAAGACCATCTGGCGGCGCTTGCCCTGCGGCAAGAAAAGCAGAGCCACTTCGCCGAGGGGAGCCAGCGCCAGCACGCCCAGAGCATCCCCGATCCACCAGTGGAACCAGTTATTGGCAAAATCATGGCCTGCCAGGGGTCCAAAGCCGGTCATGATCGGCACGGCCACGCTGGCGCTGATCACGCAGGCTACAGGCCCGCCGGTGATCAGATAGGTCAGGACGCGCCAGGGGTCGTTGAGAAAACGGTCGCGTTGGCGAATGCGATTCCTAAGCCAGGCGCCCACCCCCGCTTGCAGAGCCACACCCGTCGCCACGCACAGGGGATAGATAAAATATTTCCCACCGCCCAGGTAAAAATTGAGAGCCAGAGCCCCGAGCCAGATAGCCCCCAGGGCCCGCCAGCCGAAATAGACGACCGTGATCAGCGCCCAACCCGCTGCCGGCCATATCGGACTGGCATAACCAGGGCTTGTGGCGATAATCTGGCACAAAACGCCCAGCAGAAAGTAGCCCAGAGCAATGCTTATGAGGTCTTGCAGGCGCACCGAGGGAATCTTTCTGCCGCCCTGGGCAAGTCCTGTGAAAGTGCACTTTGGACATGGTTAAGAGTGAAGGACCCTGGGTAAGTCCCGGTTATTCCTTGAGAATACAGGAGTTTTGCAGGATGAGTCATTCGGAGGCCACTTTGACCGTACCCCACTATCACCCGGAACTGGTACCCGGTGCACGCAACGCTATTGAAGTCTGCCTGAAAGTGCAGCCGGAGCAGCGCGTCTACATTGTCACCGATCGCCAGACCCAATCGGTGGGCTGGGCTATCTACGATGCTGCCCGCAAAGTGGCCCGCGAGGTTTCCATTCGCGTCATTGAAGATCACGTGGAACGCCCCTCCAACCTCTACCCGGCTGAAATCATGGATCCCCTGGAGAGCTGTGAAGTCTGCATCTACTGCGTCTTCCCACAAAAAGGCGAGTTGGTGTCGCGCCAGCAATTCGTGCGTCGCGTCGAAGCCTTGGGCCTGCGTTACGCCCACATGGTCGGCATTACGGAAGACATCATGTGTCAGGGAATGCGCGCCGACTTCAACAAGGTCGACGAGGTTTCTAAGCGGCTGCTGGAAAAAGCCAAAGTGGCCAAGGAAATCGTGGTCAAGAGCCGCGCCGGCACCGATCTGGTGGCCACTTTTAACCCCGATTACACCTGGCGCAAGACCTCCGGAATCATTGAGGAAGTCTGGTCCAACCTGCCCGGCGGAGAAATCTTCACGGCTCCCTGGTCGGTAGACGGCATCTTTGTGATCGACGGCACCGTGGGCGACTACTTCAGCGCCAAATATGGCGTGCTCGACAAAACCCCCATGACGCTCTTCTTGGAGGGCGGTTACCTGAAGAAGGTGCTCTGCGACAACAAAGAGCTCGAGAAAGAGTTCTGGGATTATTGCCACACCGCTGAGGGCAGCGACCGCGTGGGAGAGTTCGCCATCGGCACCAACCTGGCCGTCTTCGAGTTTACCGGCAATCTGCTGCAGGACGAGAAGATGCCTGGCATCCATATTGCCTTCGGTGACCCCTACGGCAGCCAGACCGGCGCGGATTGGCAGTGCTGCACCCACGTAGACGTCATCACCGGCAGTTGCGATGTCTGGATCGATGGTTACCAGGTGATGGAGCACGGCATTTTCCTGGCCGACCGCCTGGGCTTCGACTACGCCTACCTGGCCAGCGATCCGTCGGTGGCTCCCGTTCTCAAAAGCCTGAAATAGCTGTGTAAGTTGGAAGTCCGCGTCGTCCGCAGCGCCAAGCGGCGAAAAACCATCAGCGCTACCCTGGAACAGGGAGTGCTGGTGGTCCGTCTACCCGCACGTCTCTCGCGCGCCCAGGAACAATACTGGGTGGAACGTATGCGGGCGCGTTTTCAGCGGCGGGAAGAGCCTGCCAGCGACGGACCGGAGACTCCATTGATGCGCCGGGCGCAGTCTCTGAACCGGCGCTACTTTGCGGGCAAACTCAAATTCTCCATCGACTGGGTGACCAATCAAAAGCAGCGCTGGGGAAGTTGCACCCCGGACAGCGGCCGCATTCGCTTAAGCCATGAGTTATTAAAGCTGCCAGCCTATGTGATCGACTACGTTATCGTGCACGAACTGGCACATCTGATCGAGGCAAACCACAGCACTCGTTTCTGGAACCTGGTCAAGACCTATCCCCTGGCAGAAAAAGCCATTGGGTTTTTGGAAGGCTACCACTGGGCCCGGCAGGGCCGGGAACTCTCAACCCTTGAGCTCGGCCACCTGATCGAGGTCGATGAGATTGCGGTTGCGGTAGACGGATAGCACCAGGGCGACGCCCACCGTCACTTCGGCCGCGGCCACGGTAATAACAAAGATGCAAAAGGCAAGACCGGCCGTGTCCATCATGTAGTGCGAAAAGGCCATCAAATTGATGTTGACCGAGTTGAACATGAGTTCGACCGCCATGAGCACGCCGATGGCGTTTCTGCGGGTCAACACCCCGTAGAGCCCCAGAGAAAACAACAGGGCTGATAAAATCAGATAGTGAGGCAGCCCGATCAATCGCGACTCCCCTCTTCTTTGCGGGCGATCACCACCGCGCCCATCAGCGAGGCCAGCAGCATAAGCGCGACCACCTCAAAGGACACCAGGTCCTGCTGCATGTAGCGACGGGCCAAAGCTTCCACACCGAATTTGACGGGCTGTCCGCTGGGAGCATACCATTGAGCGCCCACAATCGTGCCGACCAGCACCAGAGCCATCAGAACGGCGGCAAAAATCCCGCCGACGTGCTGGTTGCGCTCCTGCTTCACGTTCATCAGGTCGTGGGTAAGCATAAAGCCAAATAAGAGCAGCACGGCGATGGCGCCAGCGTAAATCAGCACCTGCATAGCACCCAGGAAGGGCGCGTCCAAATTGACGTAAATGCCGGCCACGCCGACAAAACAGAGAATCAAGGAGAGACCGGCGTGAAAGAGGTTCTCGTTGCGCACCACAGACCAGGCCGAGGCCAGCACCAGACCCGAAAGCACGTAAAAGGCGACCGCTTCGCTCATACCTTCTCCAGGAACGAGTCTGGTCGCGGGATGCGTACCACTTGCAGCAGCAGCAGGATCAAGACCAGAGCGCCCAGGCTGGCCAGGCTGATTCCCCAGCCGTTCAGCTTGTAGACGTCTTTGAGGACGGCCACACCGGCGCAAATCAGAAGATTGAGTAACGACAACGGGAAGAGATACTTCCAGCCGAGATTCATCAGGTGGTCCGGCCGGACTCTGGGAAAGGTCCAGCGGATCCACATCATGATGAAAACCAGGAACGAGGTCTTAGCGAAAAACACGAGCGTGCCCAGGGCGATATAGCCGGGGGTCATCTGCTCCGGAATGGCCATAAACGGAACCAGCCAGCCGCCCAGAAAGACGGTGGCGGCCACGGAGCAAACCAGGAACATGTTGGCAAACTCGGCCAGGAAGAACATGGCGAACATCATACCGGAATACTCGGATACGTAACCGGCCACCAGTTCCGATTCCGCTTCCGGGATGTCGAAGGGAGGACGATTGACCTCCGCGATGGAGGCAACATAATAAATCAAGAATCCCAACAGACTCGGAAGTGCGAACCAACAACCGTATTCGCGTTGAGCCAGGACCATCTTCTGCATCGAAAGCCCGCCGGCCAGCAGAATCGGGCCGAGGAGAGCAAAAATCAGCGGAATCTCATAGCTCAGCATTTGGGCCGCCGAGCGCAATCCGCCCAGCAAGCTGTATTTGCTGTTGGATGACCAACCCGCCATCACGATGGAGAGGACCGTCAGGCTGGAGATCGA
>JALHOV010000097.1:5718-13894 GCA_022842865.1 Vulcanimicrobiota bacterium | reverse complement strand
GGAGATCGAGACCACGTGCACCACGCCGATGTTCAAGTCGCTCACCGACAGGGCCGGGCCGAAGGGAATCACCACAAAGGCGGTCACGCAAACGGTTACGATCAAGATGGGAGCCGCTATGAACGGGATGGCGTCGGTCTTACTGGGGATGATCAACTCTTTGACCAGCAGTTTGATGGCGTCGGCGGCCGTCTGCAGCAGCCCACCCGTCCACATCGAGAATTCCGCCCATTTGCGCGGACCGGTCATCATGGGGCCGACGCGATTCTGAATGCGGGCGGCAACTTTCCGTTCCGCCCAGATCAAGACCAGCGATGAGACGCAAATAAAGCCAAGGATCACGGCCAACATGATGGGCATGACCAGAAGCTCGGGCACCGAGCGTCCGCTCAGGTGCGCGAGCAGATCCTGGAAATGTTTTCCCCCGGAAAACTGGGCCCAGTGAAACTTCTCAGGCATCGACCGTGGTTATCCCAGCCTCTCCTGGGATCCTGCCATCATCGGTCCGTCTCAGGCAAAACGATGTCGAAGCTGGCACAGATAGCCATGATGTCGGGAATGAGCACGCCCTCCAGCAGCTTCTTAAAAAGCTGGATGTGCACAAAACTGGGAGTGCGGAACTTGCAACGCCAGGGCATATCTCCACCGCTGCTGACCAGGTAACAGCCTATGTCCCCTCGCGGCGACTCGATGTGCACATAAGTTTCCCCCGGGGGGACCTTGAAGCGGTAGTTGAGCGGCAATCCAAAAGCGCCAGTGGGTATTTTTTCGTAGCACTGACGGAGAATCTTGGCGCTCTCGCGCAGCTCCCGCATGCGAACGCGGTAGCGCGCAAACACGTCCGATTCTCTCTCCACGGGAATCTCGAACTCCAGGTCTTTGTAGACCGCGAAGGGATCGTCGCGGCGCACATCTTCAGCCACGCCGGCGGCGCGCACGTTGGGACCGCTGACCCCGTAGTTGCGGCACATGGCCAGCGGGACCGTGCCCACACCGACAGTTCGGTTGTAAAAAATGGGATTCTCATCCAACAGTTGCTCGTATTCCGGGATAATGGGCTCCCAGTAATCGAGAAACTCGATGATGCGGTCCAGGAACTTCTGATTGATGTCCTGAGACACACCCCCGATGCGGATGTAGTTGTAGAGCAAGCGGGCACCGCAGGCGGATTCGAAAAGGTCAAGCACCTTCTCGCGGTCCCGGAACGAGTAGAGGAAAGGCGTGGTAGCGCCGATCTCCAGGCAGAAAGTGCCGTACCACAGCAGATGAGAGGCGATGCGATTGAGCTCCGTCATAATGACGCGAATGTATTCCGCCCGTGGGGGCGGGGTCAGGTCGGCCAGTTTCTCGACAGCCAGCACGTAGACGTAATTGGAGGTCATCGAAGTGCAATAGTCGAGACGATCGGTGACCGGAATCACCTGGGTAAAAGTCCGATTTTCCGCCATTTTCTCGATGGACCGGTGCAGGTAGCCCACGATCGGGTCGCAGTCGACCACCCGCTCGCCGTCCATTTTCAAAACCATGCGCAGAACGCCGTGAGTCGATGGGTGCTGGGGACCCATGTTGAGTTCAAACTCTTCGGTGCGCAGCGCACCGCCGTCATCACTTACGTTAATCAGGACGCACCACCAGATTGGGATGCGCGTAGTCTTTACGCAAAGGGTGTCCCTCCCAGTCGTCGGGCATCATCAGCCGGCGCAGATCTTTGTGGCCGGGGAAAAAGACCCCGTACAAGTCGTAGATTTCGCGCTCGTTCCAATTGGCGTTCTCCCACAGGTGACTGACGGTGGGCACCGCCGCATTTTGCCGATCCAGAATCACCTTGAACTGAACGCGGTGCTTGAGCACGGTGGAATACATCGAATAGACCAGGTCCAACCGGTCAGGCGGGCGGTCCACACAAGTGGAAAAATCGAAATAGTCCATTAGAGTGGCGTCGTGATCCCGCAAAAACTCAAAACACTGGGGAATGATCTCTAGAGGCAGTACCACGCACTCCTCGTTCAACTCGTCCAGGCCAAACTGATGCTCCCCGTATTGCTCGCTCAGCTGGATGGCAAATTCTTGAGGCGTCAACTCAGGACTCGCAACTGGTCAGGCATGAGGATTTGATTGGGCCGGATCAGACCCGTATCCGGTCGCACCAGCAGGGGCAAATTGGTGGCGGGGTCCACGTGTCGCAGGCCGGGCCGATCGCGCTTGCGACCGAGTTTTTCGCCCTTGATCAGGTCCTGTAAGGCAATGCAGCCATTGAGCAAAGCTTCCGGACGGGGAGGGCAGCCGGCCACGTGGATGTCCACCGGAATGATTTTGTCCACGCCCTTGAGCACGGAGTAGGAGTCGTGGTAGAAAGGCCCGCCGTGCATTGTACAACCACCCATAGCAATCACATACTTAGGGTCAGGCATCTGCTCATAAAGCAACTTTACACGCGGAGCCATTTTTAAAGTGAGCGTGCCGGCCACGATCATAAGATCGGTCTGGCGTGGCGTCGCGCGGAAAATCATGCCGAGACGGTCGAAGTCGTAGCGAGAAGCACCGGTGGCCATCAATTCGATGGCACAGCAGGCCAGCCCGAAAAGCATATACCACATAGAGCTGGCTTTGGCGTTGTTAAGCACCCAGTCCAGGCCGGTCATGAGGATGCCGCCGTTGGGAATCCGCTCGATGTAAGCGGGGATTTTTTTGATTAAGTCCATTCCAGGGCCCCTTTTCTCCAGGCGTAGCACAATGCCAATAGCAGGATCGCCAGGAATCCAGCCATTTCAACCACCATTAGCGTTCCGAGTTCCGCTAACAGCTTACGAAACTCCGCGGCCCAGGGAATCATGTAGGCCGCTTCGACATCAAAGATGACAAATAGCATCGCGTACAGGTAGTAACGAACATTATACTGTACCCAGGCTTCTCCGCTGGGAGGCTCGCCACACTCGTAGGCCAGGCCTTTGGTTCGGCTGGGACGATGACTCTGCACCAGCCGGGTTACAAAACTGGCCAGGCTAAAGTTGAAGCAAACAAAGCCTGCCCCGCCCAGGAGAAAAAGCGCGATATATCCGTAATTTCCATCCATGCGAGGTTCAGTGCTCCCGGTTCACGACGTAGTCGAGAAGTTCTTCTAAAGTGGTCCTGGTCGGTCCGGCAGGGGTTTGCCGCAAAGCCGCGCGGGCCTGCTGAACATACTTTTCGGCCAACTCAATGGCATGTTCGCGACTGTGATTCTGATCCATCCATTGCACCAGTGCCTGCATGGCGCCAGGCTCGAGAGTCGCCTGGGTCAGGAGCTGACGAACCAGATTCCGCTGAGGCTTCAGCGACTGTTGATAGGCGTGAAGGAACGGTAGCGTATACTTGCGCTCGCGTAAGTCGGAACCGGTCGGCTTGCCCAGCTTATCGGGGTTACCCCAGATATCGAGTACGTCATCGCTGATTTGGAAAGCCATCCCTAAGTTCAAGCCGAATTGCCCGCAGGCTTCGACTTGAGCCGGCGTGGCGTCGGTCAAGAGGGCTCCCAGGCGGCAACCGGCCTCCATTAAGGCGGCCGTCTTGCCTTCGATCATGCGCAGGTAGTCTTGCACCTGGGTCTCGACGTTGCCTTGCTGACGCAGCTCCAAGATTTGACCGGCCGTCATATCCGCCACCGCTTGCGAGACCACCTGAACCAGCACCACCCGATCCAATTCGGCTACGGCCAGCAACGCCTGACAGAGCAACAAGTCACCCAGCAAGACGGCGATGCGGTTGCCGCTCAGAGCCTTCATAGTCGGCTGACCCCGGCGCAGGTCGGTATCGTCGATTACGTCGTCGTGAATGAGCGACGCGCCGTGCACCATTTCCACGGCCGCCGCGATCGAAATGGCACTCTCCGGTTGGGGCCCGAAGAGTCGGGACGAAAGCAACACCAGGGCTGGGCGGAGGCGTTTGCCGCCGCCCCGAAACATCATCTCGGCGGGCCCTTTCAGGACTCCACCCCGTTTCTCCAGGAGTGTTACCAGTTGTTCTTCTACTCGAAGCAGGTCCGATTCAACCAACTTCAGCGAAGAAATAACCATGGGGACACCTTTCCTCCCCCGCCCAGTTCGGCCGCCCTCAAGCGCTTTTCAGCACCGTTCGGGCCGCCTCCAAAAATTGATCGATATGCTCGCGTTGATGGGCAGCCCCCAAAAAGGCCGCTTCGAACTGAGAGGGCGGCAAATAGAAGCCAGCCTCCAGCATACCCCGGAAGTAGCTGGCAAACCGCTGCGTGTCGCAAGTCTTGGCACTGGCATAGTCGACCACGGGCTGGTCCGTGAAAAAGAGCGTCCACATCGAGCCCACTCGCTGGACGCGACCGCTTCCTTGAAGAATCTCTTCCAGGCCTGTTTGCAATTGCTGGCCGATGCTCTCCAGATGGTCATAGAGACCCGGCTGGGCATCAATTTGCTGCAAGGTTGTCAAGCCGGCCGTGACCGCCACGGGGTTGCCGGAAAGGGTGCCGGCCTGGTAGACCGGCCCCAGCGGAGCCACTTTCTCCATGATCGCCCGTTTGCCGCCGTAAGCAGCCAGCGGCATCCCGCCGCCCACGATTTTGCCCAACACCGTCATGTCTGGGGTGATGCCATAGAGCCCCTGAGCACCGTTACGGGCCAGCCGAAAGCCGACCATGACCTCGTCGAATACCAGCACCATCTGGTGCTGGTCGCACAGTTCGCGCAGCCCCTGCAAAAAGCCGGGTTGCGGAGGAATGAGTCCCATGTTGCCGGCCACCGGCTCGATCATCACCACCCCAATTTCAGCGCCTTTCTCGCCCAGAAGCGCGCGTACGGACTCCAGGTCGTTGAAGGGGAGGGTATAGGTGTGTTGGGTAACGCTGGGAGGGACCCCGGCACTGTCGGGCAGAGCCAGGGTCATCGCCCCGGACCCAGCTTTGGCCAACAAGCAGTCGGAGTGGCCGTGATAGCAGCCCTCAAATTTGATGATGCCCGGTTTTTCCGCGTAGCCGCGAGCAACTCGCACAGCGCTCATGCAGGCTTCGGTTCCGGAACTAACCAGCCGAACCAGGTCCATGGAAGGATAAAAACGCTTAATGGCTTTGGCCAGCTCCACCTCGCGCGGAGAGGTGGCGCCAAAGCTCAGGCCGTGCTGAGCTACTTCCTGCACGGCGGCGATCACTTTGGGATGGGCGTGGCCCAGAATCATGGGACCCCAGGATCCGACAAAATCGATGTAGGTGTTGCCGTCCACATCGGTCATCTGGCAACCCTTAGCTGACTCGATCACGATCGGGTGGCCGCCCACAGCACGAAAGGCGCGAACCGGGCTGTTCACCCCACCGGGGAGGTGCTCTTCGGCTTCGCGCGCGAGGCGCTCGGAATGGCTATGAATGGCTGGCACGGTTTGTCTCTAGTCCCTTTGTGAAATTTTTCTCAAAGTCCTGGACATGTCCTTTTGTTACGAGCAGCAAAGTTCATCCTTTGGACTTACTGAGTTCACCACTCAGGGGGTGCTATCCGTTAGCCTGCACCTATGGACTGGCCTTATCTGGCGCTCGGCGCCGTCGTTCTAACCGCTTCCTGCCCCTGGTGGCTGGCCTTGCTCGCCTGTCTCGTGGCGGGAGGCCGTTGGCGCCTTCTACTGTGCTTGCTCGTGCCCTGGTGCCTATGGCGCATTCAGCCGCCTGCTCCCAATCCGTTGAGCCAGGCTGTGGACATTCGCGCGCAAGTGGTGGCCCGGGTCTGTGAAGCGGCCGTGCCGACCGCCCGCGGCTGCCGCTTTGTGGTCGAGGTCCATCACTGGACGGACCGCGTGGATGCTTACGGTGGACGCTGGCTGGTGGACTGGAAAGACGGGCAAGCGGGCGAGATCGCCCTGGGCGATCTCTGGTTTCTGAAAGGCTATTTGGTCGGCTTCAGTCCACCCGCCTACCCGGGAGACTGGGATGGTGGTCGTTACTGGCGGCGCCGCGGAGTCACCCATCGGCTGCGCCTGAGTGAAGGTCGCTATTTGCGCCCCAGTCAAGAAAATGGCTTACAACACTGGCGTTATCGCCTCACCCAGCGCCTGGCCGATCGACTGCCGGGCGAGGGCTCGGCCTTGCTGGGCGCCGTCGTCTATGGAGACGGCAGCCGCCTGCCGGCCGACCTGCAAGATGCCTTTCGGCGCTCCGGCACCAGCCATTTACTGGTCGCATCCGGAACCAACGTGGCCGTGCTGGTGGCCTTCCTGTGCTGGCTGGGCGGGCGGGCCGGTTGGGGCCCGATTCGCTGCGCTGGATTGGGGCTGTGGCTGGTGCCGGCCTACGTCGTCCTGGCCGGGGCGGCGCCGGCCATGCTGAGGGCCGGCGTCATGGGCTGGCTGGGCCTGCTGGCACGCTGGACCGGCCACACCGTCTCGCTGGGACGCTGCCTGGCGCTAGGCAGCCTGGGCGTATTGCTTTGGGACCCACAGTATCTTTACGACGTGGGCTTTCAGCTCAGCTTTGCGGCGGTGGCCAGTCTGGCCTGGCTGGTGGAACCGGTGGCCCGCTGGTTGCCCGAGAAAATGCCGCTGCGCCTGCCGCTGGCCACGTCTCTGGCCTGCACCCTGGGCGTGATGCCCTGCTCCCTGTTCGTCTTTCACACCCTGCAGCCGCTGGCCCCCCTGGCCAACTTGTGGATGGGCCCCTTGGTGGAGGGTCTGCTGCCGGCGGGCCTGGGACTGTCTGCTCTGGACCTGCTCCATCCCCGACTGGGCCAGCTGGGAGTTACAATACTCAAGCCCTGGATCTGGCTGGTGCTCGCCTCGGCCCGTCGTTGGGCGGAGTGGTCCAGCGAACTCCAAGTTCCCGACCCCGGCCCCATCGGCTGGTTGGCCTGGCTGTTTTTCCTCGGGCTCATCTGGACGGGACCGCGCCTGTCCACGGTGGCGGCGGCCGGAATTCTCAGCTTGTTCTCCATGTGGCGAGCGGTCGAGCCCGAGCAACTGAGAGTTCGCTGGTGCTGGCTGGGCCGGTCGCCAGCCTGCTGGTTGAGCCAGGCCGGCCATCATTCTGCCATGCTGTGCAGCCGAGAGCAGCAACCCTTGCTGGAAAGACTGAGGCTCAGCCAGGGCCTGGCCCCTTTCGAAACCGTGATCACTCTGGAAGACGAGCCCCGTCGACAGCTTTGGGGAGACGGCTGGCTGGAAAGCGGGCAAGACCGACTGGTTTACTTCCAGGGGGAAGCCCGTTTCGGACTGGTGCAGTTGCCAGGCGACTGGGATGGACTGTCCTGGGGGGTAGACAGCAGCGGCGCCTGGGTCTGGGGAGGGGGGCAGCCGCTCGCGCTGGAGCGCGGGCAGGCCTGGGAACTCTGGCTGCAACACCGCCAACTGTGGGTGCAGCCGTGGCACTAGACCGAGCCGGGCTTGCCCGGCTTGCCAGGCTTGATCACCAGCTTCAGGTTTGTGTATTTGCCGCCCTGAGGGGTGATTCGGATCACCTCGGTGGAAGCCTCGCCCAGTCCCGGTTTGCGAGCGTGCACAATCAACTGACGAGCTTTGCGAGTGGACTCAAACTCGACCTCCACCAGGAAGTGACCGGGACGGGGATGCTTCATCTTGGTCCAGTCAAAAGTCTGCTGATAAGGGATTTCCGGCAAGTCCACGGTGATTTGCACATCGCCCACCGAACTGGAGCCGACCACTTCAACCGAACCCTCTATCTGCAGCTTGAGAGCCGTCAAGTTCGGTGTGGCCGGAGCACGCGAGGGGCCAGCCCCGGGATTGCGCGCGCCGGGAGTGCGCCAACCGGCCACCATCCAAATCAGGCCCACCAGGCTCAGCAAGATCATGGCGGCCCGCACCGTCTGGACTGGAAACATGTCGTGAAGACGCTGGAACCAACCCGGCCGGTAAGGGCGAACCGGAGCCGGGCCGGTGTGATAGCGGCTGGTGGCGGATTTGGTTGCCACCTGGATGACCGGCTCGGGAATTCCATCGACCACTTCGCGCAGCTCGATAATACTGTAACCACGCCGATGAGCGATTTCACGTGCATCGGAGAGGCTCTGGGCCTCCATCGTGCCGCGTCGAATTTTCCCATCAGTATCGCTCACTTGAAAGTGAAAACGGGCCATGGCGCTCATAGATTAGGCGGGCGACCAGAATTTCCTCGGCAGGATTCGTTCAGAACAGGGTCGTACGAACAGATGTTTCGCAGGAAACCTCATCTAAATTGAAA
>JALHOV010000097.1:0-5708 GCA_022842865.1 Vulcanimicrobiota bacterium | reverse complement strand
ATTGAAAATTAATCAACACTTTTCGCCAAAGGATTTCAATCTTGTTCCTTAAGCGCCTGGAACTCTATGGGTTCAAAACCTTCTCGCAGAAGACCGAGATCGATTTCACGCGCGGTTTTTTAGCCGTTGTCGGCCCCAATGGAAGCGGCAAAAGCAATCTGACCGACGCCATCCGCTTCTGCCTGGGCGAGCACAGCGTCAAGGCGATGCGAGCCACCAAACTGGAAGAACTGGTCTTCGCCGGTTCGCCTACCCGCAAAGGAGCTCCTTACGCGGAAGTCACGGCCATCTTTGACAACAGCGATCAGGTGCTCCCCCTGGACCTGGCCGAGGTGGCCATCACACGGCGCCTGGACGCCGAGGGTGACAGCAAGTTTTTCATCAATCGCACCGCCTGTCGCCTGCGCGATATCCACGAAATGCTCATGGGCAGCGGTGTCGGTCCCGGCAGTTTCTCGGTGCTGGGCGGCAAGGAGGTCGATCAGGTGCTCTCCACCGATCCCAAAGAGCGCCGCAACATGCTGGAAGAGACGGCCGGGGTCAACCGCTACAAATTCCGCAAACGCGAAGCTTCTCGACGTCTGGAGAAGACGGCCACCAACTTGACCCGGCTCTATGACATCCTGCGTGAGTTGGAGCTACAGCTCGAGGAAAGCGAGAAGCAACTGGAACGCTATCGCAAGTACAAGGAAGCCCAAGTTGAGCTCAAAGCCCTCGAACTCGAACTGGCCATCCAGGAATGGAGCCGGCTCCAGCAATCCATTGAAGAACTGCGCGCCAAATTGACCAAAGCCAGAGCCCAGGTGGCCGAATTGGAGGAACTCTCCGAGCAGGCTCGCCACGCGCTGGAAGCGGCTTCACTTGAAAAACGCCGCCGCGACGCCGAACGCGAACGGCTGCTGGGGGGCTGCGCCGAGTTGCGCGAGAAAACCAGCGTCACCCGCGCCAACCTCGATTCGCTGGTCAAGCGGCGCACCGAATTGGAGCACTCGGCCCAAAACGCCGAAGCTCGGCTGGCCTCGGCCGAGCAACGCATGCAAGACTGCGAAAGAGAGCTGGAAGCGGTGGTTCTGGCACTGCCCGACGCCGTGGTGGAACTCTCGTCTGCTCAGGAAAAGCTGCAGCATGCTCGTCAAGACCGTGAACAGCTCCCGCTGCAAGGCCACAGTCCCCATGCTCAGCTGCGCCAACGCCTGGCCGCCGTGGAAAAAGAGCAACACCAGGGACTGGGACGCCGCGAGACCCTGCGCGCCCGCCAGGAAGCGGACGACGAGCGCATCCTGACCCTGATCGAGCAACGGGAAGCTTCCCGAAAAGAACTGCTGGATGCCGCCAACGAAACCGAGCTGGACGGCGAACTGGTGGAGCAGCTCCAGGAAGCCGGCACCTTGACAGCCCAGGTGGAAGCTGAAAAGAAGCAATTGGAACAACAACTGCTGGAGGTCCAGCAACAACATCGCGAACTGGAGAGGCAGCGCCGCCCCCTGGTCAGCAAGCTGGCCGAGCTGGAGGCCCTGCTGGACGATGGCAGTGGCCTTCCCCCGGCGGTTCGGGCCGTCATGCAGTGGAAAGATCCTGGAATGATGGGCCTGCTGGGACAATTGGTCAAGGTTCCCTCCGGCCTGGAGCAAGCTTTTGAAGCGGCTTTGGGTGGCCACGTCAACGACGTCATTACCCGGGATCGTCGCGTTGCCTCGAACCTGATTGAACGTCTGAAACAGGAGCGCATCGGGCGAGTCACGTTCTGGCCGCTGGACCTGGAACGCATGCCGCCGCCCCCGCCGCAGTTGCCCGATCGCCGTGGCGTAGTGGGACTGGCCTTGGAACTGTTGGGCTATCCCCGCGAGATCGAGAGTGTGCTCGGGGAAATGCTGGGCCGCACGGTCATTATGGAAGACATGCCCACCGCCCTGCAGCTCTATGACCGCTGCCGCGGCCGTCGCCCTCACCTGGTCACGCGCCAGGGCGAATATTTGAACCCCAGCGGTGCCCTGACGGGCGGCGCCGCCCGTCAAAATCAGACCGGTCTGTTGTCGCGCCGGCGTCTACTGGACGAGGCCCGCCAGCAACTGCAAAAGCAGGAAATCGAGCTGCAACGCTGCCGCGACCGCGAAGAAAAGCTGTTGGCCGAGCGCACCCAGGCCGACCAGACCCTGCAGGCGGCACGAGAGGCTTTTCGTTCACTGAAAGCGGAGCTGGCCGACCTGGAAGCGGATGGCAAGCGCAAAAATCAGGACCGCGAACGCCTGCAACGTGGACTGGACAAAGCCGAGGACGAGCTCAAAATGCTGCAGCAACGCTCGCAAGCGGCAGACCTGGAGTTAGACGAGCTGGAGGAGTCCCTGGCTCGGCTGGTGATCGAAAAAGCTGAGCTAGAGAGCCAGCTCACTCAGTTTCAAGAGGAAGAAGCCCGCCTGCAGACTCTGCGCGAAGAACTGCAAACGCGTCTGGGCGAGTGCGAACTAGATTTTGAACGGCGCCGTCAGGCTCACCAGCAATTGGAGAGCGAACAACTGAGGGTGCGCCAGCGCAAAGACGAGCTGGTGGCCGACCAGTCCCAAGCCGAAAGCGAAGCACAGCGCTGCCGACAACTTCTAGGCGGCATGCAGGCCGAGAACGACGGCCTGCAGTCCCTGCTTGAAAGCCTGCAGGCCGAACTGGAAGAACGCCAGCAACAACTGGAACAACAGCGCCTGGAGAACCTGGAACGCGAAGCCGCCTGGTCGGCGCTGGCCGAACAAGTTCGCCAGCTGGACGAGGATCTGCGCACCCGGCAAAACCAGCAGACCAAGGTCGAGATCGAACTGGCCGGGCTGGAAGCCCGCCGCGAAGAAGCCCTGGAGCGCCTGGGGGACATTCCCGAAGGCGAGGAAGTCAAGCCGGCCAACCCCATGACTCCGTTGGAACTGGAAAAAGCCAAGCAGCGCGCCCATCGTTTGCGAAATTTCCTGGAGAACTTCGGTTCGGTCAATCTGGGCGCTCAGGAAGACCACGAGCGCTTACAGGAACGCCACCAGGACCTCAAGGCGCAGGTCGACGACCTGGAGGAAGGAGCCGCCAGTCTGCGCGCCATCATGGCCGAACTGGACGCGATCACGGTGGTGCAGTTCAAGGAAACCTTCGACAAGGTCAACGAAACCTTCGCCAAGGTGTTTGTCGACCTGTTCCAGGGCGGCAGTGCGCGTCTGGAACTTTGCAATCCGGACGACATGCTCGACTCGGGCGTGGAGATCGTGGCCTGCCCTCCTGGCAAGCGCCTGCAAAATCTGCAGCTACTCTCCAGCGGTGAGCGGGCTCTTTCGGCCATGGCCTTCCTGCTCTCCCTGCTGACGGTGAAACCCAGCCCCATCGTCATTCTCGACGAACTGGATGCGCCGCTGGACGACTCCAACGTGGAGCGGGTAGCCAGCCGGTTGGGCAACTTTGCCAGTTCGTCTCAGTTCCTGGTCATCACCCACAATCGAAAAACCATGGAATTCGCCGATCGACTGTACGGCGTAACCATGGAGGAGCCCGGCGTCAGTCGCATCCTTTCGGTCAAACTGACCAAAGACGGCGATTACGCCCCCACTGGCCCGGCCGCCCAGTCAACATCAAATAACCCAGGGGGGGCTGCGCCTCCCCCTGGACCCCCCACTCTGGAAGAGGTCCACGCGTAATGTCTAAGCTGCTCTCGTTGCTGACCCGCAAGTTCATTCTCATGGTCAGTCTCCCCAAGAATGACCCTAAACTCGCGGTAGCGGCCGTCGAGTCCGGCGCGCAGTGCTTGAAGGTGCACATCAACTGCCACCATTTCGCCAGCGGCACCACCTTTCACGCCTGGAAAGAAGAGCGCAAAGCCATCCTGGAGGTGCTCTCGGCGGTGAATGTGCCGGTCGGCATCGTAACCGGCGAAGAAACGCAACCGGACGCCGAAGACCTGGCCGACATTCAAAGTCAGCGCTTTGACTTCTGGGATCTGTTTGCCAAGTTCACCCCTCCTGGACACCTGAAGCTGTCGATGGGTCGGATGGTGGCGGTCGACAGCGGCTGGACCCCTGATTTGATGAAGGCCCTGGAGGAAATCGGCATTCACATCATCGAGGGCTCGGTGATTCCCAAGACGGAGTATCGAACCCCCCTGAACCTGGTTGACCTGGCCACCTACTTGAGGTTGACCCGGGCCAGCAACATGCCGGTTCTGATTCCCACCCAGAAGGCCGTGCAGCCTCACGAAGTAGGGGCGCTGCAAAAAGTAGGGGCGGCCGGGCTGACCATCGGAGCAGTGGTAACCGGCCTGGACGAATCCAGTCTCCGCGCGGCCACCCGAAGCTTCGCCGAGCATATCCAGGATCTGCCACCCAACCAGTGATGCGAGACTGGCTCTTCATCCCTCTGGACGACCGGCCATGCTGCCGCCAGTTCCCCCAGCGTTTGGCCAGGCTGGAACTGCCACCCCAGGAATTGCTCGGCAACTTCCAGCAACCGGGCGACGGTGACGCACTGCTGGACTGGCTGGAGGAGCGGGCTTCGGGAGCTCCAGGCGCCATTGTTTCCATCGATATGCTGGTATGGGGAGGTCTGGTGGCCAGCCGCCACCCCTCCGGCGACCTGAAACGGGCCCTGGTTCGGCTCCAGCGGCTCTGGGAAATCCGTCAGCGTCACGACCTGAAGCTCCTCGCCTTCCAGACGATTATGCGCAACGCCCCCACCCAGACCACCGTCGAAGAAGTGGAGTGGGCCGAAGCCATCGTAGAATTTTCCCAGGACCCTGACAACGAGGTATTGCGTTCGGCCATACCTTCTCAGGTGCTGCACGACTACATGAGGGTGCGCCAGCGCAATCTGCGCGTCTATCGAGAACTGGCCCAGCACGCCTGGGAGTCCAACTACCTGGTCTTTGCTCTCGACGACAGCAAGACGTCAGGCTGGAACCTGCTAGAACTCAACTCGTTGGGTGACGTGAACTCCTTACCCGGCACCGACGAGACCGCCCTGCTGCTGGCATGCCGTGCCATGGCCAGCCGCCGCACGATCCAGATCGATTGGTCGCACGCGGATCTTCCACAACTACAAGGCCTATACGAGGATCGCCCGGCCGGGGCGGTGCTCAAGGCGCAGATGCAGGCCGCTCAACTGGAGGAAGGGACCTCCAACGATCAGTTGTGGCTCTACGGTCGCGAAAACCACCCGCAAATCGAAGCTCGCTCCCAACAATTCGCCGACGTCGACGGAGCCTGGCTCTCCTACCTGAGCACCGCCCTGGCGGCCGGGGCCCGCATCGTGCTGGTGGATCTGACCTTCGCCAACGGCGGCGACCTGAGCCTGGGTCAGGCGCTACGCAGTCGGGGATTGTGGCCCAAGCTGGCCGGCTATGCTGCCTGGAACACCCTGGGCAACCGCATCGGCTGTGGTCTGGCCACGGTGGTGCTGGACGCCACCCCGGAATTCCTGGCCGAACGTCTGGCCGATGACTTGCTGTATCAAGCGGATTTTCGTTGGCGGGCAGCCCAGATGCTGGGCCATCCAGGCTTAACCTTGAGCGATGATGAGGCGAAGCGAGTGGAGCGCGAAGTGTTTCCGGCCTTGCGCGAGCGGGTCAAGACCTATCTGCCGGCCCACTGCGAATTTCACCTGCCCTGGCAACGGCTTTTCGAAGTGGAGTGCAAGTCCAGATTCGAGTGAGGTTTCGACCAGGAAGACGATTTTCCTGACCCGAACGACCGCTC
>JALHOV010000096.1 GCA_022842865.1 Vulcanimicrobiota bacterium | reverse complement strand
GAGGGCATCGACGAGGACGAGCAGCCTCGTCTGTGCGTCTGGGGGGATGCCGATAAGCTGCTGGTGGTGCTATCCAACCTGGTCGACAACGCTCTGCGCTGCTCGCCCCAAGATAGCCGCGTGGACGTAACCGTGAAGCGTGAGGGAGGGCAGCAAGTCACCGTAGCTGTGCTGGACGAGGGTCCGGGCTTCCAGCACTCCTTGATCGGCCGACGCCAGCGGGCCGGACACTCCTCGAACCTGGGGAGCTCGGGCCTGGGCCTGGCCATCGCCAGCCGCATCGTCGCGCTGCACGGCACCGAACTGGACGTCCGCTCCCGCCCCGAAGGAGGATCATGCGTGCAATTCCGTCTGAAGGTCAGTTAGACCGCGGCGATTGGGTGCGCAAGGAAGTTCCGTTGGCCTAAGGAAGAGTCGGCGGCAATGATGAGCTTTCTCCAAGCCGTGGGCGTGCTGCCCTTTTTGTTCCTGGCCGCCTTCACAGCCGGTCTGGCGCTGGCACCGGCCGTCCACGCCTACCAGATGATGACCTCTTATATGGTCCATTGGACTCCCGCCTGGCACTATGCCGGCTTGGGAGTGGCCATGGCGCTGTCCTACATGGTCTACGGCTTCTCGCTGATTCTCATCGCGCCCCTGGTCAACTTGCTGCTGGGCGGTCGGCTGCAGCCCTGGCGCGGAAAACAGGTGTCCCCCGGTGCCTTACGCTGGTACGTGCATGCCACCATGACGCTGCTCCCCCGTCTGTCGTTTCTGGACTTCATCTCGGCCACACCCTACATCACCCTGTATTACCGACTGATGGGCATGAAGGTCGGCCACAATGTCACCATCAACACCACCGCCATCGCCGACCCCTCGCTCATCGAATTGGGCGATAAGGTAACCCTGGGTGGCTCTTGCAGTCTGCTGGCACACTACGCCCAGGGCGGCTACCTGGTCATCGCCCCCGTCAAAATTGGCCGAGGCGCCACCATCGGGCTGCGAGCCATCGTGATGGGCGGCGTCACCATCGGCGAAAAGGCCAAAGTATTGGCCGGTTCTTTTGTGCTTCCTAAAACCGTCATTCCTGCCGGAGAAACCTGGGGCGGCATCCCCGCCGTGAAAGTGGAGCTGCATCACGAATGAGTCTGAACATTGGATTCCGTCTGATTGGCGTGGTGGTGCTCATCGGAATCTGGCACCTGACCCAGAGCATTCTGGGCAAACGCGGCCTGCCCGACGATGGGAAAATCGGCGACAAAGTGCACATCTGGATGGCTCCGCTACATGCCTACCTGGCACGCACGCCCTGGGCGGTTTCGGCTTTGCTCATCACCAGTTCGCTGGGCATCGACCTGCTCGGGCTTTCCGTGCTCTACCTGGGTATTTTTGGCCCCAGCTTTCGTCCTATCATCGGGTTGGTGGCGCTGCTGATGCTGCGCCAGTCCGCCCAGTATCTGACGGCCCTTCCCGCCCCGGAGGGGATGATCTGGCGCAATCCCGGGTTTCCCTCGCTTTTCGTTACTTACGGGGTAACCAACGACTTATTTTTCTCCGGCCACACCGGCCTGGCCGTCTACGGTGCGCTGACGCTGGCCAGTGTAGGCATTCCCTGGCTGACCGCGCTGGTCATTCTGGTCGGCCTGTATGAAATCTTTGCAGTGCTGGCCTTGCGTGCGCACTGGACGATGGATGTCTATGCCGGACTGGTCAGCGCCATACTCTGCTGGGTCGTTTCAGGGATCTTTCCAAACCTTTAGCCATAATAAGCGGGTGAAGATCGGGAACCCTGTCCAAAAACTCAGTTTCACCGCATGTCTGAACCGCCACGCCCAGGCTGACTTTCAGCCGCAGTCTGTGGAGCAGGCGGTCGACGGCATGGTCTTCTCCAAGGCCCTGAAGTCCGCTCGTCCTGAGACCGATCGTACCTTCAAAACCGACCGTCTGAATCCGGCCTCCGACGCGCTGTTGCTCAACCTGATCGACAAGCTGCCCAAATCCCTGGCCAGCATGACCTGGTCGGCCATCAAGCGCTGGGTGCACAAGGGCGATGCCACTCCTGAATCTCTCAAAGACAAGCAGGGAGCCGATTTTAAGGTAGGCACCCAGGCGCCGCTCAAGATGGACGCCCTGATGGACACGCTCAAAAGCGAAATGAGCGAGGTTGCGCCGTCCATCGGCGCCGAACACGTCTGGACGAAAGATGCCAAGGGTTATCAAGGTCTGGGTTTCTGGAGCCGGGTCGGCTCCTTCCTCAAGGGCGAGCGTCCCTTCCCCTTCCCCACTTTCGGTCGCAGTAAGTTGATTTGCGCTCTGGGCCTGGGGGCCACCGCCGTGGTGATGCCCACCGGCCAGGAAAAGGGCCTGCGCGACTGGATGCTCAGTCAGAAGCAGGGGTCCATCGAATTGCATCAACTGTTTGGACAGGCCTACAAACTCAATCAAGGGGATCTCTACAGCACGCTGCTGTGCGCCGAGAACGTCCTCAGCGAAGGACTGTATGACCCCAATCGACAGGACCGTGAAGTCGTCTCCAAGCTCAGCTATCTGCGCAGCGATTCGGCTCCGCTCGGCGACAATTTCGGCGGCTGGTATCATCTGTTCGGCGCCGCTCTCTATTCCTTGATGCGCCCGGAGTGGAAATCCAGCCTGTGCCTCAAAGTGGAAGATATGGGCAGTTTCATCCTGGAAGGGAAGGACCCCCAGGAAGACCACATCAACCAGCTGGGCAAACAACTGGGTATCGAACTCAAAAAGATCGCCCGCGAAGGCCTGCAACCCGGCAGCCAGCCCCGCCCTTACCTGAACCTGGCCGAATTCAACTGGCCCCGCAGCACGCGGGAGTGGAGCTCGCTTGCGAGCGACCGACCGCTTAGGCTGGGGCCAATTTAGGTCTAGTCGTCGTGACTGGGTTTGGCGCTGCC
This sequence comes from Vulcanimicrobiota bacterium, assembly GCA_022842865.1. Taxonomy (GTDB): domain Bacteria; phylum Vulcanimicrobiota; class Xenobia; order Xenobiales; family JADMJV01; genus JADMJV01. Next base: position 15,994 of record JALHOV010000096.1, on the reverse strand, counting down.
GGTGATAGGAATCTCGGGACCTAGAAAAGCCGGGTCGGGCCGCACAAGGTAGACATTCAGAACGGCTTTACAGCGGGCCAGGAATTCGCGCTGGTCGTTGTAGTAAGCATCCGTATAGGGCCGTTTGTCGGCCACCACTCCCTGGGCCTTGATGCCGGCGCTGCGCGCTAAGAATACGGAGCGGTCGAGGTGAAACTGATTGGTAACCACCACCGCATTCTCCACCAGAAAAACCCGGCGGGCGCGAGCCATGGTGTCGTAGGTGTTGAAGCCGGCGTGGTCGGTAAAGATGTGCTCGTCGGGAACGCCACGCTCGCGGGCGTAACGCCGCATAGCGTTGACTTCATCATAATTGGACTGGCCGTGGTCCCCACTCATCAGTAGCCGTTCGACCTTGCCCGCCTTGTAGAGAGCAATGGCCGCGTCAACCCGGTCTTCCAGGACGGGACTGAGACGCCCGCTTTTGCCGTATACCAGGGCCCCGAGGACGATGCCGACCTGGGCGTGATCGACCTGCTCCGGCGCCACCACGTAAGGCCGGGCCCGCGAATGCACCCACCAGTTCATCAGGGGCGCCGAGCCAAGGGCCCCGAAAAACAACACGAAAAACAACCACAGCATCTTGCGTACTCGCGACCAGCCTTTCACGTTCTGCATCATAGCAGGACAGGTATACCGAGGGCGAGGTACCGGGTCGTCCTGATTTGAGGCGATGAGTGGCATACGATGGAGTTACCACGAGGAGACAACCGATGATGAGAAACCAACTGATGATTTTAATAGCCACCGCCGCGCTGGCGCCAGGCTGCTCCCAAGCTGAACGCAAGGATATGGCCAACAAGGCAGACAAGGGCATGCAGCAAGCCGGCCAGGCCATGGATGAGGGAATGAGTTCGACGCGCATAAAATCCGCTTTGATGGCCAGCAAGAAACTGAACGCCAGCAATATCAATGTAGATACCGCTCAAAAGACGGTCTTCTTGCGCGGCAGTGTGAAAACCAAAGAGCAGAAGAAATTGGCCCAGGACCTGACCCATAACATGATGGACCCGGATCAGAAGCTGGTGAACGAACTCAAAGTCACTGCCAATCCCGATTCGAATCCAGCTCAGTAGCCGAAGAATTGGGAGGAAACGGATGATGAATGAGCCAATTTTCGAACTTCGCTTTCAAGAACTGATCGGAGAACGAGCCGTCTCAAAAGACGACCGCCGCTCGGCCGTCCTCTTTCTGCAGGCGCTTTTCGAGGTAGCGGGCGAATTTCGGGAAGAGGACGAGGCAGCTTGATCTTAGTGGGAACGGCCAGCTGGGCCGACAAGAGTCTGGTGGATAGCGGAAAATTTTACCCCGCCAGCGTCAAAAACGCGGAAGATCGTTTGCGCTATTATGCCGATCACTTTCCTCTAGTTGAAGTCGATTCGAGTTATTATGGCCTACCATCTGCCGCGATGGTGCAGGCTTGGGCCGACCGAACTCCGGACGGCTTTTTGTTTAATGTCAAAGCCTTTCGTCTCTTCACCGGTCATCAGGCCCTCCCCAAGGTGTTGCCCAAGGATTTGCGGGAAGCCCTGGGCGCCGACCCGGCCAAGAATGTCTACCTCAAAGACCTCCCCACCGAGATTCGCGAAGAGCTCTGGAAGCGCATGCGCGAGGTGGTGGAACCCCTCAGGGCTGCTGGCAAGTTCGGCGCCTGGCATTTTCAGTTTGCCCCCTGGCTGGCCCTTCATCCCGAGAACATCGAGCTGCTGGAAGATTGCTGCCGGCATTTAGCCGGCGACCAGCTGGCCGTGGAATTCCGTAACTCTTCCTGGTGGACCGACCAGCACCGGGACAGGACCCTCGAATTGCAGCGTCAGTTAGGGGTTTGCCACGTGGTAGTAGACGCTCCCCGGGGCGTAAAGCCCGAGATTCCCACGGTTTGGTCCACCACCAATGAACGTCTGGCCTTGCTGCGCCTGCACGGGCGCAACGCCGAGACCTGGAACAAGAAGGGCTTAAAAACCTCGTCAGAGCGTTTTAACTACGACTATTCCGAGGCGGAACTGGAAGAATTGGTGCCGCATATCCAGGAATTGGAAAAGCACGCTCAACAGGTGGACGTGCTTTTTAATAACAATCACGAGGATCAGGGCCAGCGAAACGCCCGAACCCTGCGCAGGCTACTTGGCTAGTTAAGCCGGAGGCCGCTTAGATGGCCACGGCTACCGGCTCCATGCGGAAGCGGAACTCCTCCGTCAGATGATGGAGCACCGCCTTGAGGCTGCGGGTGCGCCGGTAAACCTGGCGCTGGCGCTGGGCGCTATTGCCGCGCTCCAAGATGAGGTGGGCACGATGCAGGTGTTTGGCGCAGCCCAGACGCTGGGCGTGACCTTCCAGGCGATGGAACAGGTTGTGCAGTTCTTGCCCCAGGCAGGCGACGGTGCCGTGCTCGTCGGTGATCATCTCGGCTTCCAGGCCCCAGCGAATGGCGCGCCACTTGTTCTCGCGCAAACGCCACTCCGAAGACATGGCCTGGAGTTGGCCCTGCTGGCGCTGCTCCTCCAGATAGGAAAACAAGCTCTGGACGACGGCTACCAGCGCCATGGTATCGCTCAAGTGGGCCTGGCCGTCGCAGATGCGCAGTTCCAGGGTGCCAAAGTGCGGGCAGGGGCGAATGTCCCAGTGCAGGTCCTTGAGGCTGCCGATGGCGCGGCTGCGCAGCATCTGGCGGGTCACGTTCAGGTAATCCGTCCAATCTCGCAGCAAAGGGGCCGGGCCCGAAATGGGCTGGCTTTCAAAGACGGTGGCGCGGGAGCTGGCCAGACCGCTATCCTGGCCGTGCCAGAACGGCGAGCTGGCCGAAAACGCCAGCAAGTAAGCCAGGTAGGGACGGGCAGCATTGAGCAGCTCGATCGCCTGCTGGCCACTGGTCATGCCCAGATGGATATGCAGTCCGAAAAGGTTCTTGTTCTTGCCAATCCATTGATTCTTCTTGAGAAGTCGGCGATAGCGGCGGTCCGGATAAAGCTGAGCTTCCTGCCCCAGACCGGCAAACGGATGGGCGCCCACGCCGGCGATCGAAATACCTGAACCTGCTACTTCAAGTAAGCGATAGCTCGACTCTCCCAGCTCTCGCTCGGCGTCGTCCACGGTCTGGCAGACGCCGGTGACCATTTCCAGCATCGTTGAATAAAATTCAGGCTTGAAAGCCGATGAATTACCCAAGGAGGCCAGCAGCCGAGGCGAGACGGGGGCCAGGTCAAGCGTCTTGCGGTCCAGCAACTGCACTTCGACTTCGACGCCAAGGGTCAGAAATTCGGAAGGGTGGAAGTCCTCATTTAGAGTGGCTAACTGCAGCATGGGTGCGCGCTCCAATCTGGTGAAGTCGGCGATTGCAGACCGCCTCAATAGATAGCTTAAGAGGACGGGGCGTCTGGCGGTTAGGTACTCCGGTATGGGGCCTGTAGTTAAAAATAAAAAAAACGCCGGCGACCTTCCTGGGAAAGTCTGCCCGGCGCTCGGAAGAAGGGCTTACTTGCCCTTGGGAGCTTCCTGAATGTCTCCGAAATTGATTTGAGTCATCTCTTCAAGCTGCTTGATGGTGACGCGAAACTGGTCGAAGTTGGTCAGTTCGATGTGCTCCTGGCCGCTGGGCTGCTGGTGAATCAGGTCGTCCTGGCGCATCACATAGGCAGCGCCTTGCAGACCGCCTTTCCCGTCGGGCTCGACGGCCACTTTGTAGAAGGCGCGGGGGGTCTGAGTGGGAGGGTTGATCTTGCCCTTGTTGTTGAAGGTGGGGTCATCCTCTTGCAGGACCGGGCCGGTGAAGACAGTTACTTTCTTCTGCTCGTTGATGGCCCCGTTGAGAAGATGGTTCTCGAGATCCAACCAGTTCTTCTGGTTGAGGTCAGCGTGCTGCAGGGCGGCGTTGGTGTAAACGAAGGTGTCGTCCTGGCCCTTTTGCGCATCCGGGCCCCACATCGGGTCGCGGCGGCGCACCATATGACCTCTGTCGAAAGAGTTGTTGGAGTAGGCTTCGTTGCCGAGTTGATACTTGCGGTCGATGCGCGAATCGAAAACCCACTTGCCGTCGCGCTCGTGCTCAATATACTGGGCGCCGTCCACATTGACGGCGGTCAGCAGAGGCGTGCGGCGCTCCTTGTGCTGGATGACAGAAAAATGAGTGTATTTCAGTTCGTGACTGCTGGGATCATCCTTGAGCTTGGCGGCCTGAGCCTCTAGTTCCGGATCTAGCGTGGGCAGCGGCAGGTTGACGCCCAGGAAATCGGCCTGATAGCCTTCGCGGTTGGGGAAATCGCGGAACCATGCGCCACCCATTTGATGGGGCTCTTCGTTCTTGGACACGCGGCCCTGAGACTTGGCGAAATCGCGGAGTTGATTGGCGTCTTGTGAATGCTTGTTGTGATCGTCCCGGACAAAGCGGTCGTTGTTGCCTTCGGTTCTGGCTTGACCCTTTTTATGGTCATAGCGGGAAACGGTCTGGGGGTTCTGGCTTTGGTTCAAACGGGTGAGCATGTGTGTGTTCTACCTTCCGGATTCTGTTAGCAGCTTAAACGGACCGGGAGGTTAAAACTGTTACAAAATCATGAACAGCCGGGAGGGTTAGCGAATTGTTTTCAGGGCAATTTCAGGACAGCGCCAGCTCGGCGCGATGATACAGCTCCAACAGTTCTAACGTCGGTTCCACGCCGAAGTCGCTATGCAGGCTGGCTTTCACCTCGCGAAAGCGCTTGACCACCTGCTCAGGCCGACCCAGGCGCAGCCACGATCGGAAGAGCACGGCCACCAGCTCCTGACGTTCCCAGCCTTCCTCCCCCACCAGTTCGGCGGCCCGGGCGCTTTCTTCAAAATCGCCTCGGGCAAAGGCCATATTCGCCAGACGACAGGCCAACCGGAGATAGTGCTCGTGGAACTGGTCGCGCCGGCGCAGCACCCATTCCTCAAATCCCCCCTCCAGATAGGGCCCTCGGTAAAGGCTCAGCGCACGTTTCAGGTCGCCTTCCTCCATCGATTCGGTGCCTACCGAGCGAAACTCGACGACATCGGACCAGAGCGGAAATTCACGCGGCATGATCACAAAACCGGCGTGTCGCTCGAGGGGGTCCAGGACGCATCCGTCCGGGCGCAAGATGGTGCGCAAGGTGCTCAGAGCGCCCCGCAGGCTTTTGCGGGCCGAATCACCCCCCTGCGGCCAGAATTCGTCCATAAGCACTTCTTCGTTGCAGCGCAGGTCGCGCGATCCAAGCAGATACGCCAGCAGCAGTCGCACCTTCTGCGACTTGAAGCGTCCCGCCGGCACTTGCTCGTGGCCCACCCAGACTTCCAAAGGCCCGAAGCTGTGCACGCGCACTTTTGGCTGGTCCACGCTGACGCTGAGTGGAGTGCAAGAGCTGGCCGAGAGTTTCTGCTGAAAAAGTTCCTGCACCTGGGCGGGACCCAGGTCGACCGCGGGAGGCTGGAGGATGCAGGCTCTACCGCCGGTCTGGGAGAGCAGATGGGCAGCCAGGACGGCCGCTTTCTCGGCGTTGGCCTCGGCCAGCACCATGAGGAACTGATTCTCGGCCAGGCGGCCCAGAGACTGATAGGGGGCTAGATGGCGCCGCAATTCCTCAGCCTTGGCGCGGGCTTCTTCCAGGTCGGCCACGTCCGTCTCCAGCAAAAGCACCATCAGCGGTCGGCCGTGCTCGGCGCTGCGCAGGCTTTCACGCCGCAAAATGTCGAGAATGGCCTGAGCCGACCAGCTACGCGTGGACAAATCCACCAGCGCTCGCCGCTGCTCGCTGTCGGCCGACTCCCAAAGTGCCTGCTCACTGCTGCTCCAGCAGGAAGCGCGCAGCTCGGTCTCGGCACAGGCTGCCAGGTCTTGCAACGCGGCCAGGTCGGCTTCACTGAAATCGCGAGGTGTCTGGTCCAAGATGCAGAGCGTACCCACCAGCTTGCCCTCGGGCGCGCGCAGCGGAACCCCGGCGTAGAAGCGCACGTGGGGTTCGCCACAGACGATCGGGAACTGGCTGAAACGCTCGTCCTGATCGAGCTTGTCGAGCACCAGTGACTGGCCAGACCTGAGGGCGTGAACGCAGAAGGAAATCTCCACCGGCGACTCGGTCAGAGTGGTTCCTTGAGCCGATTTGAACCACTGGCGGTCGGGGGTGATCAGCGTAAGCAGCGAGACGGGCACCGAAAAGCAACGACGGGCCAGACGGGTCAGGCGATCGAAGCGCTCTTCGGCGGGGCTGTCTAAAATTGCCTCGCAGGTGGGGCCCAAAAGGCTACCAAACTCGTCCATGGGCCGCCCCTTCTCGACCTGCTGGAGCCAGACCTACGTGGGGGTTTGGCCGGTGGTCAGACGGAAGGCGGCGCGAGCAGTGCTTTTCAGGCCGTCAAGCTGCTGTTCCACGGTATCGGCCGGCACGTTGGTGAGGGCCTGAGCAAGCATCTCGAACTGGCGCGAATTGGTGTGGAAGCGCTGAGCCATGGCCGGGTTCCAGTTGGCCAACAGGCGGTCGCGGTCGGGCAGCTCGGCGCTGGCAAGGCCCAACTCACCGGCGATCTGCTGGTCAAACTGGGTGTCCTTGCCCACGCCGCCCAGGAAGGTGGGCGTGAATTTGAGCGAACCGGCCAGGCCCATATTCAACTCCTGCGCAAGTCCCTGAACCGACTCGACGGCCATGTCAAAGCTGTTGGCGTAAAAGCCCGCCTGGTCGGCGAAACGCAGGGCCAGGCCGTCGCGCATCACTTCGGTCTGCTTCTCTTTAGGCAACTGCTGGAGCAATTCCTGATAGACCTGCACCGAACTCTGGCCGTCGTAGCGGGTGCCCATGGCGGCTTTAGGCTTATCGTCGAAAGGAAAGTCGGTGCGCGCCACCAGCGCCTTGGCTTCCACAAACTGTTCGGGGCTCCAGCCGAAACGGCCGCTGAGCTGGTCCTTCTGCTGCTCCATCCACTCCAGCGTCACCTGGGCCCTTGCCGGCGTGCCGGTTTTGACTTCACCGCTGTCCACCTGACTGCGATCATCGGCATCGTGGAGAAGGGCGACTTGCTGAATGAACTGCTTGCGTTCGGGAGACCAGCCCAATCCCTGGCCGAAGGCGCCGGCCGCGTCGGCCACCACCAGGGGATGGTCGAAGTTGTGGTAGGTGCCGCTATTCAGAGCCTGAAACTCGGTGCTGCTGAAGTAACGGGAGGCCAGTTCGGCCACTCCCGAACAAGCAGTACCGTGCCAGCTGGCCTGGCTGCCACGGGCCAACTGTTCGGCCTTAGGATGGACCAGAGAAACGGCGGGCTCCCAGCGTAAAACCTTCGGGGTGAGCTCCAACGGCTGGGCGCCTGATTCCAGAGCATCGTGAGGCATCGTTTCAGCCTCAGCCAGCGTCACCCGGGGTGCGCCTTGGACAAGCGAAGCGCTGGGGTTTAAGCGGGGCAGAGTCAGGTTGCCGACGATGGTCATGGAGATGCTCCTTATTCGATGTGTTCTCGGTGTCACCAGAATGCCTGGGGAGCGCCCTCAGATCGCAAACTGGGAGGTCTGATTGTTAACAGTTTGCGACAGTACTCGCGTACTGCTTCCGAGGGACCACCCGGCCTGGGCCAGTCGAGCTGGTGCGGCGAGAATAAGGGAAAATGGGCGTGGAGGATCATGGAATGGTAAGGCGCTGGAGGGATGAAATCATATTGGGGCTGGTTATGCTGGGGTGCTCGGCCTGCGGTGGTTATTTTGGCGCCAAAATGGCCCAAATCGACGGCCCGAAAGCCTCCGCGACTTACGACAGCCCGGAAACCTTCGGGACGCTCCGGCCGCTCGATTCGGCTCCCACCCCTCCTGAGCAACAGCCTCCGGTGATTGTGATCGTGGTGAATGATTCGAGTACTATCGAAAGACATGGTAAGCCGGCTATCTACAGGCTTCCGCGCACATTGAATCCCATTCAGAAGCCCGTGAATTTCATTTAAGAATGGAAGTTTTCCACTTATTCACAATTTATACCCAGGCGAGCCCATTTCATTGTTTCGCACCTGTGTTCGATTCGTGGTGCTTATGCACCAATTCTCAAGTATTATGAATAGACTAGACATGGGGTCCTGAGACCTGTATCATGTTGGTCTTATACTTTCGTGGGTCAATATTCTTAGGGGGAAATTTTGGAACCACTCAACAGCGGACCATCACTTGGTCCCAGCAAAAAAGTTCCGGCCCGCAAACGCAAGCCCGGTCCCGAATTCCTCGCGGCCTTAAACCTCCTGGCAGACAGCTACGTGGTAACCGCTTCCCCGAAAGTTCACCTCGAGCCCCCGAAAAGCACCACCGGGCCGGCCAAAGCCGAGGTCAATACGGCTTCGGGCTCCCATAATTAAACGAAATCAAGGATAGTCGCGGCTTATCCTGGTGTCTTTACGGCGGATTACGATTTCACAGGCGCCGGGCGGCTCCAGAACCACCTGATCGTCCTGCCACTCGAGCACCTGGCCGGCGCGGCGCGCGCTGCCCTTGCCTTCTTCAGGAAAAATCCACCAGATGCAGCCGCTGATGGGTTCCTGGGTGGAAAGTCGCGGAGCGTCCAATGGAATGGCACGCCCACCGCGGCAGAAGGTTGGCATTTTTCCCAAAGGTGCATCCCAGACACGGAATGTCGGACCTTCCACCACCTGATTGGACCAAAAATCATACCAACTCCCCGGAGGGAAATAAATCTGGCGATGAGTATGGCCAGGTCGGGTGATGGGTGCAATTAGAATGGCATCCCCGAACATGGCCTGGTCTTCGTGCAGCGCACTTTCTGGGTCTGCGGGAAATTCAAAAAACAGCGGCCGCAGAATGGGAAGGCCCTGTTCGTGGGCCAGGCGAGCCAATTCTTGCAGGTAGGGCAGCAACTGATAACGGAGCTGAATGTGGCCGCGCACGCGCTCTTCCACCTCGGCACCGAACGCCCAGGGCTCCTGGGCTCGCGTTCCCAAGGCCGAATGATTGCGCATAAATGGATAGAAAACAGCCTGCTCCATCCAGCGCTCGAAAAGCTCGGCGTGCGTGTTGCCGAAGAACCCGCCGATATCCACACCCACCAGCGGCGAGCCGCTTAATCCCATACTGACCAACTGAGGCAGGGTCAAAGCCAGGTGTTCCCACCAGGAATGATTGTCGCCCATCCAGGAGATGGCCCATTTTTGGGTGCCCACAAAGGCGGAGCGGGTCAAAACCCAGGGAGTTTCTTCGGGCCGCAATCGCTGCAGACCCTGATGGGTGGCCTGGGCCATCTGATGTCCATAAAGGTTGTGGACCTCGGCGTGGACGGTCAGGTCGTCGCCGCTACCGCTAGGCAACCCCAACGGAACCGGTAATTGGGACGAAAAACCCTCGGAAAACGGGCTAGCAAAGGTGGCGGGCTCGTTCATGTCGATCCAGACCCCGGCAATGCCTCGATCGAGAAGAAAGCCCTGCTGCTCACCCCACCAGTGGCGGGCATCCGCCCTGGCATAATCGGTAAAAAGGGCGGCGTCTGGCCAGCAATAGGCGCTGAAAGGCGAGCCGTCGCGGTTGCGCAGGAAGTGACCGCCGGCGCTCCCCTGACGAGCCACCTCATAAGGGCTGTGCAGATCGAAGCGGATGCCCGGGTCGATGATGGTCACCAGGCGCACTCCCTGAGCCCCCACCTCCTCGGCCAGGGCCCGCGGATCGGGAAAGCGCTCGGGGTGAAAGCTGAAGCTACGAAAATCGTCCATATAGTCGATATCGAGGTGGACCACATCGAGGGGAATCTGGCGACGGCGGAATTGCGAAACCAGTTCGGCAATCTCGCTTTGCTCCCGATAACCCCAGCGCGACTGGTGGAAGCCCAGCGACCAGAGCGGGACCTGCATGGGAAAGCCGGTCAGCTCGGCCAGTTGGTGGTTGAGTTCCGCCGGGGTGGCGGCGGCCAGAACGTAAAAGTCGGCTTCACCGCCCAAGGTGCAGATGACGATTTCGTCCTCATGTTCCAGCCCCAGGTCGAAGCGCGAAAACCAGCTAGAATTGAGGAACAGCCCCAGGGCCAGGCCGGGCCGGTGCAGCATCAGATACGGATGAGCCTGATACATCGAGGCGGTGCCGCGATGGTGACCACTGGAAGGCGGGTCCACAGTCCAGTTGCAGAAGCTGCCGGGGTCCCGTCGCATGGGACCCATTCGCTGGCCCAGTCCGTAGTAGGCGGCCTTGTGGTCACGGCGCAAACGCAGGCGAATTTCTTGGGAAGCCGGGCCGGCCGGCAACTGATCGCCCGGGCGAGCCAGTAGCTGGCCGTGGTAGTCCGAGAGCTGCGCCGACCGTCCGTCGGGCGGAGCGGCCAGTTCCAGCAGCACACCCCAGCCGGGGTGGCTCAGGATGGTGCCGTTCCATTCGAACTGCGAGGGCACTTCGGTTGGCAATTCGACCACGTTCCAGCTGCGCGCCGGCCGGAAGTCGGTCAAGGCGAAGTGAAGGCGGTAGATGTGGGGGTGGACGGCGTGGTGGCGTTGGTGTGAAGCGGGAGTCCAGGACATAGAACAAGTCTTCGTCTCCCCCTAGGACCCCCCTGTTACGACCAGTTTGTCGAGGTAAAATCCGTCCTGGCACACGTCTTCGTCGGTTTTCATGCGAAAGCGCAGGCGCACGTCTGGCTCACCGCAGTAGGGCGTGAGATCGTAGCTGCGCTCTTCCCAGCCGGTCAGGCCTTCGTAGGCGGCCAGTTTGTCCCACTTCTGGCCGTCGCGGGAAACTTCCAGGGTGACCGAGTCGAAGGTGCGCTCCAGGTCGTAGCGACATTCGAAATCCACTTTGGCCGTTTGGTAGCCCTGCAGAGAAAAAGACCTGGAGGTGATCGAACCTTTGGCGCCCAACGCGTAAGTGCCGTTGGGACTATCCGTCCAAACCTGGCCGCGCCCGGGCACGTGCTGCAGGCCCCAACCGCCCACAGCGCTCCATTGCTGCTCGCCGGCGTCTACATCGCCGGCGAAGGCGACCTGAGCCGCCGGCACGGTCACTTCCAACTGGCGGAGAGGACCGCGCTGCCCGATGTTGTCGACGGCGCGGGCGGCCACGTAGAGGGTATGCTGCTGGCCACGCGGCTGGATCTTGAGAGTGATTTTTTCCTCGGCGCCGGCCGGTCCGGGCGGCGGACTGGTCACCGGCCGAGCTTTGGCGAAATCTGCTTCGCTTTCGATAGGTCGAGAGGCAAAGCGCAGTTCGTAAGCGCTGGCCTGACCCTGATCGCCGTCGTCGCCGCTGGCTTTCCAACGCAGCGGCAGCGCAAACGGGGTCACGCCTTCCGCCCGCAGGTCGTGAAGCGGACCGGGCGCCACCGTGTCGTGCTCGACCGCTTTGGCGGCGTTGAGGTGGCCGCCGGAAAAGACCTTTCCTTGCAATTCGGGACTGCGGTCAACCGCGAAGAGCAAACGGTCTTTCAGCTGGTCATTGCGGAGTTCGGGATGCTCGGTCAGGGCCAGCGCCGCCACGCCGGTGACATGGGGGGTGGCCATGGAGGTTCCGCTCTTGTAACCGTATTGATTGCCCGGCATGGTCGAATAGATCTTGTCGCCGGGGGCGGCCACGTGCACGCTGTCGATTCCGTAGTTGGAAAAGGCGGCCAGTTTGCCTTCGGCGTCGGTGGCGGCTACGGCCAGAAGATTGGGAAGATCGTAGCCGGCCGGGTAGACGGTGCGCACGTCATTGTTGAAGCTATCGTTGCCGGCGGCGCAGATGTGCAGGGCCGGCGAGGCGGCCAGCGTGTCGAAAAGAGCCTGGCTATAGTTGATGCCGCCCCATGAATTGGAGGTTAAGCGCGCTCCCATCTTGGTGGCGTAGAGAATGCCCTCGATGGCATCGGCCGTGTCGCCGTAGCCTTGAGCCAGGAATTTCACCGGCATGAGGTTGGCTTCCCAATTGACGCCGACCACCCCCTGGCCATTGTTTCCCACCGCCCCGATGGTGCCGAGCACATGGGTACCATGGCTGCCGTCGTCCATGGGATCGCCGGTTCTGGCAGCAGCGTTGAAGCCGTGAACGTCGTCGATGACGCCGTTGCCGTCGTCATCAATTCCGTTGCCGGGGATTTCTCCCGGATTTACATAGATGTTGGGGCCCAGATCGGGATGACGATAATCGGCGCCAGAGTCCATAATGGCCACCAGCGCCCCTTTTTCGCGGCTGCCATGAGTGATCTCCCAGGCGCCGGGGGCGTTGAGTTTGTGCATCCCGTAGAGCTTGGGGTCGAGATCGTTGGGTTGGGCGAACGATTGGACAAGATAATTGGGCTCAGCGTAGGCGACGCGCGGGTCTTTTCTGAGTTCCGCCAGGGCCTGGTCGGTTTCCTCCACCTTGAGGCGCAGGATGGCCCCATCCGAGCGGGGACCGGGCAGGTCGTAGCGACGCAACAACCTGGCACCATGATCGTAGCACAACTCACCCAGGCGCACGCGGTCAGACTGAACGCGCACCAATACTTCGCCCTCGCGCCTCTGGGAGACCGGCGCGGGCAAAGAAGACGTGATCTTCATCCGGCCATTTTACGAACTGACCCTTACAGAAAGCTCAAAGGGGCCGTCAAAGATTTTACAATCCGAGACTTAGGGCCCCCAGAGGCGTCTGCTAGACTGCACCCATCATGCACGCCAACCTACCGACTCCCCAATGAAGGACCTGTGGATCCGCACCGACCGCCTGGTGTTGCGCCCGTGGGAAGACAGTGACGCCAACCGCCTGGTGCTCATGACGCAAGATCAGCAATTCCAGTCCCGCTGGGGCGTTTTTCGCGAGCCCATGGATGCTGCTCGCGCCCTGGACTGGGTGCGCACCGTGCGCCAGTCGGTGGAATCAGAGCAACTGGGCTCCTGGGCGGTGGTCGAAAATGGCCACGTGGTCGGCTGCGCCTCCTTGTTGCCGCGCTGGCCGGATCTGGAAGAGGAGCCGATGATGGCGGTGGAATATCGCCTGTTACATTCAGCCCAGGGAAAAGGTCTGGCCACCGAAGCGATTTTGGGTCTCGTCAATTTTGGCCAAAATCAGCACGGCATCGAGGATTTCTACGCCTTCATCACGCCCGAAAACACCCAGGCCAAGAACGTGGCCTTTAAGGTCGGCATGAAATTTTGGCGAATGGGCCGGATCGAGGGCGTGGTGGTGGAGATTTATCGGACCCACACGCATCCAGGCCAGCCGTTTACGCGCCGCAATTTCGAACCACGCGAAGAAGTCGCCTGAAGCTACATCTCCAGCTGGGTGCCGAGTTCCACCACGCAGTCGGGGGGGATGCCGAAGAAGCTGGTGGCGTTGAGTGCATTGCGCGTCATGACCGCGAAGAGAGCATCTCGCCAGTAGGGCATAGCGCCGCCGTGGCGAGGGATGACCGTTTCTCGGCCCACAAAATACGAGGCGCTCTCCGGCCGGAGCGGCTCTCCATCCAGGCTCACCTCGCGCAAAGGAGCAATCACGTCAGGCTTTTCGCGAAATCCGAAACGCAGCTCAATGCGGTAAAAACCGGACTCCAGCGGGGTCACAACCACCCGTTCGGATGGGTCGACATAGGGAAAGCCAGTGACTTCTACAGAGAGAATCACCACTTTATCGGGCAGGGTGTGGTTGTGGCCCAGATTGGCCAGCAGAGCCGGGGGCGTTCCCTCGGCGTTGCCGTACATGAACACCCCCACGCCGGAGTGACGATGCACCTCCTCTTCGCGCAGGCGAGTTAACAACTGCTTGAGAGGTATGGTGCGCCGCTGCAGGAGTTGGAAAAGGCAGGCACGACCCAGTTTCCAGGTGCTCATCAGGAGGTAGACGCCGGCCCCCACCACCAGTGGAAACCAGCCTCCTTTAAAGACTTTAACGATGTTAGCTGAAAAGAACGTGACTTCGATGACCAGAAAAAAGCCGCAGACCAGCAGCGCCTTGGGGCGGGACCAGTTCCAGCCGTAGACCAGCAGCATACCAAAAAGCACGGTGGTGATGAGCATGGTGGCGGTCACGGCGATGCCATAAGCGGCTGCCAGATTGCTCGAGGTGCGAAAGCCCACCACCAGGGCCAGACAGGCGACCATCAGGGCCCAGTTGACGGCGGGCACGTAGATCTGCCCTTTCTCGGTATCGGAGGTGTGCAAAATCTGCATACGCGGCAGGTAGCCCAACTGGATGGCCTGCACCGTCAGCGAGAAAACCGCCGAGATAAGGGCCTGAGAAGCAATAATGGTAGCCACGGTGGCCAGCGCCACCACAGCGTAGAGAGCCCAGCCGGGCGCCATCAGAAAGAAGGGGTTGTGGATGGCCTCCTGGTTGCGCAACATCAAAGCTCCCTGGCCCAGATAGTTAAGCAGCAGAGCCGGGAAGGCCACAAAAAACCAGGCCAACTGAATGGGCTTGCGCCCGAAGTGCCCCATGTCGGCGTAAAGAGCCTCTCCACCGGTCACCACCAGAAAGACCGAACCGAGCACCAGAAAGCCGGTCCAACCGTTGCGCCAGAAGAATGTAAGCGAGTGCCAGGGATTGAAGGCGGCCAGCACGGCCGGTTCCTGAACCAGTTGATAGAGACCCAGCAGGGCCAACACACTGAACCACACCAGCATGACCGGCCCGAAAAGTTTACCAACGGACTCCGTGCCTTTGTACTGCAAAGAAAAGAGCCCTACCAGAATGGCCAGGGTCAAAGGCACAATGTAAGGGGTGAAGGCGGGAGTAATCAGCTCCAGGCCCTCTACGGCCGAGAGAACCGAGATCGCCGGGGTAATCATACCGTCGCCGTAAAGCAGGGCGGTGCCGAACAGTCCCAACGAAAGCAAAAGCCCGAAAGGTCTGGTATCGCGGCACTTGCTTTCACTGACCAGGGCGGTCAAAGCCAGAATACCGCCTTCGCCGTGATGTTCTGCCCGCATCACCAGCAACAAATACTTCAGGCAGACGACGATCAGCAGCGACCAGAAAATCAGCGAAAGGACACCCAGAATGTTCTCCGGGTTGATGGCCAGCCCGCCGGTGTGGAGAGCTTCGCGAATGGAGTAGAGCGGGGAAGTGCCGATGTCTCCATAGACGACTCCCAGGGCACCCAGAGCCAACGCTCGTTGGTAGGACACCTTATGCTGCGGTTCCGGTTCAGGGGCTGGCGGCGGGGTCTCGATTTGCTCGGTCTCGGGCGCGTTAGCGAGTAAGGTCATGGCAGTGAGGCTAGCAGCGCCCGAGTCAAGGGTTCGTCAAGTTGACTCGAAAAGGGGTCAAGAAAAAGTCAATGCCGTTGCTCGCCGGCTATCCACCGGCCGCGGAGCGGCTGGCGTTCCACCGCAGTTAGAGGTTAATTTTCGCCCAACCCCGGACAAACTCGACCTGCGCGTCGGTTTGAGGGGAGCGCGGAAAGCGCGCAATCTTTTCCATTGTCTGCCACCGCCGGGCAATGTGATCGAGGGCCTGGTCGGCGCTCATCCCCTGCTCGATCAGGTGGCAGCCGATCACTGTGCCGGTGCGGCCAATGCCGCCCCAGCAGTGAACGTAGACTTTGTGGCCCGAATCCAGCCGCTGCTGCAGATGGTCGAGGATTTCCCGCATGTGCTCGCGACTGGGCACGTCCATGTCGCGGATGGTCAAGCGGCGGTGTTCAAAGGGCTTGTCCGCCTTCATCGTTTCGTAGGGATAAAGCCCATCGGCCGGATCGGTGAGATCCAGAAAATAGGTGATGCCTGCGTCGAGAACACCCTGGAGCTTCTGCTGACCCACTTCCAGGTCGCGCACGATGGGGTATTCGCCAGCCATCAGGTTAGGAGTCACCCAATAACAGTTTTGGTGGGGCCGGTCGGGAAACAACAGATTGCCTACTTGCCTTGGAGGAGTTCGAGCACGCGCTGCCAGCCTTCTTGGCAGGCTTTGGCGTTAGCCTGGCTGGCTTCAGGAGCGGCGCCCGCGCGCATGAAGCCGTGACCTGCGTCAGCGTAAATTTTGGGTTCGAAGGTCTTGCCGACAGCTTGCATCGCCTTCTCGGTCGCCTCCAGGGTCTGGTTGATGCGCGCATCATTT
>JALHOV010000095.1 GCA_022842865.1 Vulcanimicrobiota bacterium | reverse complement strand
TCTTCAGTCAGTCGAACAATGAACTTTTTCATGGCGCACCTCCGAGGAGCAGGTACGACGTTGAAGCCGCCGGTACCTGGGCTCGAAGGAAAAATTTAGCTTTGACGGACCACTAGAGGCCCGGCGCCGCCGCTTGCATAGAAGCCCTCTGCGTGCGGCCCCACTCTGCTCGAGGTGTTGTGTAGTGTGAATTGGGCTCACACTACATGAGGTCTGAGGGTCCGCTGAAGTTTGGGGGGCTCGGGAGCGACTTGAGGCGCGGTGGCGGGGTCCAAGATTCGGTGCCGATGAGGGCGGGCCAGCGCTTAGCCGACGGCGGGTTGGGCGCGGGATTGGAGCGCGGGCTGGAGTTGGGGATGGGCGCGGAGTTCGGGGTGGTCGGCGAGAGCTTGCCAGTGGTTTGCTCCGACGGGCAGGTCGAGGCCGACGGAGACGCAGGCGGTAAAGGCTTCGTCGAGCCTTCTTTGAGCGCTTTCCAGGGGATAGTCGCGCAGGTAGGCCATGGCGGAGAAGACGTCGCGGTCGGGCAGGTCGAGACGGCAGAGGATTTCGCCGATCAGCTCCAGATCGTTCATGAGTGGCTTTTCGGCGGGGAGGAGTGGTGGCCTGGCTCGAAGGGGCGATGGGTGTTGGCCAGTTTTCGTTCCTATCCTTTGGCTCCGCAGCAGCGGGAGTATTTGATGCGCGCATTGGCGTGGGGTGCCGAGCATTCTCACGGGTTTGGGAAGCACTGGGAGTTGTGGCGGGAACGGATGGGGGCCGGGCGGGTATCGGTTGTGCAGGAGGTGTATCGCGGTGCTGAGGGTCTGTTTAACGCGTTGACGGGCGGGCTTTATTTGAGCGCCAGCCGGTTGCCCCTGGAGGCGAAGCAGTGTGCCTGGGCGCTGGAGCGCTGGCAGGAACCGTTGGTTATGCAGGGCCTGGTAGACGTAACGGCGGTGATTGTGCACGAGAGTAGCCACGCGCTGGCGGGTTTTTGGGGGAGCTTGAGAG
This sequence comes from Vulcanimicrobiota bacterium, assembly GCA_022842865.1. GTDB lineage: Bacteria > Vulcanimicrobiota > Xenobia > Xenobiales > JADMJV01 > JADMJV01. The sequence continues at coordinate 17,923 of JALHOV010000095.1, read as the reverse complement.
AGCTCGGACCCTATCGGAGCGAGCGCGACTATCTGCGCCTTCTTGCTGGCCACGAGCTGTTGCGGCAGCGGGCTGAGGGCCGCCTGAGTGACCTGGTGCGGGACGCCTGGGATTGCGAGAAGATTCGACTCGACTCTCTGTAACGCCGGTTTAGGAGCCGTTGACCTGGACGAGGAAGAAGTCGAAGAGCTGAGGGGCGGCCAGGTTGGTGTTGTCTCCGCTGGAGCCGTTGAATTCCCCGGTTGCGGTGAGGGGGCGCGCTACCAGCTGATTGGAGCCGATGCTCTGGGTCGAGAAGATATAGGAACTGGTGAAGTCCATCTGGGTGTAGAGGGCGTTGACTCCGGTGCTGATCGATGGGCTGGAGGCCAGTTCGGTAAGAGCGCCAGTGGCGGCCACGGTGTTGAATCCGTGCACGCGGGGTGCGCCGCTTTCGCCCAGATAATAACGGCCGAGAGCGGAGAAATCGCCGAGGCCCACTTCATAGGGAACGGTGATGGCGCTGCCTGTGGGGGTGACGGTGCCGGCGTTTAAGGCGAAAGAAGCGATAGCGTCGTTGCCGGCCCGCTGGATGGCCGCCTGCAGGGAGGTCTGGTTGGGGTGCACGTCTACGTCCAGGACCTGGTCGGCTACTCCGATGCTGCCCGACGCATTGTTGAGCGAATTGCTGACCAGGCTGCCGTCATTTTGAATAGCGCAGGTCTGCACACCTCCAACGACCGGCACATGCAAGAAAGCCCCGTTGCCGCTGAAATCGGCGTCCAGGCCGGGAGCGCCGTTCAGGAAGTTGTTGGCGGTTTGGGCCACGCGGGTCAGGGTTCCGTCATTGGCTACCGCGTAGGTGAAGACCTGACGGGTTGAGCCGGCCACAAAGACCAGGCGGCCCGAGGGATGGATGGTCATCAAGAGCGGGTTGGCCGGGGAGGCGATGTTGCCGATACTGGTCACATTGCCATTGATGTCGATGCGGAATTCCGTAATCAGGCCACTGTTGCTATTCAGGACGTAAAATACATTGGTGACGGGGTTGCATTTCACTACAAACGGGCCCTGTGCGCCTGAGCTAACGGTGGTGCGGGTGAAAGTGGTGCCGTCGTTGAGGTTGACCTGCTTTACGGTGATGGTGTTATCACTCAGGTTGGGGATGACCATCAGTTCCCGCAGCGTTGGAGCACCGGGATTATTGTTATTATTGTTGTTGCCACCCCCACCGGGAGGAATGCTGACCTGCAGGGTATTTCCGCAGCCCATCGCCAGCAGGGCCAGGGCGCCTACAAACGCGCGTTTCATCAATCCAGAACCTCCACCGAACCCACAATGGTGAGCCGCTGCGGCTGCATGATGGTGCTGGCCAGCGAACTGTTTTTGCTTAGCTCATACTGGTAGAAGAATTTCATCGTGTGCAGCTTGGCTCTATGGAAATCGCTTGTGCCGGAGCTGGCTACCAGGCCGAGCTTCAGCCATTGCCAGGCCACGATGATGTTGGAAAAGAACTCCATGAAGAGGGTGGCGTCGGAAAGCATTTTCTCGAATTCGCCCTGGGCTGCCATCGGCATCAGGTAGCCCAGCACTTTTTGGGTCAGCCCCAACTGTTCGCGCAATTGGTCTGCATAGGGTTTGAGTTCCTCGACGGCGTAGGCGGCGGCGATGGTTTCCTCGACCTCGGCCAACAGGAATTTCAAGGAAGCTCCCTTGTTCATGAAGACTTTGCGGCCGAGCAAATCCAGCGATTGGATACCGGTGGTGCCCTCGTAAATGGCCATAATGCGCACGTCGCGATAGTATTGCTGGAGCACGTATTCGTCGCAGAAGCCGGCTCCGCCCAACACCTGCAGTCCCTGGTCGACCGAGCGGCGCCCGGCTTCGGCCGGGTAGGTTTTGGCCATGGGAGTCAGCAGTTCGAGCAAATCGTGATATTTGGCGGCTTCTTCTCCCTGCGAGGTTTTTTCGCGATCGGCATAAACCGAGGCCTGTAGAACCAGCGCCAGCGAGCCTTCCGCGATCGCCTTCTGAAGTAACAACATGCGGCGCACATCGGGGTGATTGATGATCAGGGTCTGGCCCTCGCTGGCGTCTTTGACGCCGCCAGCCTGCAGGCGACGTCCTTGAGGGCGTTCCAGGGCGAACTGGCGGGAGGCGTAGTAGGCGGCCGTGGCGATGGCGGCGCCGTGCCGGCCCACGTGGATGCGGGCTCCGTTCATCATGTAGAACATGTGCTCCAGGCCGCGGTGCAGTGTGCCCACCAGCCAGCCTCGGCAGTCGTCCTTCTCGCCGAATACCAGGTGGGTGGTGGTGTAGCCGCGCTGGCCCATTTTCTGGAAATCGCCCACGGTAGAGACGTCGTTGGGCACCAGTTGGCCATTCTCCGGCCGAAATTTGGGGATGAGCATCAAGGAGATGCCTTTGGTTCCCGGTCCGCCGCCGGGTACGCGCACCAGCGTGAAGTGGATGAAGTTCTCGGCGAACTGATGGTCTCCGCCGGAAATCCAGATCTTCTGACCGTGTACGCTGTAACTGCCGTCCTCGCGCGGAATGGCGTCGGTGACCACGTCGGAAAGCGAACTGCCGGCCTGGGGCTCGGTGAGTGCCATGGTGCCGCCCCATTCGTTGGAGAGCATTTTGGCCAGATACTGATCTTTGAGTTCCTGGGTGCCGAAGGAGCAGAGCAGACCGGCCGCGCCGGAAGTGAGGCCAGTGTAGCCGGTCATATTGTTGTTGGCCGCGTCGGCGATAAAATTCAGCGCCTGGTAGAGGGTGACCGGCAGTTGCATGCCGCCGTCCTCGTAATCCAGAGTGGAACCCACCAGTCCCAATTCGCTGGACCGTTCTAACATGATTTTCACGGCCGGATGAACAATGACCTTACCGTCGATCATACGAGCGGGGTCGGCATCCATGGCGCGGAAGACGGGATGGAGTTCGGTATCGGCGAATTTTTTGACGCTGTCCAAGATCAGTCGCAGCGATTGCTCGTCGTGATCTTGGAAACGCGGAGCCGAGAGCAAATCTCCCAGGCGGAAAACCTCGAACAACATCCAGTTCAGGGTCTCCATGCTTAGATACGTGCTCATGATTTCGCTCCCAATTCAAATACTTCCAGACGTCCGCCCTCGAGAGCCACGGTCCCGCGGCTTTTCAGGGTGTGCGTGTTTTCTACCGCTTTGGCGGTGGTTTCGCTTATGAGTATGCGCACCTGCTTCTGGCGGGTGTAGCCTTCGATTTCCGCCGCCAGGTTGGCCTGCTCACCAACGGCGGCGAATTCGGATCGTCCGCGCAGACTCAAGTCTCCCACCACAATGTCTCCCGTGTGGATGCCGATGCCGACGTGTAGCGAGGGCAAGGCCGCCTCTTCCCACAGTTTGTTCATCTGGTCCAGATGGTCAAACAGTTTCAGGGCGGTGTCGGCGGCGGCAGCTTCTTTCTCGAAAAGTGCCACGATGGCGTCCCCCAGATAGGTGGCCAACACGCCGTCGTGTTCTTCCACCACCCGGGCCACCATTTCGTAGAAATCGGCGGCCTGGCGAACGAATTGGTCCAGCGCTCCACCCTCGGTGAGTTTGTCGTAGTTCCAAATGTCGGCAAAAAATATCGTGCCGTGGCGTGTCTCCATGCCCTGAGTCGGTTTCTTGCCCGGACAGAAACGCAGAATCTGGGCGCCCAACTGGATCAAGTCACCATCCTTCAGCTCCGCATCGGACTGGACGGGGTGGCCGTTGACGAAGGTCGCCGAGGGTTCGGTTTCGTTGTGCAGCACAAAATGGTCGCCGTTACCGGTCAGGGTGGCGTGATTGCGAGAGACGGTGCGCTCCTCCAGCACTATCTGGTTGTCGCGCTTGCCGGGACGACCTACCATGTTGACTCCCGCGCGTAGCAGCCAGCGCCGCCCACGGTAGGGGTGGCTGTAGCCCACCAGGCTGGCGGCGGCGGGCACATGTTTTTGCAACTTGAGGCGGTAGCCGCCGACTTCAATTTCTTCGTCCGGCAAAAATTCGCAGTAGGTGATACCCCGGCCGGCCTTCTTGGCCGGATTGCTCTGGTCGAAATTGAGAAACATGACGTTCTGGTTGCGCACCTGCAGGACGGCCTGCCGCTCGGCCGCCGCGGTGCCGTCGAGAATGATGTCGTTGGGCCGGGGGTTGGCGGCCGACCCGATCTGCATCGAAGCGCGGGTGATGGGCCAGATCGATTCGCGACCCAGAGCGTCGACCACCCGGACCTCTAGATCGGTTTCGATCCAGGGAACCTTGCTGGCGTTCGTCACTAGTTTGAGGGTGGATTCTTCTTCCATCAAGAGCGCTTCGACTTCCGTCCAGGAGGAACCTCGGCGCGGCGCTAACGAATCGGGGCCAGCTTCTCCGGCGATACCGCCGTAGCGGGAGCGCCATCTTCCCACTGCACCCCGTCTCCTGTCCAGCGACCCGGAAACATGCGGCCGCCCGCCTCGCGTGGGGCCAATACCCGTTCGCCAGGTTTCGCCGGTAGGAGAGGGATGACTTCCGAAAGGCTGAGACGGCCGGTCGTGTCGTCGTCATAGAGAACCTCGAAGAGGCCGTCGCTGCGACCGGTGATGCGGGCGCGATACCATTGTTTGTGCCATTGGGCGGCAACCCAGGAAATTGGTTGACTTCCTGGACGGGCCGATAGATAGGCTTCGCTCGGGGTGGACTTGGGACGACGGGCCCGCGAGGCCGTGATCCACTCATCCAGTTCGCCGGCTTCGTGCAGGTAGTGGGCGAAGTAGAAATAGCCCTCCACTTCGTCACTCAGGATGGCCGGCAGCCATTTCTGATCGCGTTGCACTTCGTAGCCGACCCGTCGGTCCAAAGGTTTGGCTTCCAGCTGCTTGAGTTTGCCGGGTTCCACCCATTCGTCCCATTTGCTGTCCCAGCCGTTGTAATGGACCTTGTAGCGCCCCTCTTTCTGGTCGAGAATCTCGGCGCGATACCAATTGCCTTCGCGATCCTGGGCGGACAGGATTTGACCGCGAGAATAGGCGCCGGCCAGGGGCGGGGGGGCCGGATTGGCGGCGCGCCACAGGAAATCCGGTTCGAAGTTGCGCGAAAGGGCCAGGCTGCATAGTTGGTCTTCCTTGTATTTCATCTGGTCGTGTAGAAACACCTGACCTTCGCTGACGGAAATTTGGCCGTCATGGTTGCGGTCGATGAGCGGATCGCCGCCCAAAATGCGCAGCAGGCCCTCGGTGAAGGTCCAGTTACCGGTGGACTGGTTGCTGGCCGTAGCGGAGGCCAGGCTGGCCACGCGAACCTGGGGCCGGCCTTGCTCGAACTGGCGTACCACCGTCTGCAGCGAACCCGAGCTGCAGCAGTCCGCCACCAGAAAAAGGCGCTGGCCTTTCCAACTTTGCAGCAGAGGATACAGTTCGGCAACGCGCAGAGCGGTCTCCTGGGGACGCTTGCTTTCGTAATCGTAGGTGCAAAACAGACCGGGTTCGCCATGGCCTTGGAAATAAAAGAGCAGGCTGTCTTGGGGCTGACATTGCCGAGCCAGGTCGTGCAGCTGGCTCAGGATGGCCGGTCGTTTGGCCTGCGAGTCTTTGAGAAAGACCAGGTGGGAACGGGGCACGCCCGCCTGTTCAAAGGCACGCACCAGATCTTCGTCGCGGCGAGTGGAGGAGAAGCTGGCCAGCTGGGCGGCGGCCGGCCAGCTGGTGATGCTTGCTACCAACACGTAGGTGTGGTCGGGTTGCCAGCGAGGCTGAGCCAGGGCCACCGCGCAGAGGCTCGCAAACAGAAAAAAAAGGCGCATCCCCTTGGGAGTGCGCCTTTCGTAAGGTTGGTCCTCTTAGATGCGGAACCCTCCACCAGTGAACATCCAGACCACCAACACCAGGAGCAGCAGGCCGCCGATGCCGAGTCCTCCACCACCGAAGTGGCCGCCGCGAAAGCCGTAGTAGCCGCCGCCGCTAACCAGCAACAGCACCAAAATGAGCAGTACTAAATTCATAATCTTTATCTCCCTACTGGTTTGTGGTCTATCGAAAGTATGCTCCCTTTCCGGCTGGCTCGAGAGGGTCGCCAATACTTGGTGCTAAGTATTGCTGACGCGTAGATCCCCAGTAGCGCAACGCACGGCACCCCATAGTTTTGTACTGAGGCGGGCCGACGGCATGTCCACTACCTGGAAGCCATGGCTTCGGTAGATCTCGCGCGCACAGTCGTCCAGCGCAGGCACGTCGTAGACCGGAAGATAGACGCGTTTGACCCCGGCGTAGTTTTCTAGCAGCACATTGTTGTAGGTAAGGTAGGGAGTACTCAGGCCTACACCGCACAAATTAGGAAGGCGAACCACCCGGTAACCGACGGCCGTCAGTTGCTGGGCGGCGCGCTGGTATTTCTCGACCACGCCCTTGTCCAGTGTGGCCTGGATGAGTCGGGCCATTTCCGGATTGCCCTCGACCAGCCGCAGTCCCTCGGCGGGATCGGCCACGGCCACGGTGTGGTCGTCCAGAAACGTAAAACCCAGGTCCAGGTGAAATTCCGGCGGCGGGGACACCACCGTGACGGGCAGGCCAAATTGCGCGCGGAAGAGTTCCAGCACGGCTTCCTTGCTAAGCTTCAGCTCGTTCATGTTGCGGGCCAGCACTTCACCGCCGATGAGCACCGATTGCCGACTGGCGACGACGTCGCCGCCTTCGAAGCCGAGTGTGGAGCGACGCACCAGCAGGTCGGGCAGGGTTCGCGACAAGCAGGCCGGAGCGGCTCCGGTGCCCTGCACCACGTGGCGGTTGAGTTTGGGATCGACCTGGCAATCGCCCCGAAAGGAGCGAGGCAGCAAGAGCACTTCCCGCTCGTCGGCGCTGCGCAGGAGGACGGCTGCGTCGCGCGCCCACATAGTCATGGGATGATAGACCTGCTCGGGTGTGGCGTGCAGGTGCAAGGGATGGATGCGGATGCGCTCGGCCGGCAGTCCCCATTCGGCCAGTAAAGCGGGCAGGGCCGCCGCGGCCAGGCCTTCGGCCACCACTTCGAAGAGGACGTCCTGGGGAAGGCGAGTGCACAGGTCGATCAGAACCGCCTTTTGAGCACCGAAAGCCGGTTCTTGGAATTCCTCCGGCCACTGCAGGCGCAGTGCTCGGATCCTGCCGTGGGAAGAGGCGACAATTTTGAGGGGACCCAGGTCTTCGGTGCCAACCGGGATCTCAAAGAGGTCGCGGGGGCGTAGGGGAGTGGAGTTGGGGTTGGCGGGCAACTTCCAGCCGTCCGGCGTGGGGTTGGCGTCTTCGGCGGCGCGCGGAGGCTTCTCCAGGTTTGCCAGGCACAGGCCGAGGGTGGCCGGCAGCATGGGGGCGGCGGTTTTGTTGGAGGCCTTGGAGCTGAGTTGGGCCAGTGCTGAGCCCCTGGTAAGGTCTTCGGGGTTGGTCGGATAGGGGCGCGGCGAGTCCTGAGAAAGGGTGGGCCCGGATTTGATCAGACCGGGCTTCATCAGGCCGGTTTGCCGAGTCTGGGCTGTCTCCAGGCGGTCTTGCGGAACGAAGGGCTTGGGGACTGGCGGACGTGACCACTGAGGGCCTTCGGGAATGGAAAAGCCGGGCCCTAAAGGATTCACGCTAGCTGAGTCGGCGGCGACGAGCGGAAATGCGCCGGGCGTGGCGCTCTTCCATGGCCGCCAGGCGCGTCTCTACCGTATGCAGCCGGGTTTTAAGGGCCAGTTCCTCGCTTTCATGGGAGGCCATGTGGGCTTGTTCGGCTTCGTCGTCGACCCTGAGGAAGCGACCGTGGAACCAGACAAAGATGGATTTGATCATGGCCGCCAGCGGGACGCCGACTAAAGCTCCCACCGGACCGAGGAGTTCGGCTCCGGAGAAGGCGGCCAGCAGCACGAAGAGGGGGGAGACGCCGACGGCCTCGCTCATGATGCGCGGGGCCAGCACGCGCTCGACCACCAGGTTGACCGAGTAGACCAGCACCGCCAGTTGGATGGCGTAGCCCATATGGCCGACGTTGATCATGCCCAAAATGATGGCGGTGATGGGCGGGATCACCTGGTTGAGCACCGGGATGGGGAGTGTAAGGGCGGCCACCACGGCGATGACCAGGGCATACGGGTTGGAGTGAATCAGCAGACTGTGCAGCATCAGCAGGACGTAAGTGAACACTCCGCAGGTTGTGGCCAGGGTGATCTGGGCTTTCAGATAGCCACCGAAAATTTTGTTGAGGTCGCGAGCCAGATTGACGATTTCGTGCCGGTAGCCGGTCGGCAGAATATCCAGGAGGCTCTGCCAGATCCCGCCCCAGCTCAGGATGACATAGATGGAGACGATCAGCGAGGTGAAGATGAGAAACGCGGCGGAAACGAGGTGGAGAATGAAGTTACGCATTCCCATCAGCATCGATTTAGCCATTTCCGTGGCCGAAGACTCGCTGTTGCGCAGCGCTTCCTCGAGCTGGGCTTGATACTGCGTCGGGACTCGTGAGATGTAGTTTTCTTGCAGAGTTCCGGCCAGGGCGGTGATGCGCTGGGAGAACTCGGGAAGCTGGGTGACCATGGCGTTGACCTGACCGACCATGGTGGGCACCAGCACCGCCGTGGCCAACGCGCCGGTGGTGAATAAGACCAGATAGACCAGTAATATGGCTCGACCGCGAGTGAATTGATAGCGCTTTCCCAGCCAGGTGACGATCGAGTTGAGCAGATAGGCAATCAAGAAGGCCATGCCAAAAATCGTCAGGGTGGTCTTGATTTGCTCAAGGGTCCAAAAGGCGATTCCCAGCACCAGCAGCCATAGCACCAGGCGGGATAAGGCCGGGTTGATAAAGGTGGGGCGGATCTTCACGGTCGTCTGATTCATAGTCGAAGAGTTATCAAAAATCGTGCAAAGGCCTCTTCCCAGACCTCAAAAAAGGACCGGGGATTGACTCCCCGGTCCTTTCAGGCTCTAGAGCTTGCCTTCCCCATAAAAGAAGCGCACTTGCGCCCAGTCCGGCAATTCGGCTGTGGACAGCACGCGCATTCCTCGCAAGGACAAGACGACGCTTTGTAGTTGAGCGCGAACCTCCGGGGCCACCAGCACAGCGGCGGGGTGACCGGCGTGGGCCATTCTGTCGCTAACCAGCGTCAGTTTGGCCAGCAACTCCGCGTGGGCATCCGGCCCTTCCTCAAGCAACTGCAGAAGTTCGGGAGACACGCGCCAGAGCACCAGCTCCTGAGGAGGTTTGCAGGAATCCGAGCCGCACAGGTCCAGGGCTATTTGGTCGCGCACCGCCAGGCGGGCGATTTCCACCAGCAGTTCGTGGGACATGTCGCTTTCGGCCGCTTCCAGCAAGCCTTCGAGGAGGCGGGTCAGGTCGCGAATGCAAACCTGCTGGCGCAGCAAATCGCGCAGCACTTTCCAGAGCACCACCCGGTCGATGCCTCGTCGCTCCAGCAGGTCGAAGCTAGCCTCCAGATGGGGCTGTTTGAGCAGCTCCAGGCAGGCGTTGAAGGTGAAGACTTCGGCCGCATGCTCGCGCAGGGCTTTGGTCAATTGGGTGGCCACGACCGAAACCTGGTCGAAGAGCATTACGCCCAGTCTTTCGGCCTTGTCCCGCTGGTCGGGGTGGATCCAAACCGCTGGCATACCGTAACTGGGATCCAGCACGCGTTCGCCTTTGAGTTGGTCCAGGCTCGCCTCGGTGCCGACAGCCAGCAGGCGGTTGGGGTGAGCGATCCCTCGTCCTACCTCTCGGTCACGCACGCGGATGACATACTCATCGCGTTGGAGTCCGAGATTGTCGCGAAAGCGGATTCCGGGGATGACGAGTCCGAGCTCCACGGCGAGATGCCGGCGAATGCTGGTGACTCGCTCGAGCAGTTTGGCCCCCTGATTGGGATCCACCAGTCCGAGCAAGCCGCGCCCGACTTCGATGCTGACTTCGTCTACCCGCATCAAGTTATGGATCGTTTCCGGGCTGGCCGGCTTGGGGGGCGGAGGAGGCGGCGCCGCCACGGCTTCCACCACCCTTTTCTCCACGGGTTTTTCCACTCGGCGGCGCCTCCACAGTGCCATAGACATTGCTATCAGGGCCGCTCCGCCCAAAAGACCGCCCAGCAGTCGGAAGGGGAAGTGAGTGCGGCGAGTGACGCCCAGGCAGCTTACCTGCAAGGGATCGAAGCCAAGTTGGGCGGCGCGTTCGGCCACCAGGGGCCGAAGCGCGTTGAGGTTGTCGGTGCCCAGAGCGACCAGGCCCCGCGCCTGATGGTTGCGCACGATGATGGCTACGGCCGTGGGTTGGGCGCCGATGAGGCGCTGCAATTCGGTCTTCAACGGTGGTTGCGGCTGGGGAATCAGGCACAAGCTCAACGGAGAAAGCGTAATCAGGGCCAGCGCTGCGACGGTGAGAGACCTCAGCCATTGATGATCGCGCGGGAGGGCCGCGGTGGGGATCACCAGGGCGCCACTCAGGGGGGATTGCAGGTAGTAGGTCGTCAGAACGGAGGCAAAGAGCTCAGGCTCCACCCGTTCGCAGCTGGCTCCCCGGCGGGCTTGCTTGAGGCAGTTGTCAAAGGTGGCCAGCACAGGCACGCGCACCTGGGGGGAGATGGGGGGCAGTTTGGAGATTTCCAGGGTGATAGAATGAACGGCGTCAGGACTCAGGTGTTTGAACACCTGTGCGCTGAGTTCCGGAGGATAGGTCATTATGATGATGGCGGCTTCCTGTTTGCCGTTGACGATGGTGCGCCGGCGCAGCATGTTGCCGGTGCGACGGCGTCGGACCCATATCAGCAGAAGCACCAGGCCGTTTACGAGCAGAGCGGCGGGAGGCGCCGCCGCCCAGAAAATGGCCGCGCCGGTGGCGAGGGGAGTAAGCCAGAGCAGTCGGGAGAACCAGTGGTTCTGGGTGGGCGGACGGCGGCTCCAGCGCTGGCTGGCTTGCACCGCGGTGGCGCAGGCGGCCAGGGCCAGCGCTCCGTTGCCCAGGCAGCACAGAAGGTAAGCGAGGCAGGGGGAATCCCGCCATACCAGAGGGGTGTGGCTGGTGACGACCATGAGCTGATCGCCGCGGGCCTCCTGGATGTTGTAAAGGCTGGTGAGTTGACGCTCTAGCGCCTGGCGGCTGGATTCTGTGCAGTTGACGTTCACCAGCAGATGCAAGGGGGTCGACTGGAGGACGCGCACGTGGCCGCGCACTCCAATTTGGGAGAGAAACACGCTGGTGGGTTTTTCCAGCTGGCGCACTTCAGGTGTCTGGTCGAGTCGCAGGGCCTGGTGCATGGACCGGGCCGCAAGAAGTAGTAAGCCAATGCCGAACGCGACACAAAGACAGATGGCCGAGACAGACAGCCTGGTAAAGAGCGACCAAAGGGAATCTACCCATGAAAATCGCTTTCCGCCTTTACTGCCTGTCCTCAGGCCGGTCGAAACGAGAGACAAAACGTCAAACCTCCTTCGGACAGCACCTTGATTATAGGAAGCGCCTGTGAACACTGTATGAACGGAAGCGATGTCCTGAAAAAAGCCTGACGGGCGACTTAAATTGTTAAGAAACATGCGAACGATGTTTCTTAACAAAGTTGCTTTCAGCGAGTAGACTCTTTCCAATGAACATCTCGTCCACTGGTTTTACGGTCAACACCGGCGTTCCGCTACCCTTCGCGGCGCCGCCTCCCGGCGCCCCGTCCACTTTTGTAGCGCCACCCTCCGACAGCTGGACTCCGAGTGCGCCCCCAACGGCGGCTCCCGGCTACCAGCCGGCCTTTCAGGCTCAGGGCCAGCCCCAGGCTCTGGCCCCGGCTCCCATTCGCGAGGAGGCCTATCAGTTCGCTTGCTTTCGCCCCGAAAACTGGACCTACCCCTCAAGTCTCACCAACAATACCTACACTCCGGCCGGTAGCAACGCCAGCACCGACCCGCGCGTGGCCTTGATGCGCCAGCGCGATGAGGCCCACATGCAGAATCGCCGGAATATGACGGCCGGCTGGAACAACTACAGCCGCTCCATCGTCGACCCCAACCGCGGAATGAACGGTCAGGGCGGCCTCAACAACGGTCAGTTCGGAAACGGTTTTAACAACAACAACGGCTATAACAACAACAATCCCGGCAGCTACCTGTATGGTAACCCCGGGACCCGCCGCAACCAGAACTTCTACTAGCCTAGGTGGTGCTGCTGAGTCAGCGCTCCAGCATGACGATGGCGCGGTTGTCGATGAAGGCCGTGTTGATCCATTGGAAAGCAATCTTGTTGCCGTCGTCACTCATGCTGGTCTGGCCGTGCAGGCCGGGCCCGAAGGTCACCTGGCGGTTTTCCCCGTTCTCGCGAACGTAGATCTGCGTGTTGGCGGAAATTTCGCCAAGGCCGCGGCGATCGAAGTTGGTCCAGGCTACCACTCCGCCGTCGGAGGAGACGGAAGGCCAGTCTTCGTCGACTTTCTTCAGTCCGGCGATGCGCTCAGTTTGGCCGGTTCGGGTGTCCAGACGATAAAGATCGTCGTCATTGGATTCGTCGGCAGCCTGGTAGAAGACCGTCTGACCATCGTTCGTTCCCGCCGGCTTCACTTCATGGCCGGGGACTGAAGTGATACGCTGGGCCTGGCCGTCTTGGTAGCGCACGACATCGCTGCCGTTTTCGTCGAAGGCCCGCCACAGCAGGCTGTTGTTGCCGGCCCAGACGGGGAAATTGGCGTTGTCGGACTCGACGGTCAGGTCGCGCACGGAGCCATTTTCCAGGCACTGCAGCACCGATTTGTAGCCGCCACCGTTCACGTCATTGCTCCACACGATTTTGGATCCGTCGGGGGAGATCTGGGGATCGCTTTCGTTGGCCGGGGTGGCTGCCACCGTTTGCTCGTGGCCCTCTTTCCACGCGATCGCGTCGAAGTTGCCGGTTTTGTCGTTGGGGTCCAGGGTGGACCAGCGGGCCCAGGTGACGACCGAGCCGTCATAGTTGACGGTGGGGTGAATGTCCTGGCGCGGATCGCTGCTCAAGCGATCGATCTGGCCATCGCGATAGCGGTAGATGTCGACATTGTCGCCGACTTTCTGATTCCATACCACGGTTTTACCGTCGCCGGAAACCTGGGGCGCGCCCACCACGCCCACGGCTAATACCTTGGGGCGAAATCCATTTGCGTTGATCATGGTCTACTCCTTGAGTGGACCTCCGGAACCCTCTGAACCGGTGGCTGCACGGCCCCGGCTTCGCAGGCTATCTTGCCACTCGCAAGCTGCTCGGAGATGTCCGGGATATGAACAAGCCGTGGTGAGGTGGGCTTTGGCGCAACGGCAACATCTCGATCGGCACAGCCCTTGGAACATTAGGAATAGAATCAGTCCATGAAGATTCTCTCCACCGGTTATGCCGAACCCCGTGAGCGCGCTCCTCGTGTGGCTTTGCTGGACGACTTTGATGGCGATCCCAAGGGATTTCCCCACGGCCAGGCGGTGGAATCGGTGCTGCTCAGTCACAGCCAGCTGAAGTCCGACCAGATTCAGCGCCTGCAGAATGAGCCGCCCCAGGCCGACCTGACCAAATTGATCAAGGAAGACAAGCTGGATTTTCTGACCGCCTTTCGCACCATGACAGCGCGAAATCTGGTCGGCTTTTACGCTGCCACGGCCCAAAATCTGGAGATTATCCTGCGGGAACAACCGACGGTCCAGGTCGTGAGTCAGTCGCAAGGGGAAACCACCGCCCGCCAGTTGGAAATGATTTTTGACGGTGTGGTCAATAACCAGGCCTTCCGTCAGGGGGTGGCCCAGACGCTGGGTCAACCAGGAGCAACTCCGGCCCAGATCTGCAAGGCTCTGCTGGACGAGGCGGACGCGGTGTCCGGCAAGGATCCGCTGGTGCAGAAGGCACGAGAGCAGTACCAGTTGGCCGCCCGCGAAGCTCACCAGCACGGCATAACCTATGTGGTGGCGGCCGGTAACCACGGCGGCTTCGCTCGCCAGCTCGAGCAGATGGGCGTAGAAGCCAGTCCCAGTGCCTTTCGCAACATTCTGGTGTGCGATTACGTTACGGTGGTGGGGGCCAACGATGCGCAGGGGCAAGAATCCTCGCTCAACTCCCCGCATTCCGGAATGGAAGTGCGCGCTCTGGGCGAGGACCTGGCCTGGAAGAGTGACGATGGCCAGAGTGGAGTCCATAGCGGCACCTCCTTTGCCACCCCGATCGTGGTCGGGCAAATTTTAGGCGAACTGGACGCCAATCCCCAGCTGACGCCTTTCCAGCTTGAGAACAAGCTGGCCGGCCTCGACTCCTACCAGGTGAATCAGGGGGAGCGACTGGCCACGTCCAACGGCCAGGAGCTGGTCGGGGACGGGCAATTGGAAGCCTACATTTCCGATCAGATTGGACCTGGATTCCTCACCGATCTGGCCGGTGCCGACGCTCAGCAGATGGCTCAGGCCCATCAAGACTCGACTTTCTTCGGGCTCCCCGGCACCAAAGACCACGAGTTTCAGTTGGTGCGTATGGCCCCGAACCTGGATGGAAAACGCCAGTTGGAGATTGACACCTGGTTCAAAGAAGGCCACCATGTTCTCCAGGCAGTGGCCGAGAACGGCGTGTGGACTCAGTTCCGTGAGGAGCTACACCTGGATAAGGGGCGCCAGCAGCAAATCAACGGGGCTGGTTAGTGCCGGCCCACCGACCAGATGGGGGCGGTGCCGCGGAACATCACGAGACGACCGTCGTCTTGCATGACCAGCGAGGTGCCGGTGCCCGTATTGGACTTCCATACGGTCTTGCCGTTTTCGTCTTTAAGTCGCAGCCAGCCGTCGGGGTCGAGGCTGAAAATGACTTTGGACCCGCGCGTGTCGCTTTGCCAGATGGGGTTGTTGCCGTTGTAGATGACCAGATTGCCGTCGCCCTGGATGGCCAGGAAGTAGTTGCCGCTGGCGGAGGTGAGGCGCCCCTTAACGATAATGCTCTGGCCGGGCAACAGGGTATTGGTGGTCTGGGCCTGAGTGATCACATTACCGGAGGTGTTGCCGGCGGGTTGGGAGCTGCCCGTGATTTTTACCGGCAGGGTGGCGGTGGCGCGTTGCAGGGAAAGGAGCTCGGTTACTTCCAGATCCAGGGTGTAGTCACCGGATGGGAGGCTGGCGGGAAGGTTGAGGTGCCCGCTCAGGCGAGTTTTGAAATCTGCGACGCTGACCGGTAGATTGGACTGGTCACGGGCCACTTCCAGGCCGTTGGAGTTTTTCAGGATAGCGCTAACCTGCATAACGGGTCGGCTATCGGGGCCGGGGCGGACGTTGCTCAAATCGAGCGAATAGTTCAAGCTCTCGCCCGCTTTGGGGGCGTTTTCCAGGTTGCCCCGTTCCAACACCAGAGGCGGGATTTTTTTTGTGACAGAAACTGGCATCGTGCCCGATTCCTGGTAGACACACATCGCTTCGGCTGCCCCAGGAATGTCCTGGATGTTGCGGATCAGGCTGTCGGCTTTGATAGAGACGGGGTTGCCATCGGCGGAGTTGTTGACCACGGCCATAAAGGGAGCGGTGCCCCGAGGTGCTCCCAGGCGAGCCAGAATGTCGTCACTGAGGGCATCTTCGGAGACGTGCACCGAGGTCGGCGGGGTTTTGCTGCGGCGCGTGCTGGCCACCAGAAAGGCCAGGTCGAGTTGATTGGACTCCTCCTCGTTGCGACCCACGCAGTAGAGCATGCTGATGTTGGGCTTGGTCAAGTTGCGAATGTAGCGGACGGTGTCAAGGCTCAGTCCGGTTCGCTGGACGCAGTAGGTCTCCGATTCCAGGTTGAGCAAGCGGGAAATCATCAGGTCGGCTTCAAAAAGGCACGACATGTTGCGCTGGATGGCGGGGGGGCTGCCCAGCACCTTTTCCGGGTTGGCTTGAGGGGACATGCGCACAATGGCCATGCAGGGCAGGGCCTGGTCCCCGATGCCGAGACGTTTGCGATCCTGGGGCGAGACTTGCTTGTCGTAGATGACGATGCCTTTGCCGGAGACCGGGTTGTAGGCCAGTTTCAGAGCGTTGCGGCGCTCGGCGATGAGGCCGGATAGTTGCTTGTAGGTGTTCTGGTCCTGGGCCAGTACGCAGATAACGGCACGACCGCGCAGGTCGACCGCCACCGCCAGGGCCGGCACCAGCAGGGAGAACAACAACAGCCGTTTCAGGAGCTTCATGAGGAAAAGCTTCCTCTCGCGAGGGCGATGTTCCTCGAACAAAACACAAAGGCGAGGGCTGCTGGCCCTCGCCTTTGCGAACGAACAAGACTCGACCTCAGGCGGTCTGAGCGCCTCCGCCGCCGCGGGCGGTGTTGAGAGCGGATTGATAGGTGGACCAGTGGCTTCCCTTGCCGTTTTTGATGGCCCAGGAGGTGGTCAGAGCTTGCGCCTTCCAGTCGGTCCAGTTTTCGCTGACACCCTGCCAGGCGCCGGGGTTGGCGGCTTTGGCCTGGGGCATCATCGATTTGAAGGTTGGTTCGATGAACTGGAACATGCCCTTGGAGGGGGTGCCCTTTTTGGCGTTGCTGTCCCAGTTGTTGGCGATGTCGCCCGTGTCGAAGTTGGATTCACGACGGGCGATTTCGCTGAGCACCTTGGGATCGGTCCCGTAAGCCTGGGCCGCGAATTGAATGAACTGGTCGACTTCTTCCTTGCCCGCGCCGGCACCCTGGCCCGCGCCCGCTTCGTTGGCTCCGCCCGCCCCGGGACTGCCTCCCGCCGGAGCAGCTCCACCGCCGCCCCCGTCGCCCGCCGGGGCCGCGCCGCCGCCGTTGTTACCGCCGGCCGGGGCTGCTCCGCCGTTGTTGCCACCGGTGTTGCCGCCGGCTGGGGCTGCACCACCGCTGCTGCCGCCGTCTACGGGCGGGGTGCCTGGGGTTTCGCCGCCTTGGCCTGGCTGGTCGCCCTGCAGTTGTTTTTGCAGACCGGCGATTTCGCCGGTGAGTCGCTTGATGGCATCTTTGTCGCCGCGCTTCTGGGCGTCTTTCAGCTCTTGCTGAAGCTTATCAATCTTCTGTTGAACTTCTTTCTTTTCGGCCGGGGTTGTCGGGGTTTTCTTGTCTCCGGCTTTGGGGTCCTTAGGATCCGCCTTGGGGTCTTTGACTTCGCCCTTTTTGGCGTCGTCCGCGAAGTTGCCCACCAGGGCGTCGGTCAGGCCTTTAGTATTGGCCTTTTCGCCGCTCTCGGCTTCTTTGGAAAGGGTGACCGGCTTTTGGGCCGTCTCCGGTTTGACTGCGGGCTTGACGACCTGAGCCTGGTTATTCTGGGCGATAGCCGGCTTTGCTTTGATCTGACTTGCGTTGGCGGGGGGGATCCCACCCTCTCGTTTGATTGCCATGGGCGTCTCCTAATCAGGGTTTTGTTGATTATGCCATAAGTACCGGCGCTGGCAATCCGGAACTCGTGAATGTGGTGTAAACTTTGTTAAATTCTGTGGTGCACAGGTTGCGATTCTTTAAGAAATGAATTTGCCGGGTGGGCGCGAACCGCCTGCCTCTATGAAGCGACTTTTGGCTTTATTGCTTATGGCGGCCCCGCTGGCGGCTCAGGAAGTGGATCCGGTTTTTGAGCGGGTGCAGAAATCGACCTTTCAGTACTTCTGGGAGGGTGCGGAACCGACCAGCGGTCTGGCTCGCGAGCGCATCCATTGCGACAACGTCTATCCCGACAACGACCGGGACACCGTCACCACCGGTGGCAGCGGCTTTGGTTTGATGGCGCTGCTGTCGGGCCTGGAGCGGGGTTATATTTCTCGAGAGCAGGCGGTCGAGCGCTTCGAGCGCATCGCCGGTTATTTGGAGAAGGCCGACCGTTTTCATGGCGCGTGGCCCCATTGGCTGCACGGTCCCAGTGGCAAGGTGAAGCCTTTTGGCAAGAAGGATGACGGCGGCGACTTGGTGGAGAGTTCCTTTCTGGCCCAGGGAATGTTATGCGTGCGCCAGTATTTTCGTGAGGGGTCGCCCCGGGAGAAGGCTCTGGCGGCGCGCTTTGATGCCTTATGGCGGGATATCGA
>JALHOV010000094.1:12161-18947 GCA_022842865.1 Vulcanimicrobiota bacterium | reverse complement strand
CTCATCGCCGGCTCGGCGCAAGCGGTCAAACTGGGAGATGACGCTGAGAGAACTCAGACAGCAAGCCGTGCCCAGAGCCATGAGCGCCATCCACATGTGCTTGTTGGCCAGGGCAACGTTCAGGACGGCAAAGGCGAGCAGAGAGACGACGATCAGGACAGCCGGAGCCTTGGGGAAATACTCCAGCGCCACCAGCCAGAAGGCGGCCAATCCGGCCAGCGACAGCAGGCCGACGAGGAAAGGGTGGAGCCTGACTTCATTGGCAAACTGATCGGCCTTGTCGCTCAAACGCTCCTTGAGTTGATCGGACAAATCGCCGAAGAAAAGTTGGTTGGCGTTCTCAAAGCCTTTGTCAGGCGTCGGGTCGTAGGCATAGGGGCGCAGATACAGGACCGTCAGGTTGCGCTCCCGCGCGGCCAGGCTGTACATTTGGGCGACTCGCTCAGGCTTGAGCTTCTCCTGCTGCATAGGAGGCACAGTAAACACGCGCACGGTGTCCAGGGGTGCGCTGCGAACCAGGGTTTCGATACCCTTTTGTTGATTGGCTTTGGCCGACTCGATAAAGCCCAGCTTCCACTTTCTATCGTGGATCGCCGCAGCGGTGCTCTTCAATACGTCTTCATCGGAATAGCCCACCACTTCGTTGGAGGAACCTCCGAAGATAATGCCTTCCGGCTTTTTCAAGGCCAGCCGGTCGAAGTAGGCCTGGATATTGGCCGGCTGAATGGTGGAGGCTTTGTTTTCAGGCCGCAACCAGATGGAGAGTCCGTCTTGGGCGGCCTCTTGAATGGCCCAATCCGGATAGCAAATACCGGTGTTCTGCAAACTGCGCAGCGGCATCTGCACTTCCACCACCTGGGCGCCGGCAATCTTGTTCGATCGGCTGGCGTCCCAAATCCGTGCCTTGCCGGGAAACGATTCGTTGATGGCAAGGGCCAGTTTTTCGGCGTTGAGATGGCGGTGAGGCGACCACTGAACCAGATAGGTGAACTGCGGGTTGGGCAGGGGCGGACTGTCGCTGGTGCCCTGTCCCGTATCGGCCCCCAAGGCAATTCCCGAGAAGACCGTGCAGATGCCATACCCCTCGAGCTCCTCCAGCTTGAGTTCCGTGAAAGCGACCCCTTTCACGCCCTCAAACTCTTGCAGAACCTTGAGCCAGTCCTTCTCGCCTTTGGCGCGCGTATATTCAAGCAACGCGTTGTAATCGATGACCATCTCGACCTTGCGGTGGGCGGCTTCTTGTTTCCAGCGCTGGGAATGGCCGTAACAGGCAGTTAAAAACGAGATGAAAATGAGGATTCGGAGCAGGTTATGAATCGGACTCGTCCTCGGGCCCGGCCAGATCAGAATCGACGTCCTGCAGGCGCTTGACCATCTCTTCCTGACTACGGCGCTTGATTTCGCGCAGCAGCTCCTCCTTGCCGGGCTGGCCGTATTCATAGTAGAGGCGACTGGTTTCCCCGATCAGGAAAGTGCCGCTATAGGCGAGCGTGCCCTTGCTGAGCCAACCCAGGCCGGGCACCAGGCTGACCAGGAGTCGGGCCACTCGGCGCCAGCCGAAGGAGCCACCGATGACGGGCCAGAGTTCACCCATCCGGTCGAAGAAGTCCAGACTGCGAAAGTGCAGAGCCGCCATCAACAGACACAGATGAATCTGGGTGGCGGTGATGGCGATGGTTTCGCCGGTGGTGGCGAAAAAGCGCCAGAGCGTGTTGATCACCGGAATGGGCGGAGCCGCCAGAGTCGAGGCCAGAGCCATGCGAGCGTTGCGCGTGGCCGTGCGGCGAATCATCTGGCGGGCGTAGGAATAGCGCAAGGCTGAATAGTCCCGGGCCAGACGCAAGGCCAACCCGGGGAAAGCTCTGGGCAAGATACGCTTGAATTTAGGAGCGGGGTTCAGGGGGTCGAGCGCCTGCACCTGAGGCAAAGTTCCGGCCGCAATCTCGGGCAGCTTGATTTCGACATTCTCGACGATCCACAGGCAAGGGACCGAATCGGGGATCTGCTCGGCGCGCTCGCGCAGCAACTCCAGCGAAGGCATGCTGGAACCCAGGTGGATCACGCAAGCGCTTGCCTTCTCCCATTCCTCCTTCTCGACCGGCCAGTTCTGCTGCTCCACGGGGACATCCTGAGCCTGGGGATGCAGTTCACCGAGCCATTGCAGCATACGCTCGGTATCGGAGTGTTCACCCAGGAAAACCACCTTCACCGGCGAGTCCAGGCGACGCTGAAGCACATCCAGGGAGTACCGCGCGCGATAAATGCGGTAGAGCAGGTCGAGTGTATTCATCAAATCTTTGCTTCCCAGGTAGGGCAGGGTTTCCTGCCCTCAGGCGGGCCGGACTTGGTGAAGAAAACTCAAGTCGCGACCCACCCGAGGTTTGCTCTAGCCGTTGTTCTTGACGAACTCTTTCATGAAACCGACCAGCGCCTCCACGCCCTCGTAGGGAAAGGCATTGTAGAGGCTGGCGCGCAGCCCACCCACATCCCGGTGGCCTTTGAGGCCGTCCAGTTTGGCCGCCTTGGCTTCTTTGATGAACTTCTTCTCGAGTTCTTCATCGCGCATGCGCCAGGTGACGTTCATGAGACTGCGGCTGCCTTTCTGGGCGTGGGGCTTGTAGTAGCCGCCGCTGGCGTCCATGTAGTCATAAAGCAGGTTGGCCTTCTTCTGGTTGAGCTCGTGCATTTTGTCCAGCCCACCAATGTCGGTGAGCAGCCATTTCATCACCAGCGACAGGATGTAGATTGTGAAGACGGGAGGCGTGTTGTGCATGGAGCCGCCAGCCACCATTTTCTTAAAGTCGAGCATGGTGTGATGGGGTCCCGCCACCTGTTGTTCCAGCATATCCTTGCGGATGATCACCACGCAGGCCCCGGCCGGTCCCACGTTTTTCTGAGCCCCGGCATAGATCAAGGAAAAATTTTTCATCTCCAGCGGGCGGTGCATAAAGTCCGAGGACGAGTCACAAACCAAAGGTACGTTGCCGGTGTTGGGATCATAGTGGAACTCAACACCTTCGATGGTCTCATTGGAGGTCATGTGCAGGTAGGCCGCGCCCGGGGTGGGCTTAATTTCTTCCTGGGTGGGCACGCGCGAGAACTTCTCGCTGGTGCCGTCCCAGACGATGTTGACGTTGCCGCATTTTTTGGCTTCGCCGATGGCCTTCTTGGACCAGGCCCCCTGCAAGATGTAGTCAGCCGACTTTTCCTTGCTGAGGAAGTTCAGAGGCACCATGGAGAACTGAGTGGTGGCGCCACCTTGCAAAAAGAGCACAGCGTAATCATCGGAAATCTTCAGGAGCTTACGCATGTCGGCTTCGGCGCTGCCGATGATGGCTTCAAAGGGAGGAGAGCGATGACTGATCTCCAGGATCGAGGCGCCCACGCCAGGCAAGCAAAGCAAGTTTTCCTGAGCCTCCTGCAGCACCTTGAGGGGCAAAGTTGCGGGACCAGCCGAGAAATTGAATACGCGGTCGGATACGGTAGTGGTGGACATCCGGGCCTCCAAATGTGAGATATAGACCGGTGGGTTCTTTTTGCGAGGGCCTAAGTCCCCCTCAGCTCCTCGGATTCAGCAGCACGACCAGGTCGTTCAGGTTGTTGCCGGTGGGGCCCGGGTGCCAGACCTGCGCGCAGCTTTGGAAGTAGTGATAGCTGTCCTGTCGAGACAGATAGGCAGAGGGATCGGGGAATGACCCATCTACACAGGCGCCGGCACTGGGGGCGGTTCCATCTACGCCGTCGGAAGCGGCGGCCAGAAAAAGATACGGCTTGTCACGTAGCCACCCGACCAATGAGGCGGCCAGATGCTGGCAACGCCCGCCCCGACCGTGGCCTTGAACAGCCAGCGTTACCTCGGCGGAGGCCAGCACCGCTTCGCCCGGAGCTGGCGCCCAACGTTGAATTGCCTCGACCGCCTGGGCCATCGTTCCAACCATCGGCTCCTGGAGGATGCAACGGTAACCCCCCAGGGAAAGCACCATCTCCTCCACCAGGCGACGCCCGTCGGCCAGCACTTCGACTCGGTGCTGAGTGGGCTGGGGGTTACGCCAGCTCAGTCCGGAGCCAACCCACTGGGGCCCCTGCAGCACGTCGCAGAGCAGCAAAGTCAGACTCGGCCCGGCCAGCCAGTTCAACAGCTTGCCGCCTTTGATGGCCGAATGGCGTGCCCGCTCTTGATTCATAGCGACAATGTCGCAGCCCTCCGCAAAAAGCTGCCTCCACTGAAACATCCAGGCTTCACGGTCCTGTCCGGCGGGCGCCACTTCGACCAGAGCGGAGGCGCCTCCACTGATCAGCAGCAACACCGGCTCCTGGCAGTCTACGAAGTCTGTAAGCAAATCGCCGGCGGCATACGACCGGGAGGTCAGCATGGGATGACTTGACTGAAACTCGGTTTCATCTCTGGACGGGTAAGGACTGATGACCAGGCGCGGCCAGTCTCCGGGGCAGCCGTCCACCATGCGCTGAGCTGCCTTCCCGATGGCCACCACCCGCCCGGGGGAAAAATCACCGACGGCCAGTCTCTGGCGGACCAGGGGAGCCGGGTCGAGACGGCCCAGCGCGCCTTCAAAGAGGCGGCACAATTGATGTCTGGTCATCTAATGAAAAAAGGCCCGCCGTCTTTCGACGGCGAGCCTTCCTTGAAAGCCTGCTTCTACCAGCGACCGTCGCGGATGCGATAATCCGGACGGGGCTGGTCGAAGTGACCCTGGTCTTTGGAACTGTAGGTTCCGTGCATATTGCTGTAGCTATTCTCTTTGCCGTGATACCAACGGGCCCAGGCGCCGTTCATGTACTCGCCGTGGTAGGCCTGGCCGACTTCGTAGACTTGCCCCCCGGTGTCGATGTGCACAGGAATGTTCATAGCCTGGCAGGCAGCCTGCATGTCCACAAACGTTCCGCCACCGAAACGGGTGGTGGGGAGTTTGCCGCCGAGCGACTCAACCTGAAGCTGGAAGGGGCTGCCTTTGGGGCTGCCCTGGCTGCTCAGATACCAATTTTTGACGTTGTGACGGCGCGGCAGGCCCAAGGCCTTGCCGAAGGACTCGACGTTCACCCAGGGGCGGTCGCCGATCATTTGCCAACGTCCTTCGTAAATTCTACCGTCAATGCGAATCTCGCTACTGTTTCTTTCAAGCCAGCCGGCCGAAGAGGTGCCCGCCAAAGAAGCAAAGAGGGCAGCTCCTACAAGGACCGAAAACGTAAATCTCTTCACGTGGACAGAGACTCCTTTCACTACACTCACCTTTTA
Source organism: Vulcanimicrobiota bacterium (assembly GCA_022842865.1). Lineage (GTDB taxonomy): Bacteria > Vulcanimicrobiota > Xenobia > Xenobiales > JADMJV01 > JADMJV01. Next base: position 13,693 of record JALHOV010000094.1, on the reverse strand, counting down.
ATGGATGTGTTCGCCGGGGCGTTCGTCAATCCGCTATCCATCCCTTCCCATCGCCTTCCGGAGGGCGAAAAAGAGGATAGTTCAAGGGGCTTTTGAATGGAATTCAAGTTTTGCTGAACTTTCATCTGCTCTCCGATGGGCGGCTTCTCTTTGTGGTGCTGATATCGGGCGTGGTGTCCATGCTGGGAAGCTTGAACATTGCGTCTCGCCCAGCGGCGGTAATCACCGGCAAGGTAGCTCAGGCCACCACGATCTCTTCTATCTTCTTTATGGTAAGCCGATTGGCCAACATGTTCTACCTGCCTCTGATGGCCGGCTTTGTTGGCGAAGCAGTAAGGAGCGGCGACACCACTCAACTGCTCCAGCAGATCCAGTTGGTGGTCTTCGGTTCAGCCCTGGGTAGTCTGGCTTCCTGGGTACTCCTCCCTAACTTCATCAATCTCTTCTGCTACCTGGTAGAGCAGTTGAATTCTCAGGGCATTAAGAGCTTTATTCTCCCGAGGGTCTGGTTCGCCGCCCTGAAACGGTTTGTGCGACGTTACCCTTTGCAGGCGCGTCTCGGGAATTTGGCCGGGATCCCGGTTGGGTTCCTGGTTTTCAACGTCTTTGCCACAGCGGTCTGGACGATCGGCGCCTTGAGCGCCGTCTATTGCAGTGGCGCCAACCCGGAGTACAGCAGCACCGCGTTGCTCTTATCGGGCCTGGTGAACGCCTTCGCGGCCATCGCCTTCTCCGTCTGGGTCGACCCTCAAGCCGCCATCATCACCACCGGAGTCATCAAGAAAGAGCGCGCTCCCGAGCAGGTTTACGCCACCGCCTTACACCTGGGGCTGGGCAACTTTGTCGGTGGACTGCTGGGCCTGCTGGTGCTGCACGCCGGCATTTTCGTCATCATGAAGGCTACCGTTGCCATTGGCGCGGGGGGCTCCCACATGGCTGGGGGAATCTGGATGATCGTAGCGCTCAACGCCGGCCTGACCATGCTGGCCTCCACGACCTACGCGTCGCGCGTGTCGGCTGTCGTGACACGCAACGTTGCGGTGGCTCTGGCGGTTTACAACCTGTTCTTCCTGGTGACCCGGCTTTCCCAACAATTCTACAGCCCTTTGCTGGGCTCCACAGCCGACCACCTGGTCAAAGAAAATCAGGTAGAACAACTGGAGACCCTTTTCCGTTGGGTACTGGCCGGGGCCAGCCTGGGTTCTTTGGTTGGACTGTTGCTGCTGCCGACTTTCGTTGAAGTGATCAACAAGGCAATCTATCAAATTGACCGGCACCAGTCAGTGCCCAAGGTACTGGCGCTGTGCTGCCTGCCCAAGAACTGGCCGGCCATCGTCGCCTGCTTGAGGCCTCCGGGCCTGTTAGGAGTCCGGCTCAGTGACGCACGCAAAATTCCCTGGTTTTTCCTGGTAGGCAACGTGATGGTGCTATCCATCCACTCGATGGGAACCATGGCGGCCATTTGCGCTGGAGCTCAGCTCCACAGCAATCCGGGTGCGGCTCGTTCGGCCACGCTGCTCTCCAGCGTAGTC
>JALHOV010000094.1:0-12151 GCA_022842865.1 Vulcanimicrobiota bacterium | reverse complement strand
CAGCCTGGTGGTCGACCCGACCCTTGCGGGCATTACCGATCAATGCGCCGAGGACACCCGGGACGCCGGAGACATCCGGGCGGCTGCGGTCTTCCTGCTCGGCGGAATGTTTCTGGGAACGCTGCTCTCCCAAATCATTTTCACCCCTGCGGTGTGGTTCATTAAATTCTGTGCGGTCGACCTGATTCACGTACTCAGAGCAGTAAAATAATACCCACCAGGAAATCCGGTTTGGCTGCAAAACAGAGGAAGTAGTTTGAATCCTGACAGCGACATAAGTAGTTTTTCGTGTTAAGCCTGGCTGAAGCGAGTTCTTTTGATTCCTTCGGAATCGGGCCACTGCTCGGCGTGGTCGTCTTCTTCCTGGCCGTCAACGGTTTCTTCGTGGCTCTGGAGTTCGCTCTGGTCGCCTTACGCGAGACCAAAGTGGACGAGATGGTGCGCGAAGGGGTGCGCGGCTCCAAGCACGTACAGCATGCCAAGCGCAACGTGGACGATTACGTGGCCGCGGCCCAGTTGGGCATTACCATTGCCTCGCTGGTGCTGGGCGCGGCCGGCGAAGCGCTCTTTCGAAAGCCCCTGAGCGCGGCCGGAATGTCCTCCCCCGTGGCCCTCACCTTGCTCAGCCTGGCCATGATGACCATGCTCCATGTCGTAGTCGGCGAGCAGGTTCCCAAGATGCTGGCCATTCAGTTTCCCACCCGCGTGGCCCTGGCGGCGGCGCCCGCCACCGCCTTGTTCCTGCGCCTGTGCCGCCCGGGCATCTGGTTCTTGTCCAAAATGACCTCGCTGATTCTGCGCGCACTGGGCATTCGTGGCTCCAGTAGCGGCGGTCACGGGCATACGGCCCAAATCTACTCGGAAGAGGAAATTCAAGCCCTGCTTGGTCTGCGCGAAGCCGCCGGCCTGTCGGAACAAGCCGAAAGCTTGATGGTTTCGCGCGTCTTTAGCTTTTTTGATATGGTGGCCACCCAGGTGATGGTGCCCCGCACGGAAATGGTTTGCGTTCCTTCCAGTTCAACTCTCAGGGATCTGGCCGCGCTGGCCTCGGAGGAACGACACGAGCGCTATCCCGTCTACGGGGAAAACCTGGACGACATTAAGGGCGTAGTGCTCCTCAAGGACGTCATCAGCGCCATCAATCAGCAGCGCGGATTGGACGCTCCTGTCACCACCGTCATGCGCGAGATCTTTGCGGTCCCAGGCAGCAAGGGCGTCTCCAAGCTGATGCGGGAAATGAAGAAGCACCGGACCCGTCTGGCTTTGGTGCTGGACGAGTACGGCGGCACAGCCGGTATGGTGACCTACGGCGACCTGCTCGAGCGAATCGTGGGAGAAGTCGAAGAGTCCAACACTCACCAAGACGACGAAGACATCGTGCCCCTGGGCGACAACGTCTACTCGGTCTCAGGACTGGTGGTCATCAGCGACGTGGAAGAGCAATTCGACGTCCACATCGACGACGAGCACAACGACACCATCGGTGGCACGGTTTTCAGCCATCTGGGACGCAAGCCCCAGGTGGGCGACGTGGTTGAGGCATTCAACCTGCGGCTGGAGGTCGAGTCAATGGACGGCTTGCGTATCGATCGCCTGCGAGTAGGCAAACTGGTGCGCACGGCCGGGGACCCGTCGCACGAAAGTCACGAAACCAGGGGTTGATCAGGATGAGTTCTGTTGCCGAAGAAATCGCTCGATTTGACCTTACACTGCCTATGGCCGCCTCCCCTACTCCGCCCTCCAGCTGGTATTTGCGCCCAGACATACTGCAGGCCGAGAAAGAAAAGCTCCTGTTGCGCAGCTGGCAGCCGGTCTGCCGAGTCGAGCAGTTAAGCGAGCAGGGGGCTTTTGTCAGCGGCTCGTTTCTGGATCAGCCCTGGGTGGTGACGCGCGACGGAATCCTGCGCGCCTTCTACAATGTGTGCCGCCATCATGCGGCGCTGGTGGCTCAGGGCGAGGGATGCGCGGCCCGGTTGACATGTCCCTACCACGGTTGGACCTATGACCTCGACGGCCGCCTGCGCTCGGCCCCTCGATTGGGAGCCGTCAAGGAGTTTCAGCGCGAGCTCTATGGCCTGCGGCCGATTGCCCTGGAAGTCTGGGGTCCCTGGGTGTGGTTGAATTTCTCTTCCGACCCTCAACCTCTCTTAAGCCAGCTGGAGCCGCTGGCCGGCAGGGTTTCGCTGGATGGTCTGCGCTACGTGACCACCCGGAGCTATGAGCTGGAGTGCAATTGGAAAGTCTACGTGGACAACTACCTGGATGGCGGTTACCACGTCGAGGTGGCTCATCAAGCGCTGGCCGCCCAGTTGGATCTGGACGCCTATCAAACTTCGCTGGAGGGTTCCCTGGTGTTGCAAGAATGTGGCGCTTCCTCCGAACGCCTGGGCAACCGGGCCGTCTACGCCTGGCTCTACCCCAACTGGATGTTCAATCGCTACGGACCGGTGCTGGACATCAACTGGGTCATTCCGCTCGGTCCAGAGCGGTGTCAGACCGTGTTTGAGTATTTCTTCGACGCATCATGCAGCCAGGAGTTCATCGCCACCAGCCTGGAGGCCAGCCACCAGGTGCAACTGGAGGATGTGGAGATCTGCGAGTCCGTTCAGCGCGGCCTGCGTTCCCAAGGCTATGACGTGGGCCGCTATGCGCCCTCGTTGGAAATCGGCGAATACTCTTTCCACCACTGGCTGGCTCGCGATCTGGCCTGAGCGCAGCCAGGTCTACCACGAAAAAAAGCCCCGCATCCCTGGTGGAACGCGGGGCTTTCTTTAGCCAATTCAGGGCACAGCCCAGGTTAGCATTCGGAGTAGCCGCAACTATAGCAGGTTTGGCAGCCTTCGATGGCCTGAAAGCTGACGTTGCCGCAACTGGGGCAGATGTCCGCGTTGATCTGGGTCTTCGGGGTCGCGTGATGAATGGGCGGGGCTTCTTCATACTCGCCGGAGTCAGCGCTCTCAAGGTATTGTTCTTCGAGAGCCTGGGCCAGCGCGTCGGGCAAAGAGCGTACGCGGTTCTTGCCGAATCCGAGTGAGCGAGGCCCGCCGATGCCGGAGAGCTGGTTGATGATCTCGTTGACCCGTTCTTTGGGACTCAGCGGGGACTGAAAGCGCAGCACCAGAGAGGCCATACGACCCAGCGCTTCGGCCATCGCCTTGATATCCGAACCGCCTTTACCGATGTCGACGAAGACTTCGAAAGGACGCCCTTCCGCATCGTCGTTCATGGTAATGTGAGCGGTGCCGGCGGGCGTGTTTTTGGAGACGGTCACGCCGTAGCGCTTGTAGGGGCGAGGGCGAATCTTGGGCTCGTGCTTCGACTCCATGTGGACCACCGGAGCAGGCGCCACGGCCACAGGGGCGGGTGCAGCCGGGGCATCGTCGAGCTTGAGATTGAGCACCTGTTCGTCGCGCGACTGATCGCGGTAGATGGTGCCGCCCTTGCAGCCCAATTTATACATCAGCTCGTAGAGCTCACGGGTCTGTTCTACCGTAAAGTCGGATGGACAGTTGCAGGTCTTGGAGATGGCCGAGTCGACCCAACGCTGAATGGCGGCCTGAACGCGCACGTGAGCCTCCGGGCTGAGGTCCATGGCGCTGACGAAAAAGTCGGGCAATTCCTGGCCGGGGTGGGCTTCCTGCCACTCCTGAACCACCTTGACCTTCTCCTCGTGAACTCCCAGGCGACCCTTGCGGAAGTAGCTCCAGAAAAAGAACGGCTCGATGCCAGTGCTGGTGCCAATCATGGTGCCGACCGTGCCGGTCGGGGCCTGGGTCAGCAGCGTGACGTTACGAATGCCTTTGGCTTTGACCGCTTCGCGGACATCCTCCGGCATACCGCGCATGAAGCCGCTCTGCAGGAACTTATCGGCGTCGAAACGATCGAAGGAACCCTTCTCTTGAGCGATATCGCAGGAGGCCAAGTAGGACTCACGAGCGATGAACTTGTACAGGCCATCCAGGAACTTGAGCGATTCGTCCGATCCATAACGGATGTTCAGTCGAATCAGCATCTCCGCCAGGCCGACCGTGCCCAAGCCAACGCGACGCTCCGTCTTCTGTTGCGCCTCGTTCTCTTTGAAGAAGTAAGGAGTGGCGTCGATGACGTTGTCCAGGAAGCGGGTAGCCGAGCGCACGCCGCGGGAAAGATCTTCCCACTGCACCTCCCCATCGGCTACGAAACGCGACAGGTTGATATGGCCCAGATTGCAAACCGACCACTGGGGCAGGGGTTGCTCGCCACAAGGATTAGTACAAATCAGGTCGCCCTGGTCATAGTAGTAAGAATTGGAATCGTTGTTGGCCCGGTCGACAAAGAACAGGCCCGGCTCGGCCGAAGCCCAGGCGCTGCCGATGATCTGATTCCAGACCTCACGGGCCTTAACGGTTTTATGCACAATGGTCTTGCCGCCGCGCTCGACCCACTTGGTCATGTTCCCAGACCAGTTGTCTTTGAAGCCAGGGTCGTTGGTGTCAGGGAAGGACAGATTCCAGTCGGCATCGGCTTCGACAGCGGCCATGAAGTCATCGGTGATGCCCACGCTGATGTTGGCGTTGGTGATCTTGCCCATTTCGCGCTTGGAGTTGATGAACTCGAGCACGTCGGGATGCCAGACATTGAGAATCAGCATCAGGGCGCCGCGGCGCGAGCCGCCTTGCTCGATCAGGCCGGTGACGAAAGAGTAAAGACCTCCCCAACTGACCGAACCCGAGGAACGGCCATTGACACCTTTCACGTAGGCGTAGCGGGGGCGAAGGGTGGACAGATTGATGCCCACTCCGCCGCCACGGCTCATGATTTCGGCCATCTGCGAGAGCGTATCGAAGATGCCGTCGCGGGAATCGACCGGACTGGGGATGACGTAACAATTGTAAAAAGTGAGTTGTTGCTCGGACCCGCAGGCGGTCCAGATACGGCCGCCGGGCGAGAACTTCCATTCGTCGAGCAGCCAGCGGAACTCGGCTTCCCAACGTTCGCGCAGCTCCGGTTTCTCCACCGCGGCGGCGCCGCGGGCGACGCGGTCCATCATTTGTTCAACACGGGTTTCGACCGGCTTGTCGACGTGCTCCAGTGCACAGGTGATGACGCTTTCATCGCGCAACTGGATGGTCACCTCCGCGCCATCTACCGACAGCACGGTGCCGATTTCACGCTGACCGGACTTTTGGTCCACCACCGCAACAACCGTATCGCCGTCCTTGAGGGAACGCTTGGTTCCGTCTTTGAGGGCATAACGATCTAAAAAGATCTTTTCTCCAAGAGGGGTCAACTGATTACCAGGTTTACTCACTAAATCTTGTTCTTTCTGTAAAAACGCAGGGGTGGCCAAACCGAACTCCTTCCAGTTTTGCTCGACGGACTGTGCCCGTTGAGGACTTTTCAAACTTAAGGCCTGATACTAGGGGTCTTGACCTTCGAAAGTCAAGCCCGAAAACCCATATCTTGTATCACTCACAAGTTTTACCCACTACAGATTGTGTTGAACCCCGACAAAGCCTTTCTCATCAGGGTCCCGGGCTTGTGGAAAAACTTTCACCAGTTTTCCCCAAGGAATTTGGGGGGGTGGGGTGGCGAAGGCCTGGACGGGTGAATCTTGAGCTCGAGCAGCTGGTCCACGATTTGCGCGCCGAGGGCGCGCTGGATTCGGCCGGGAATTTCACTTTGGACGCGGCTAAGGCGCGCGAGAAACTGGCCCAACGACAGCAGCGCGAGGCCGGCTTGTGGCTGGTGAAACTGATCCAGGGCGCACATATGTGGGAAGCACATAGTCTGGAACTACGCCAGGAGCGTCTCTTCGCACGCGCCATCTTCGGGCTGGGCGGCAAAGAACTGGATTTGCGTCCCTGGCTGGCCCGTTTGCACGACATCGAAATGATGGCCGATCCGCTCTATGGCCCCCTGGCCACCGCCTTTCAGGCCGCTCTGGCGGATGGGTGTTCGGGGATGGAATTAACGCTGCCGGAGGGTGTGCTGCTGCTTAACAGCCACGGCATCCAGGGCAACTGGAAAGGCCTGGAGCCGATGTCTTGTCTGCCGCTACGTTTCTTGTATGCTCACAAGAAGCCCTGGTGGAATCCGCTGCTGCACTTGCGCCCCCCTCAGCGTTCCGCCGAGAACTTTTTGGCGGCGCAGCGCAAAGGCGGATTGGCCTTACCGCGTGTGGACATAGACCGGTTCCCTATCAGCCGGCAGGGAGCGTTGGAAAAGGCTGTGGGGGTGGAGCCGCACGTGCCGCGCATGGAACGCGTCTTTCTATCATCCGACCCGGCCCGCGAGTTGATGTTCTACCCCGAGTCGGGACGGCGTCGAGCGAACGTTGAAGAAGTCAGCGGCCAGGTCGTCTGGAAAAATCCTGCCGGGGCCTATCAGGGACTGCGCCAATGGCGGCACGAGCAGGGGACTCGACTGCCGATGCCCACTTCGCTGCATGTGCAACCCTGGTTGGACCATCTGCAGCGCGAAGGCTTGCAGACCCCTCCCCCACCCTCCCAAGAACAAGCACTGGCCGTGCGCGGCGTGCTGGCTTGGAATGTGGACAGCCACGTGCCGGCCACGATTCTGCCGGTCAAGTATGGAATTCAGCTGGAAGGCGTACCGTTTACGTCGTTGCCTCCGGGTGTGACCATGTGGCTCTCGAGTTCACGCTGGCGCACCGACATCCATCAGAAAAAGGTGATTCATGATGAGACCTATCGAGAGTTGTGCAACTGGTGCAGTGAGCAATTCGACTGTATGGTAAGCGACGCCGCCGATCTGTTACGCGCCTCCGAAAGCGTGCGCCAGCTGGTGGCCCCGCTACGCCTGGCCCTGGGCAATGCCCGTGTGCGCGAAGGCGCAGCCCTGCGCAGCCTGCCTTTCCCGCGCGGCTAGGGAGGGGGCTCGTTTTTTCCAGGCATCGGGTCTTCTTGCAGCTTGCGTTTCTTGCTCCAGGGGTATTTGCGTTTGGGGCGAGTCACCACGCCCGGAATCTCGCCGTCCTTGATCTGCTGCTTGTTGGATTTCTTCTCTTGTTTGGCCGCTTTGGCCTGACCGGGCGAATCGACAAAGCAGCAGCAGTCCCAATTGGATGAGCATTTGCAGGTGTCGCAGCAATCAGGATCACAGCAATCGCAGAACTCGCAACACTCCAGCCCCTCGCAAACACCGCATTCGCAGGAGTTACATAGCGAACAGGCATCGCAGGCACTCAAATCACAGGCGTTGCAATCGCAAAGGCTGCAACCATCACAGCCTCCGCAGTCGCAACCATCGCAGCTACAGTCGCAGCTATCGCAGGCCACTGCCGCCTGGGGTTGCAGCGAAGCCGCCGCCAGACCGGCGCCCATCCAGCAGGCGCGCCCTGAAAAGCGCGCCTCGTCGGGACGAAACTCGCGCAGAGTCAGGCTGCGCAGCCGGTTCAGTTGCTCTTCCAAAAGAGACCGGCGATCGCCCAGGGGCAAGTGGTTCAGTGCCCGGCGGGCATGCTGCAGAGCGTGCAGCAACTGCACTCCCAGCTCCTCGTCGGCCATCGGAAACTTCAGCAGCGCGTTGAAAGCGCCACTCTTCCTGTCTTTGCCTTGATCGGACCAGGCATCGTAGAGGTAAATCCACAACCCCAGGGCTCGCCCGAGCTCTTCGAGAGGAGGCCGGAGCGCAGCCTGCTCGGTATAGTCGGCCAGAAAGCCAAAAACAGCAGCCAGCATCGTCTGAGTGGGCACAGCCAGCGCCGGTAAACTCAGAGCATCCTGCTCGACGGCCCGCTGCCAGACGCCCAATCCCTCGATGGCGTCACGCGGAAAGCCCGCTTCGTCCAGCACGGGACCGGCTTTGCGCCAGCTTTTCCTGAGCGGCAGGAAGGCCCAGCGCACCCAGGGTCGGTCGCCATCGTGAAGATCGTCTTCGACCTTGGCTCCGGCCAGGGCCAGAGTAAGAGCGGAGACCAGTTTGCGCGTGCGTAGAGGCATCTGCAGCACCGGGACTTTGCGAAAGAAGACGGCCGTGCAAGGTTTCCGCTCGATGACCTCGGACTTTTCTAGCGCGGCCAGGGTAATCAGAAAGAAGGTCGTGTCGTAATTGGTGAGCAGTGAGGCCAGTTTGCCGCCAAAAGCGTCCAGGCTGTGGCAAAGACCGCAGAAATGACTCTGGTAGAGTTCCTTTTGATGCTCGCTAAAGCGGTCTTTGGGCGGTCGTAGGGAGCCGAACACGGGCGCTGCCTTCGCCGAACCTGGGGAGGAGTCCCTGGCCCGGTTCGGAAAACGCAGTGACTACTTTCTATATTGGAGCTTTTTATGGCAAACCCGCGTATCTCGATGAAGACCTCGAAAGGCGAAATGATCATCGAACTGTTTCAAGACGCCGCTCCCAACACCGTGAAAAACTTCCTGGAGCTGACCAACAAAGGTTACTACAACGGCCTGAGCTACCACCGCGTCATCCCCAACTTTATGATCCAGGGTGGCTGCCCTCACGGCACCGGCACGGGCGGTCCGGGCTACAAGATCAACTGCGAAATCAACCCCAACAAACACCAGCGCGGCTCGCTCTCGATGGCTCACGCCGGTCCCAACACGGGCGGCAGCCAGTTCTTCATCTGCCACTCACCTCAGTCCCACCTCGACGGCGTTCACACCGTCTTCGGCAAAGTAATCGAAGGCATCGAAGTGGTCGATAAGATCCAGAAAGATGACAAGATGGAAGAAGTTCGCCAGCTCAGCGTAGCCGGCTAGCTCCACTAGAAAGGGGCCGGAAGACCGGCCCCTTTTTGTTATCTATGGGCAAGAAGAAGAAACCTCAGATCAAAGCCGCCGGCAGCGCGTTGGATATGCTGGTCCGCCAGTTTGCCCAACCGCTGGCCTGTCTGCGCGAACTGGTGCAAAACGCCATCGATGCCGGCACCAATCAGGTCGACGTCAGCCTGGCCAAAGAGCCCGAGGGGATTCGCCTGTCGGTCAGCGACACGGGCGATGGGATGACCGAGCACATCATCGAAACCCAGCTAACGCGCCTTTTCGCCTCCTCCAAGGAGGGCGATTTGACCAAGGTTGGCAAATTCGGCATCGGCTTTGTCTCGGTCTTCGCCCTGGAGCCGTTGGCCGTGGTAGTGGATACGGGCCGGCAGGGGGAAAGCTGGCGAGTGCTTTTCAAAACCGACCGCTCTTTTGAGCTGCTCAGATTGCCCCACGGCGTGGAAGGCACCACCGTCCATCTTTACCTGGACGACCAGCGCTATGAGATTTCCAGCTTGCGCAACAAAGTTCGCGAAACGCTGAGCTTCTGGTGCCGCCATTGTCGGGTGGAAATCTTTGTGGACGGCCAGCCCATCCGCTCGTCTTTTGAACTCAAGGAGCCGGTCCAGGTCAGCCACGAGGAAGCCGGCACCCGCCTGGTGCTGGCACTGAGCCGACAGAGCGAGTGTTTTTATGGCTACTACAATCAGGGTCTTACGCTGCTGGAGGGCACCCAGTCCCCCTTTCCCCACCTGAGCTTCAAAATCGATTCCAGATATTTCGAACACACCCTGACGCGCGATAACGTGATTCGCAACGAGGACTATGACAAAGGGATAGCTCTTCTAGAGCGAGTCCTGAAAAACCAGTATCCACCCAAGCTCTACGAGCATCTCCAGAACGGCGGGGACGAGTGGGAATTGCTGGGAATTCTCGGCAAGATCGGCGTCTGCTCCGATGAGATTCCGTTGTATCCCGACCATCAGGGCCAGCTCTATTGCCTAAACCAGTTGCGCAAAGCCCAGGTCTGTTTTCAGGATCAGCCAGACGAACTGAGCCGGGTGGCGCACGACCCCGCCCAGGGTCGCCTGGTCTTACGCTTAACACAGGCGGCCGCCGCCTGGCTGCGCCACCGCCAGCTCCCGCTGGAGCAAGCGAACAAATGCTGGCGTCTTTGTGAGCCGGACCAATCCTTGGAGCCGCTCCTGGAACTTTGCCGGCAGTTGGGCAAGGCGCTAGGGATACGGCGGCTGAAGGTGGTCCGCTGGGTCAGTCCGGCTCCCGGCCCCCTGCTTTTCGCCGCTTCCAAGGTGGGCCTGATCAGTTGTTTTGAGGCGGGAAATCGGAACGACCACCTGCTCTTGGATGTCACTCACCCCACCTGCGCCAACTTGCTGCGCTTGCAAGAATGGAGTCGACCGCTGGCGGCCCAGATTTTGTTGCAACACTTGATTTTGCACCTGCCAGAGAACGAGCGCGAAACTCGCGCCGAGACCCTGGCCACGGCTATGCTGGGGCATTTTTCGTGAGCTTTTTCGATCGTTTGCGGGGTCAGGGCAAACTGCACCGTGAGGGTGAGTTCACGCTCGACGTAGAGCAAGCGGGATCCAAGCTCTCACGCTTCCAGTTCAAGGACGACCGGGACTTTTTGTATCACCTGGTGGGTGGCCTTTTCCGTTTGGGCGCGGAGGGAGTCGAGGTGGAATGGAAAGCCAACCGACTCACACTTCGCATGCACGACCTTCCGCTAGAGCCAGATTTTCTACCGGGCCTTCCGGGCGCGCTGCTGGATGAACACTCGCCTCAACGGCGTCTGGCAGCGGCCACCCAATCTCTGCTGGTGCATAAGCTGGTCCGATTCGATTGGATTGGGTCCGGCAAAAACCAGCTATACGATTACTTGAGCGCTAAGGAACAGAACTGGGAGCAGGTGAAGCTGCGCGAAATTCAACTCGAAGGGCTGCCCTCCGGCCTGGTGGACCGCGCTCTCGGTCAGCTATCCAAAAAATCCATTTATTCGCGGAAGTCACTGCTCATTGGCGGCTGCCCGATGCCCATCATGTCGCCCACCGGCCAGCTGGGCGGACTGCCGGCCACCTGTCAGTGCCGACCCGGTCAGCCAGGCCAACTGGAGCTGGTGGTGGACGAAATGGTTTGTCCGCCCAAGCCGGTGGCAGCTCCCTTCCCCTGGCATGGCGTATGCTATGGTGATTTTCGACTGGACGTTTCGCTCTCGAGCGTAGTCGAGGACGAGACTTACGCTCTGGCCACCTCAGGCATTGAGAGCACCTTCGCGGCCTGCATCGAGAAAGTCAGCGACCGCGAGATCCTCGGCAAACTCCTGAGCGGCCCCGGCTACGCCTGGCTGCAACCGCTTATACCGCGCTTACGCGACATGCCCCTGTTCACGGACCAACGCGGGCGCCCGTGGTCGATCAGCCAGCTGGCCGCCCAGAACGAACCCGTCTACTTTTGCGGTGAACGGGCCCCCGTCGATCTGCCCGAAACCATCCTGCAAGAGACCTCGACAGCCATGCGAGCTTGCCTGCAGGCGCAACTCGGATACAAGTGCCAACAAGCAGGGGACGTGATCTTCCGTCAGTTGCGCCGCAAGCTGAACCACCACGAGTGGAGCCAGCGACCTGAAAGTGGTCTGACTCTGTCGCAGCGAAACTGGCTGGCCCGGAAAACCTATGAACAGACGGCGGGCAAGTGGCTGCTAGGCATTCCCGACGACTGGGCCAGCCCGGGCGGCAGCGTCGCCTTGTTGCACCAGGGCCGATTGCTGTGCACTCGCAAACTGGTCCACCCTGAGGTAGCCTTCAGCCTGGTCTGCGAAATCGCCGAGCCGCAGATCAACGAACTGTGGGATGACATCAGCGAGCGAGCCTGGCAAGAGCTGGAGCCGCGCTGGCTGCACAGCCTCGAGGAGCTGGTGCGCGAAATGGCCGGCGAGAACGCCCCTCAGGGAGCTTTGCGAACTTATCTGGTGGAGCATCTGGGCCGCTCGCAGCGCCCCCAGGACAGTTATTTCGCCAAGACGCTACTTTTTCAGGACTGGCACGGGCAACTCTATTCACTCTTTCAGCTGCTGGCGCTGGAGCCGGGCCAAACTCTGTGCCTGGTGGCACTAGACCAAAAACCTCTGGAAGACTTTGTACCTGAGGGCATCTTCATCAAGAGCGGCAGCTGGGAGAAGCGCCTTTTCCAGAAGATCAGCTCGCTCAAGGTGCTAGAACTCCATTACCTTCTCGAGGACCTGAAGTTCTGTCGCCGCCAGAATTTTCAAGAACGCCGTCAGCTGCTACCCAGTTTCGGCCAGGGCCAGATCAATTTTTGCGTGCGCGGGATTCAATTGGAGACCCTGAGAATTGATTCCGTGCTCAGCTTCGAAGCCTGGGTCCAAGCGGACGAACTGCAGTTCCAAATTCGCTTGGAAAACGAAT
>JALHOV010000093.1 GCA_022842865.1 Vulcanimicrobiota bacterium | reverse complement strand
GAGACCGCGAATTCTGTCGCTGCAGGAGTAAATGTATGTCGAACCCCGTCGAGGAAGAAACTTCTAGTCTGGAAGAGCTGATCGCTCACCGGCGCAAGCACCTGGAAAATCTCCAGGCGGCCGGCGTGAATCCCTGGGGCCAGCGCTATCATCGCGACCGCACCGCCGATTCCATCCATCAAGAATTCGCTGAGCTCACTTCCGAGCAAGAAGGCCCGATCGTCACCGTGGCCGGGCGCATTACCGCACATCGCCACCAGGGCAAGGCCACCTTCATCGACGTCACCGACCTGAGCGGTCGCATCCAGTGCTATCTGCGCAAGAACGATCTGGAAGACAGCTACGATCTGCTCAACAACCTGGACATCGGCGACTTCCTGGGCGTGACCGGCAAGGTGTTCCGCACCCGCCGGGGCGAGCTCTCCATTCATGTCGAGAAGTGGGTGCCGCTCTCCAAGGCCCTGCGCCCGCCGCCGGAAAAATTCCACGGCCTCAAAGATCAGGAAACCAAATATCGCCAGCGCTACGTTGACCTGTTGTCGTCCGCCGAAGTGCGCAATACATTCGTGCTGCGCAGCCGCATCATCAGTGCGATCCGCAATTATCTGGACAGCCTGGGCTTCATGGAAGTGGAGACGCCCACCATGGCCAGCCTGGCCGGTGGCGCGTCGGCCCGCCCCTTTATGACGCACCACAACGCGTTGGACATGCAGCTCTACATGCGCATCGCCACCGAGCTTTATCTGAAGCGCTGCATCGTGGGCGGTCTGGAGAAAGTCTACGAAATCGGGCGAATCTGGCGCAACGAGGGCATCTCCACCCGCCACAACCCGGAATTCACCATGATGGAGCTGTATGAGGCCTACTCGGATTTCGAAGGCATGATCGAGCTCACCGAAGGCATCTTCGGCCACCTTTGCGATCACGTGCTGGTCTCGGATCAGGTCGAGTTCGGCGGCAACACGGTCAATCTGCGCCCGCCTTTCCGGCGCGCCACCATGGATTCGCTGCTGCGCGAACACGCTGGCGTGGGCATTCACGAGCTGCGCAATCCGGACATTTGCTTTGCCAAGGCCCGCGAGCTGAAGCTGGGCCTGGACGCCAAGACCACTACCGTGGCCCATGCCATCGACAAGATCGTAGACGAGACGGTGCTGCCTCACATCATCCAGCCCACTTTCATCACCGAATACCCGATCGAGTTGTCGCCGCTGGCCAAACGCAAAACGAATGACCCGGATCTCACCGACCGCTTCGAACTGTTCGTGTGCGGGGCCGAGATCGCCAACGCCTTCTCGGAGTTGAACGACCCCGATGACCAGCGCGGGCGCTTCGAAGCCCAGCAGGCGAACAAAGACATCGATGCCGAGGCGCACCCGGTGGATGAGGACTTCTTGCTGGCCCTGGAATACGGTATGCCGCCCACGGGAGGCATCGGAATCGGTATCGATCGTCTGATCATGCTGTTGGCCGGCAAGACCTCGATCCGCGACATTCTGCTGTTTCCCCTGATGCGCCCACGGGCTGATGGATAACTTAGCCCCAGCCCTGCGTAGCCCGCTACGCGGGACGTCGCAGGATAGAGCCTGGATCGAGGTCGATCTAGGAGCCATCCGTCATAACCTCCGGCGTTTGTCCAAGTGGGCGGCGCCGGCTCGTTTTATGGCCGTGGTCAAGTCTGACGCCTATGGCCACGGCATGGAAGCGGTGGCCCGAGTGGCCGTGGACGAGGGCGCCTGGGGCCTGGCGGTGGTCAACATCGACGAGGGTCTGCGGCTGCGCAGAGCCGGGTTCACCTGCAAGGTGCTCATCGTGGGCCCGATTTTTGCCTTCGAATTGGCGGCGGCCCTGCAAGCCGGACTGAGCCTGCCCATCTACAGCCGAGAAGTGCTCGCGGAGGTGGCTGAAGCGGCCCTGGCTGCCGGTCTGACCGCTCGGGTGCACATCAAATTCGATACTGGCCTGGGGCGTCTGGCTCTCCCTTATGACCATGCACACGAATTCCTCAGCCAGGTGCGCGACACGCCCGGCCTGCACATCGAAGGCCTGTATAGCCATCTGGCCGATGCCGAGGGGCTGGATCAGCGCTACACGCTGCAGCAGTTCACACGCTTTCAGGAAGTCCAGCAAGTGGCCGAGTCCCTGGGCATCCACCCTGAGATCGCCCACCTGTCGGCTTCGGCCGCCAGCATGCTGCTCCAGCCGGCTCGCCTGGACGTTGTGCGCCTGGGCATCGCCATGTATGGTTTGTGGCCGGCGGAGGAGACTCGCTTGCTGCTGCTGTCGCGCGGCCACAACCTCTTTCAGGAACTGAACCTCCACTTTCAATCCGGTCTGACGCCGCAACTGGACGACCTGCTCTTGCCCGCTCTAACCTACAAGACGCGCATTGCCCAGATAAAAAAGGTGCCGGCCGACAGTTCTATCGGCTACGGCTGCACCTTTGTAACCCAACGCCCGACCACTCTGGCGATTCTGCCGGTTGGCTACTACGAAGGCTACGACCGCCACCTCTCCAACTGCGGGGAGGTGCTGGTGCGCGGCCGGCGCGCCCGCGTGTTGGGACGCGTTTGCATGAACGTGGTCACGGTGGACGTGACCGACATAGCCGACGTTTCGCTGGAGGACGAGGTCGTGCTGCTGGGCCGCCAGGGCGGCAACCAGGTCAGCGCCGAGGAGTGGGGCCGGCGCATCGGCACCATTAACTACGAAGTGGTCACCCGCCTGCCAGCCCACCTGCCACGGGTCTACACGGGCGTGGTATAATCCAGGCTATGGAACTCGCTCAGCCTCATCTATTCACGCGCCAGGACTACCGAAAAATGATCGACACCGGCATTCTGACCGAAGATTCGCGCGTGGAATTGATCGAAGGGGAGATTCTGGCTTTGGCCGCCATCAACAAACTGCACGCCTACACGACCGCTCGACTGAACCGCCTGCTGGTGGAGCGCTACACCGACGGCTACGTTGTCCGGCCTCAAAGTCCGATTGTCATCGCAGACCATAGCGAGCCGGAGCCAGACTTTGCGGTGGTAACAGAAGCTCAACATTTAGACAGCCCCGACCATCCCACCGAGGCTCTTTTGCTGGTTGAGGTTGCGGACAGCAGCCTGTCCTTTGACCGCATCAAGAAAGCGCGACTCTACGGGCGGGCCGGATTTCCCGAGTACTGGATCGTGAACCTGCGCGAGCGCAGCCTGATCGTCCACAAGCAACCCTATGAGAACGGCTACCAGGAAGTCACCACCTACCTGGAACACGACGCCGGTGCACCTTTGGCCCTACAAGACATTCTTCTCCCAAAATGAATCGGGCCATGCGCAAGCGCCTGGGGCGCATGATTGAGTCCAAGGGCCCGGCCATTCGCCGGGATACCCCCCAGAACGAACTGGTGGACACGGTTTATCAGCGGCAGTATACGCGCGCACTGGAGATTCTCCAGTTGCCTGAGGATCCGGCGCGCAAAGCGCTGCGGCTGTGCCATAGCGTGCACGCCGCCAGCGAAGAAGCCTGGGTGCTGGGACGAGACCTGTTCCAACCCAAAATCGATTGTCGGACCGGCTGCGCCTTCTGCTGTCACGTGGCCGTGCGCGTGCACATCCTGGATGCCATCGGAGCGGCCGCCCCCATTTTGTCCAAGCCTTTCCACTACCGGTTGGAAAGCCGGCGTCGCCAGGACCTGGAGCGGGTCTTCCAACCCTGTCCCCTGCTGGTGGAAGGCCAGTGCTCGGTCTACGCGCAGCGTCCGGTTGTTTGTCGCGGCTACCATTCTCGGGAAGTGGCCGTTTGCCAGCAGCGTTTGGACGAAGAGGACGCCCAGCTGGGTGTGCCCATGAGTCTGGAGCTCTACGGTCTCACCGGCATGCCTCAATTGGCCACGCTCAACATCCTCACCGAGCTGGGTATCGATTGTAGACCGGTGGTGCTGGGCCTGGCGGTCAGCGCCCTGCAGCAGAATTTCGAGGGAATGGTGGCCGACTGGTTGGAGGGCGGCCCTGCCTTCGAAGCGGTCACGGTGCTGGTGTAAAAATACTACCCCCGTTTGTAGTGGGCTTCACAGACAACTATGCCCTAAGATAAACAGATGATACGTCAAACCAATCTGGGCCTTTTGACCGTGGCCCTTTCTTTCATCGCCCTGGGCACGGTCGGACCCTTCGCACTGATCCTCCTGGGTGTCTTGTTCGCCTTGCTCGGAGCAGGCGGCGGACACGCCTTGGGCGCGGCCATGGCCAGCATGGTGGCCATGATGCTCATCATCTGGATTCTGCTCATTCTGGCCTTCGTCGGCCAGATCATGTGCTTCTTCACCCCGCTGGCCCCGGAAACCAAGACCAAACTGGGCGTCTGCATGGGTTTGAGTCTGCTGCAATTCGCCCTGGGCGGCGGGCTGCTCGGCTCGATTATGAGCCTGGTGGGGCTGCTGGCCTATCTCGCCTTCCTTTATGGCCTGTGTCAGGATCTGGAGGCCCCGGAACTCGCCGGTCGCTTTAACTCGGCAGCCGGCTTCGGACTGCTGGCCCTGGTCAGCTGCTTCCTGGCGCCCTTTTCGATGCTCATCTTGCCGGGATTCATGCTACTGTTCTTCGGAAGTGCCTTCCTTTTCGGCGCGCTGGCCTTCGCCCGATACGCCCAGACCATCGTGTCGCTGGCTCAGCGGGCAAACCAGCTACGACTGCAAGGAATCGACCTCCATCCCGGAGAGCTTTCCGGACCCGGTTTTGCTCGGTTCGAGGAAGAAGCGCCGGCCCGGCCGGCTCGCCCCGCGTTTGAGATGGAAGGATCGGGTCTGATTCAACTCCCAGCCGATCTCTCCGGCCCCCACGAAGCCACCCGTGTAGGCGACAGCGAGAAAGTCGCCGCCATGCTGCGCCCGGGCAAAGCCGACGTGAAAGGTCCTCACGGGTTGACGCCCCTGCACGTGGCCGCCATCTCGGGCGTGATGCAAGTGGCCGATCTGCTCCTGAAAAAGGGAGCCAACGTGGACGACGCCTGCGACGGAGGTCTTACAGCGCTCTATTTTGCCATTCAGAACAACAATAGCAACCTGGTCGGTCTGCTGTTGATGCGGGGAGCCAGCCTGTCGGTCCGCAACGAGCAAGGACGCACCCCTCTTCACTGGGCCTGCGCCGTGACCAGCGACCGACTGGAAGGGCAGGCGCGGGTGCGCATGGTGCAGATGCTGCTCAGCAAGGGCGCCGACCCGCAGGCCCAGGACAACGACGGTTGCACTCCGGCCCAACTGGCCGAAAAAGCTGGCCACGACGATGTGGTGGCTGCCCTGAGCCCCGGCTGAGAGGAAAAGAGCCCGGGCAAAACCGAACCTAGAAAACTGTGGCTACCCATCGCGTCACCCTGATCACCCCGGCCGGGAAGACCGAGCTCGAGTGTTCTGAGGATTTGTCCATTCTGGACAGCGCCTCCGCCTGTGGGCTGGCCCTGCCGGCTGTATGCCGAGGCGGCGCCTGTTCCGCTTGTGTAGCCCGACATCTCTCGGGAGAGGCCCCGGATCAGTCCGAACAAAGCTATCTCAGCCAGGACGAGTTGGAAGCCGGCTACGTCCTGCTGTGTGTCGCCTATGCCCGCGGGGGATGTTCCTTCGCCACCCATAAGACCGAGGAATACCTGGACCAACTGGCCCTCAAAGACCCGGTCTTCAGGCGAAGATAAGCAGGCTCTAGCGTTCGTCTTCTCCGAGCCGGTCCGGAGCGCTGGGAGGAACTCCCTTGGGCAAGGGCGGCAAGGCCGGTACCGGGATTTGCGGGCGTTTGGGATCATACTGGGGGGCCAGCGGCAGCTGCCCGATGACTTGCAGCAGCCGGCCCTCGGCCAACTTGCGCGAAACAAAAGCCGACACATAATCCACTTGAGCGGAGTTCACAAAGGCTCGGGCATTGATCTGCTCGGTGATATCAGCCAGACCGGCCCGATAGCGTTTGTAAGCGAGGGCAAGGTTGGCCAGAGCCAACTCCACCTCGCGCTTCCCGGCCTGCACCCGCTTTTCGCCCCAGGCCAGGTCGGAGTAGGCGGTGTCGAGTTGCTGCAGCAACTGCAGGCGCGTGTTGTCCTTAACATAACGCACCTGGGCGGCCTGAGCCCGAAACTGCCGGACGCTGGAGGGCACGCCCGGGTTAAAAAAGGGCACGCTGACCGACAGGCCGGCTTGCCAGAAGCGCGCCTCGGGTTGATTCATTCCCTGCAAACCCCAGAGAATGCCACCGGAAACGGTGGGATTGTTGGTCCGCAACTGATACTCGGCGTTCCACTCCAGAGAGAGGGCCTGGGTCTCCAGATTGAGCAACCCGGGATTGTTTTCCAGGTCGACCAGGGCCTGCTCTCGCTTTGCCACGGTCACAGGAGATTCCAAAATCGAGGTCAGCGGGCGGTCTAAAAGCTGCTGACCATCGACCCCCACCGCCTGGGCCAGCGCCAGTCGAGCGTTCTGAACTTGATTCTTGGCATTCTGTAGTTCCACCAGAGCGGCCGCCGTCTGGGTGGTGGCCTGGCTGACGTCGATCATCGACTTCTGCCCGGCCCGATAGAGTCGGGTAGCGAAGTCTTGCATAAACAGGGTGCGCTCATAGTTCGCCGCCTGGATGGCCTCGCTCATTTCGTTACTGAGCACCTGAACGTAGGCCGACTGCACGGCCTGGAACTGGTCCAGCCGCGCTTTCTGAAAGCCGAAATGAGCCGAACGCAGGGTCCACTCGGCCGATTCGGCCTGCGCCTGGCGCTGACCGAAATCCCAAAGAGTGTGAGTGACGTTGAGGCCGATCTGAGTCTGGTTGTTGGTCACCTGAATCGGAAAGGCGAAGGGACTGACAGTGTTCCAGGTGCGATTGAGGGTCCCAGCCAGGGTGGGATTGTAGCGGGACCAGGCGTTGTCCGCCTGGGCCAGGGCCAGATCGACCTGGGCCCGCTGAGCGGAGAGCTGAGGATGGGAAACGAGGGCGATTTCGTAGCACTCCTCCAGCGTGAGCGGCTTGCCGGGCAGCGCACGAAGGACGGGCAACAGCTGCCCGTCTTGCTGGTTGATCAGCTTTTCCAGGGCCGGGGGCGTCGGCTCTTCGGCTGCCAGAGCCCAGCTCACCAGCCAAAGGAGCACCATCAAAAGGCGCCAGTTCAAGGCTGAGGACGGAGTTCTCGAGAAATTTTGACGGCCGTGCCCGGCTGCAAGCTGGTCAGGTCGGAAGCGGCCACCCATTGCCGAGCCGAAAGACCGCGCACCTCGACCCAATCGTCCTGGCTTCGGCCCACCTGGACGCTGCGCTTTTGCGGGTGCCACAACGAGCCTTTCTGCTGCAGCACATAGACAAACGACTTGCCTCCCAAAGTGAGCACGGCGGCGTCGGGCACGCGCAATACTTCTTCGGGCCTTGCCGTCTGCAGCTGAGCGGTCACGAACATGCCGGGCTTCAGCCAGGAAGGAGGGCTCTGCAGGCGGGCCTGCACGCTGATGGTGCGGGTTTCCTGGTCGGCGTCGGGGCTGACTCTCTCCACATAAGCGGTCAGGTTCTGGGAGGGGCGGGCGTCGCATTGGATCTGAACGCGCTCGCCCGTGTGCAAGAGGGGCCCCTGCTGCTGAGGGACCTCCAGTTCCGCAAAAAGCGGAGAGGCGCTCACCAAAGTCATTCCTAGCGGCTGGCCCTGATTGGCGTAGCTCCCCACAGTCACCTTACGCTCCTGAACGTAGGAGTCAAACGGAGCCGTGATGACGTAATCTGCCGCCTTTTCGGCCTCGACTTCGACCTCGATGCGGCCGGCCGTCACCTGGGCCACCGACTGATGGTAGTTTTGCAGGGCGCCTTCGTAATCTGCCTTGGCGTTGTTGTAACTGTGCAGCGCGTCGGTCACGTCCTGGTCGCTGATCAACTCGTCGCGGCGGAGCTGCAGACGGCTCTGGTAGTTCTTGGCGTAATAATCCAGATTGCCCTTGCTCTTGCGGATATCCGGCACTTGATCAGGCTTGCGCAAAGTTCCCCGGTTGTCGATCACGCCGGATTGAAAAGCGCGCTCCAAATATTGCGCCTGCGAAACCCGCTTCTGGCGCTCGACCGTGAGGGGTCGCAGGCGAACGACCACGGTTCCCCGGGGAAGAAACTGACCGACTTCGCCGTAGACTTCGTCCACTCGAGCGGAGGCCGCCGAAGCCAACTCCACGCGTCGGTCCGAAACCAGAGTTCCGCTGATGGAGACCTGGGGAGTAGACAATTTGCGTTCTACCTGAGCGGCCTCGATCCCCATCGTCGGCGGAGCGGGCCGCGCGGGCTGCGGAGGCGCAGGTTTGGACGAGGGCGCGCAACCCCAAAGACTCAGGGCCATGATACAAGTCCAGAGCCTCACCTTACCTCCTCCTCGACTGCGCCCAAGACTTCATGCGGCTGCCCAGGCGCTGGCAATCCTCGAGCACCAGGGTGCCCGCCGGTACGACCACCAGCGTCAGCAGCAAACAGAGGCTCTGGCCGCCCACCACCACCATGGCCATGGGGGCTCGGGTAGCGCCGGTAGGACCGCCGAGGGCCACGGGAATCATGGCAACCACCAGAGTAATCGTCGTCATCAGAATCGGTCGCAGGCGGTCCCGATTGGCCTCCAGGATTGCTTCTCGCGAGGCCAAACCGCTGGCTTTCAGCTGGTTGGTTCGATCGATTTGCAAAATGGCATTCTTTTTGACCACGCCAAAAAGCAAGAAGAGCCCGAGCACCGAGAAGATGTTCAAGGTCATCCCGGCTGCCACCAGGGAAAAAAGTGCAAAAGGAACGGCCAGTGGCAGGGTGGAGAGAATCAGCACCGGTTCCAGCAAATTCTCGAACTGGCTGGCCATAATCATATACATGAAGAGCACCGACAGGAGGAAAGACTGAAAGGCCGCCAGCGCGGTATCCGCCATCAGTTTGGCATCGCCGGTGGCGATCGGCCCGTATCCAAGCGGAGGCTTGAGTTCTTTGAGAGCCTTGTCGGCGGCGGTCATGGCCTCTTGCAGGTTGGCCGGCGCAATCAGGTTGGCCTGCACGCTCACCTTGCGCTGCCTTTGATAACGCCGGATGCTGGAGGTGCTCGGAACGACCGAGAGAGTAGCCACCTGGGAGAGCGGCACCTGAGCGACCGGAGAGCGACTGCTCGGCACCAGGATAGCGGCGACATCCTGGGGTTGAGCACGCTGGCTGGGAAGCACCTGCACCTGCACGTTGTAGCCGCGATTCCCCACCTGAAAGGTGGACACCTTGAGCCCGGCCACGGCAGCCTGGATAGCGTCTCCAGCCTCTCGTACGCTGACGCCCAGATCGGCGCTGCGGTCTGGGTCGAGGTGCACCAGAATCTCCGGTTGGCCCGGTTCGATCGAGAGATTGAGGTCGACCACGCCAGCCAGTTTGGCCAGCCGCTGAAGCACGCCCTGGCCTAACTTGTTGAGCTCCGCCGTTTCCTCTCCAAGTATGGTAAAGTCCACATCGCTTGGAGGGCTATCCCCCAAAGCAATCGACGGAGAGAAGATGGCATAGCGGCTGAGGATCTCTCGGGCCGCCTGAGAAGATTGAAAAACCGTGTAGGGCTTTCGTTTGTCGAAATCTTCCAGACTCACGAAGATGGTGCAGGTCACCGGATCGAAGCTGGTCAGCACGTTTTCCAACTGGGGAAGTTGGCGCAGCTCGGTCTCCAAGGGTCGCAACTCTTCGGCCGCCCGCTCAGGCGTCCAGATATGCGGCAGCTTTAAGGTAATGGTGTAATTGCCTTGATCTTCTTTGGTGGTGAATTCTTTGCCCACCCTGGCCACCAGAGGCCCTGAGAGAAGAAACACACCGCCACTGGCCAGCAGCAGCAAGTAGCGCAGTTTCAGGGACCAGCGCAGAATCTGCAGATAAAGGCGCTGATACCAGGGATTATGGGCTTCGGCTTTCTGTGCCTGCCCAGGCTGGAGCCAGCGGGCACACAACATGGGCGTGAGCGTGAAGGAAACCACCATCGAAAGCAAGATGGCCACGGCGATGGTGATACCCCAGGAGCGAAAGTACATTCCCACCGTTCCCGGCATGAAGGCCAGGGGGACAAAGAGAGCCACCAGCGACAGGGTGGTGGCCAGCACGGCGAAGGCAATTTCACCGACTCCGGTGGAGGCGGCTTCGGCCGGTTGCATGCCAGGATTTTGCTCCAGCTTGGTGGAGATGTTTTCCAGCACCACGACTGCGTCGTCGACCACAATTCCAACGGCCAGGGAGAGCGCCATCAGGGTCATGTAATTGAGCGTATACCCAAGCATACTCATAAAGGCCAGAGTGGCCACCAAGCTGATGGGAATCGCCACGGCCGCGATCAGGGTCAGCCGAAAATTGCCCAGAAAGACCAGCACGGCCAGACAGGCCAGGCCGGCTCCCAGCAGCAAGTCCATCTTCAGGTCGTCGACCGACTGACGGATGGAAAGGGAATTGTCACGCACCACGCGCAGGTCCACGTCTTTCGGCAGGCTCTGCTTGAGAAGGTCGAGCTGGTTGTGCACTCCGTCGATCACTTTGAGCAAATTGGCGCCACCGGATTTCTTGATGTCCAGCGTCACCACCGGCTCCCCGTTCAGACGCGAGAAGCTGGTAGCCACCGCCTCCGAATCGACCACTTCGGCCACGTCACTGAGTCGCACCACCCGCAAACGCTCAGGCTGCCGGTCATTCTGACGTCGGTTTCGGCTGGCCTCGACCACAAGGTTTGAGAACTCCCGCACCGTGCGCACCTTACCGTCAAGAGTTAGCACATACTGGTTGAGGTGGGAGCGAATGCTGCCGCCCGGAATCTCGACATTGTGGCTGCGCAGCGCCTCCACCACCGAATTGAGGGTCAGATTCAGCTCCTGAAGCTTGACCAGATCGAGCAGAATCTTGATTTCTCTCTTTTGGCCGCCCTTGATGACCACGTCGCCCACTCCGCTGACGGTGTGAAGCTTCTCGGCCACCTCAAAGTCCGCCATCTGGGTCAGCTCGCGAACCGGTCGCCGACTGCTCAGCGCCAAAGTGAGCACCGGTTGCTCATCGCTGGAATAGCGTGAGAAAGTCGATGGCGTAGTGCCCTGAGGGAAATTGATGGCGACCGCGCTCACCTTATCGCGACATTGCTGAAGGACCGCGTTGCCGTCCACGCCCAATTGAAAGATCAGTTGAACGCTGCTTTCCCCCACGTCGCAGGTCGAACTGATGTTGTCCAGACCGCCGACGATGGCCACGGCGTTCTCGATGGGTTTGGTGATCTGGCTCTCCATGAGCTCCGGACTGGCACCCTCCAGGCGGGTCGTGATGGTGACCACGGTGATGTCGATCGCCGGCATGGCTTCGACGTTCAGCCTGGTATAGGCGAACAGTCCCGCCACCAGCAGAGCCAGATTGATCATCAGCGCAAATACGGGCCGCTTGATAAAGACGCTAAACTGCAAAGTGCCCCGAAGATTCGCGAGTCCTGACCAATTCCTTCGTACTGAACGTTCCGAAGGAACAGGTCCGGGAGAAGACGAACGCCGCCTCCATCAAGTGAAGAAAATGGAGAACCGAGCGTGAGTGATTCGCCCTGCGGCTGTGAACACCGGGAGCCTTCGAGCCCTCAGATTGTTGCTTCGGCGGCCGACCTTGCCGACAATGTCTATGTTTTAGGCACCCTGGGATACGACTTTGGCAGTGAAGCCCGCCGAGATTCATTCAAACAGCTGATGCCGCCGGTAGCATTCGACGATACCCTGGTCCCGTCGAATCCTTACGACGCTCGTCAAATGGTCGACTACTTGGGGCAACAGCCCTCCGAAGCCAGTGCTCTCATCTGGACTTTGAACCTGGAACTGACGCCCATCTATGCTCTGGAGCCGGTGGGTCCCTTTGCCCGAGACGTTTATTCGGTTCTCACGGAGCTTATGACCGGGCAGGTGGCTTCCGAAATCGACAGCCGCTATGTCGAACGACTGAGCGTGCCCGGGAAACTCACCGGTCGATCGGTTCGGCTCTTTTCGGGTCAGGTCGTTCCGGTGGTGGAGATCGGTCATACGCGGGGACTTTACGGCTGGCAGGTGAACAACTTGGTGGTGGCGGCCGTGAACGCCATCCAGTCTCAAGACGCCGACGCACCCGAAGATTCCATCCGTCGCTCTTTGCAGGGCTTCCTGCGCAGGGTTTATTATGACCTGCGCAATCTGGGGCATACCTCCCGCGACCGAGCCCTGAATTTCGCGGCCACCAATGCTTTCCAGGCGGCTCACACCTTTGCCCGGGCGGTCGCCGACGGCATGGAGCTCGACACCATCGATGTGGAAAAAAGCCCGTTTGGTCGCCAGGATAGCGATTGCTGGGACGTCAAGCTCAAGTTCTTCGACCCCGAAAACAATCGACGCGCCAAGCGCATTTTCCGGTTCACCATTGATGTCAGCGACATTCTACCGGTCACCCTGGGCGATGTGCGCTCCTGGTCCAGCCCGGTCTGATGCGCCTGCCACCGCAATCAGCACCCGTGAAACGTCCCGAACTGGTGCGTCCACACGAGTGCGTGGATGTTGTGCACGGCACTCCAGAACAACTGGTGGCGGTTCGCCTTCAGCTCATGCACGGCGCGAATTTTAATGACCCGCCCCCCTGGGCCCTGGGGTCCTACCAAACCATGTCAAGGCAGAGGTGATTTGTGGCGCAGGAGTCGGAAAAGCCGAAGAAGACGAAACGCAACATCCCGGAACGGACCCTGAAGTTACAGCGCGTCAACAGCCGGCCCTTTTCGACGGGCCTGGTGGATTATGCGATGTGGATTTACATGTTCCAGGACAGCGATGACACCAGCGACAAGTCGCTGCGCCGCGGGCGAATCTGGAGCTAGCTCCGGTTTGAACCTGCACAACATTCCGGGGATGCAGGACCTGCGGGCCCTGACCGGTGGACACTGCGACGTCCAGGTGGCTGTGATCGATGGCATGGCCGACATGGGCCACGCCGCCCTGAGCGGTGCCCGACTGCGGCTGTCTGGCCTGTGGCCCGTTCCAGAAGGCACCGACACCAGTGTGCACGGGATGCACGGAACCTTCGTATCCAGCGTGCTGTTCGGACGCGAGCAGGTCGCCGGCGTCTGTCCCGACTGCTCCGGCTATCTGATTCCACTGCTCCCCCCGGTGCGACGCGTCGTTCCTCAACTCGACCTGGCGCGAGCCATCGAAGAGGCCGTAGAGATGGGCGCTCACATCGTCAATCTGAGCGCAGGCCAGTTCTCGGACAGCGGTGCTGCCGACGATTGGTTAGACCAGGCCGTTCGGCTCTGTCGTGACAACAACGTGCTGCTGGTGGCCGCCGCCGGAAACGACGGCTGCGATTGCTTACACGTTCCCGCCAGCCTGCCCGGGGTGTTGGCGGTAGGAGCCATGGACGAGGCCGGCATCCCCCTGGATTTTAGCAACTGGGGTGAGGCCTACTTGCAGAACGGCCTGTTGGCCCCCGGCAAGGACATTCTGGGAGCGATGCCCGGCGGCGGAGTACGGCAACTGTCCGGCACCAGCTTTGCCACGCCGGTGGTCAGTGGCGTGGCCGCTCTGCTCCTGAGTTTGCAATTGCAACGAGGAGAGAAGCCGGATCCGGGAGCGGTCGGTCGCGCTCTGCTGGCCGGTAGCGAGCGCTGCACTTTACAAAGCGCGGACGCATGTAAGCGGTGGCTGGTAGGCAAGCTCGACATTGCGGGCGCGATCCAGGCACTCTGGGGTCCGCCGACTGCCATCGAGCCACAGCCCGTCCCGGTTGAGATTTCCGTTTCGGCCCAACCAGAAGCGGGGGTGGCGGCCTCCCAATGGGACGCCCTTCCCATGGTCTTCGCCCTGGGCCGCATCGGTTACGAGTTTGTCTCGGAAGCCCGTCGCGATTCCTTTCTACATCTGATGCGTCAGGCCAGTGTGGACGGCGCTCTGGCGGCTCCCAACCCCTACCAACCGGAAGACATGGCCAACTACTTAAGCCGATTTCCAGGCGAAGCCTCGGCCGTGGTCTGGACGCTGAGCCTGGACCACTCGCCCCTCTATGCCTTGCAGGGCGTGGGAGCTCACGCCGACGAAATATATGCCATCTTTCGCCAGTGGCTGGAGCAAGGCCGGCAGTTGGACCGAGTCAGCGTGGCCGGGCGACTGCAGGGCCAGATCCAGTTGGTCACCGGCCAGTGGCTGCCCGTGCTCCACATCGAACGACCGGCCGGGCTCTGGGGCTGGAGCCTGGACAGCCTGGTCGCCCTGCAGAAGCCGGGTCAACCCGTGCTTCAGAGGCGTCTGCGCGAGTTTGCCGAGCGGGTCTATTACGACCTGCGCAACACCGGCCAGAGTTCCGCCGAGCGCGCTTTGAATTTTGCCGCCACCAACCTGACCCAGGCTCACCAGGCCCTGGCGGAGGCCCACGAACAGGGAATGGAACTGGCGGATGTGCGCGTGGAACCCTGCAGCTTCTATCGCAAAGATGGCGACTGCTGGGATGTGGTGCTCGAGTTTTTCGATCCGGAACGGGGAGGACGCGGCCGCCTGGCTTATCGCCTGAGCCTGGATGTAGCCGAGCTGGTGCCAGTGACCCTGGGCCCGGTGCGCTCCTTTCGGGTGGCCCGCTGATGGACCTCGAGGACATCCCGGGAGTTCAGGATCTCTGGGCTCTCACCAAGGGCGATCCCCGCCTGAAGGTGGCCATCCTGGACGGCAAGCCGGACCTCAGCCATCCCTGCTTTCAGGGAGCGCAAGTGGAGCTTCTGGAGACGGACTGGTATCCTGGAGAAACGCCGCACTGGGCCGCCGAGCACGCGACCCACGTGGCCAGCATGGTCTTCGGTCAGCACGGTAGTCCGGTGGCCGGTCTGGCCCCCGCCTGTCGTGGCCTACTCATCCCCTGCATCGGTGGCGACGACGATGCGGTTTCGCTGTTCTCGGTGGTCCGTGGAGTGAACGCAGCGGTCGCCAACGGCTGCTCCGTGATCCATATGGCACAGTGCCTGCCCACGGTCAGCGGGTCCCCGGACCCCATGCTGGCGGATGCCCTGCGAGCCGCCCGTCAGCAAGGCATCTTGCTGGTGGCTCCCGCCGGCAACAACGAGGGAGATTGCTACTGCTTCCCTTCCGTTTTGCCGGACGTGCTGGCCGTCGGTGCTCTGGGCGATGATCAGCATCCTCGACTTTTCTCCAATCACGGCAAGTTGATCGATGCCCATGGAATCATGGCTCCCGGGCAAAATATGCTGGGAGCTCGCCCTGGTGGGGTGGAGGAACGCGAACAGGGAACCAGCGTGGCGGCCCCGGTGATCACCGGCATCTGCAGCTTGCTCCTCAGTTTGTTGTTGCGCGAAGGACGCAAGCCCGATGCCGAACTGATTCGCCAACTGATTTTAGAAACAGCCAGTCCCTGCCCTCCGGAGTATGAGAAGCGCTGCCTGCGGGGAATCCTCCATCTTCCCCAGGTCCTGGACCGCCTGCTGGGTCCCAACCGGCCCTCCCGTCCTATCGCCAGCAAGCCTGAGCAGCCTGCTTTCCCCCCGTTGGTCGAAGCCAGCGAAGTGCCGATGCCGGCGCCGCTCCCACCCGAAACCCATCCGGTTCCGCTGCCGGCGGCTCGTTTTCGACCCAGTCTGGTCTTCGCGTTGGGGCGTTTACAGGTGGAGTTTCCCAACGAAAGCGCCGAGCAAGAATTTTCGCGCCGCATGGGCGGCAACGCGCGCGACCTGCCCGCCCTGCTGGCCTATCTCGAGAAACAGCCGGACCAACTTCAAGAACTGATCTGGCTTTTGAGCGACGGGGAGCGACCCTGCTACGCCATTGCGCCGGCGGGGCGCTACCGCGCCGAAGTTTATCAGCATCTTTGGGAACTGCTCGCCGGCCAGGCAAGTCCTGAGCAACCGCTGGAGAGAATCAGTCTGCCGGGAGTGCTCACCTCGGAACAGGTCGAGCTGCCCTCGGGACAACCGGTGCCGGTGGTGCAGGTGTCGCTGGTTCGCGGCATGTATGGCTGGTCAACCGACTCGCTGCTGGATGCCGTCGACCCGACCGGCCAGAATGGCAAACTTCGACGCGCTATGCGAGATTTTTTAGAAAAAGTCTATGGGCAACTGCAGAATGCGGGCCTGAAATCCAAAGAACGCGCCCTGAACTTCAGCGCCACCAACATTTTTCAGGCCGCCTGGACAGCCGCCGACGCGGTGACCCGGGGTTTTGAACTCCACTCCATCGAGGTCGGCAAAAGCCCCTTTTGCCGTATCTTGAGCGATTGCTGGGAAGTGCTCCTGAAGTTTCAGGATCCGGAAGATTGCCACCGGGCCTATCGGGTCTACCGCTTCACCATCGATGTCAGTGACGTGCTCCCGGTGACCCTGGGCAGTATTCACGGCTGGGCTTCCCGAGCTTGAGAGGACCCGAGTGAGCAGGCTGCGAAGCGATTGCCAGGTCATTATTTTCCTGAAGGAGATTTGCTCATGAAGTTTTCCAAACTGGGTCCGTCTATTTCCGCTCCGGTCATGCGTCACGAAGTCGGAGCACCGCAGGGGGCAGGCAATGCCAAGGCTCCTTCAGTGAGCGCCAGCGCCGCGCCACCGTTGTTCTACCCCTTCGCTGGTGTGGAAGCAAGCATCAACCCGCTCCTGTATCCCTTCGCCGGTGTGGAAGCAAGCATCAACCCGTTCCTGTATCCGTTCGCCGGTGTTGAAGCTAGCACCATCCCGGGTATCGTTTATCCGTTCGCCGGTGTTGAAGCCAGCATACCCATGCCCCCGTTCTACTTTCCCTTCGCCGGGTAGCTCTTAGGTCCAACACCATTGAACACGGGGCACCGATATCGATATCGGTGCCCCGTTTGCTTAGAGGCGACCCAGCAGGGCGGCTGTCTGCGGAGAAGAAACCCCCACTCGATGCATGCTCCACTGCTGGTTCCAAGCTCCGAAAAGGTTCTGACTCGCGACCACCTGCGCGGTTTGGGACCCGTGCAAGGCCTGCTTGCGATCTATCGCTGCGCCGACCTGGAGCCAGGTCTTTACCGCCTGGCTTCCGATGAACTGTCCCGGCTTGCCGATTGGACGGCACTCGAGCCGGTTTTCCGAAGCTGGCACGGACAACCCGGTCGATTTCCGGCTGCTCTGCTCCTGTTTACCGGCAACACCGCCGGATCGGTGGCCCCGGTGGGAGACTTGAGGGAGCTGGAAATCAGGCCTCTGCTGGGCGCGCCGGCCCCGAATTTGTGGAGCCAACTGGTGCCCGACGCCGCCTACTTTCAGGGCTGGTCGGTCGAGCCCCGCGCCCAGGACTCCGAGGGGGAAGGGCTGGAGAATTTTCTCAGGCTGGCTGGCCCAGCCCTCAGTCCTCCCCTGTTCTCATCCCCCTCCGTTTTGCGATTGAGCCAGCTGGCACGCCGCCTGTCCATTCCGATCAGCATGGCTTTTTTTGAATGCCGCCTGGCAAGTGATGATCCCATCGTGGATGTATCCCTGGAACTGGCGCGTGTCGAGGGGAGTTACCTACGGGCTCTTCGGCACGCTCCAGCCGAATGGACGGGCCTGCACAGGCTGGCTCAGCAGGCGGACGAGCAGCGGCTGAAAATTGCCACCCTCGGCCTCGAATTTGATGCCGAAACCGTGCTGCAAAGCCCTCTCTATCCGGCTGTATTTGTGGGTTGCGAACCGAACATGTCGCGAAGCTCCGCAGAAGCCGTCACGCAGGCCCTGGACCCGACTTTGTGGCAGCAATGCGCTGGGGCCGTCGACGAATTCTACGCGCGCCTGCCGCAAGGAGCCGAGGTCCTCTTCCTGGGCCTTTTCCCCGGACGGGGGCTGGACGCGGTGCGCCTGAACGTGAAATATCCGGAGCATGAGGCAAAAGTCGAGCACCTGCGCAGGCTGTTTCCCGCGACCCACTCCGACTACTCACCGGCGCTGCAACTGACTGCTGAAGCCACGCTGCAGATCGCTACTTTCGACATCTATCCCACTGGAGTCGGCGATCGGGTCGGTTTTGAGGTGGAGGGCGAGCTTTTGGGCCAACTGTCGGAACTTTGCTGTCCTCAAAAAATAGGGCAGCTGGAAAGCTGGCCAGGCACTCTGCTGGAAGCCGAAGACCCCATGCCCTGGCCGGTCGGATTGCGTTCTCGCGGAGAACTTCGCTCCGCCATGATCCGCAGCATCGGGCACCTAAAAGTCACCATCAAGCCGGGGACGGGCTTGTCGTTCAAGGCCTATCCGACCCTTGCTCATCTGCGCTTTGACCTTCGTGAGGTACAAAAGCTGCTTCGGGTCAAACAGCTGGAAGGTTAATCGATCACTTCAGGCTCGGTCTTCTTCAACAGATCCTGAAGTTTGGGGGCCGTATTTTCCGCCTGCGCGGCCCCCAGAATCAGGCCGATGCCGACCAGATTGATCAGCATGGCGCTGCCGCCATAGGTGCAAAAGGGTAGCGGGATGCCCACCACCGGCGCCAGTCCCACCGTCATGCTGAGGTTGACCAGGCCCTGAAAACCCAGCAGGGTGCACACTCCGCTGCACACCAGCGATTCGTAGCGATCGCGGCAAGTCCAGCTGACTCGGAGTAGCTGCACAGCCAGCAAAGCACCCAGGGCCAACAAGCCCCAGGCGCCGAGCAAACCCAACTCCTCACCGATGACGGAAAAGACAAAGTCGGTCCAGTTCTCGGGCACGAAGCCGTTCTGACTGAGCGCTCCCTGGCCCAGTCCTTGCCCGATCCAGCCGCCCGATCCAATGGCCAGCTGAGACTGGGTGATGTGATATCCCAGCCCTCGCGGATCGGTCTCCGGATGCAGAAAGATCAGCAGTCGATTTTTCTGATAGTCGTGGAGCACAAAGGGGGCCAGAGCGGCCCCACCGCCGATCAAGCCGAAAAGCCCCAAAGAGGGTGCGCCGGCCACCCAACTCATGCCGACAAAGATGGCCCCCAACACCAGCGCAGTGCCCAGGTCCGGCTGCTTGGCGATCAGGGCGAAGAGCAGGCCGGTGCATGCTCCGGCCGTCAAGAAAGCCTTCCAGCCGGGCGTGCGACCCTGATAGACGCGAGCCAGTATCAAAATCAAAGCCAGCTTGGCAAACTCCGAGGGCTGCCAGTTTCCCAATGGGCCCAGGCTCATAA
>JALHOV010000092.1 GCA_022842865.1 Vulcanimicrobiota bacterium | reverse complement strand
CAGGAGCGGCTGGCCACCGAGCCTCCTCGCTGAAGTTCTGCCTCCAGCTGGGCCAGCGTCTCCCCCAAAGACAAAAAAGACCCCTCCACCGAGGCGGCCTCTTTTGAAGTAATTTCTGGATCGCCGGGCCATTGCCGGCGAAAGATCAAGAGCTGCTGGGCCACTCCTTTTCGGGTGGTGGTGACCAAAGCCATCAGGCCGAGACGTTGCTCGGGATCTTGATCCAGGCGCGTCAGGCCCAGCTTAATCTGTTCAACCAGCGTGCTCATCGACGCAGTTTCAGCGCCTTAACAAAAGCCTCCTCCACCGCAGGAGCTGGGACCGCCGCCGCAGCAACCACCCCCGCCTCCGCAGCCACCGCCACCAAACAAGCCGCCCAGCAATGGCATCAAGCCGGCCATAATTCCGAGCACGGCCATCAGACCCTGGCCTCCTTGACTATCTTGCTGGCTCTGTTGCTGTCCAGCCATATAACCAGCCTGGAACGGGTCCATTCCTTCCAATCCGGCCTGATAACCCGCCTGGAAAGGATCCTGGCCACCGAAGTTCTCTTGCAGTCCGGCCATGCCCTGGAAGCCATTGGGTTGGCCACCCAGGTTGCCGGCCATGGCGAAACCCGGTCCAGCCATCGCGAAGCTGCCCTGCCCTCCCATCCCGGGAAAGCCCGCTCCGCCACCGAACAGAGGGTTCTGCATTCCGGCCAGCAAAGAGGCAGCGGGGTTAAAACCGCCGCGACCGTAGCCTCCTGGCAAAGTGTTCAGACCAATGCTCGCTTGAAACTGTACGCCCATTTTTGATTCCTCCGTGCTTGCTTTATCTGGCCTCAGGATAGGCAAGCGGGGGAGGGTAGAGCCCTGAATCGTGTTGCCGAAATTTGAACAAAAGAGCTTTTTTTAAGACGCCGATGACCGATCAGGACGAACGCTTTTTCTCCACTTCTGTTTTCCGTATCTTGGGTCAATTTCAGGATGTGCCCGGTGTCTTTCAACAGACGGCGGGGCTACTGGAGCGGCTCTTCCCGAGCATGACTTGCGAGTTCTGGTTGCGGGGTCCCAGAGGGGAAATGGATCGTTGCTATTCCGCCCAGGGAGACTTTACCCGGTTCCAATGGTCTTCTCAGGCTGACCTGGTGGGCACGGAGGGCGAACGGCGCAAGTTGGCGCTGGGCTCTTGCGGATACCTTTTGCTGGAGGGGCCGCCCCAGGCCCCCTGGCTCCGCGATCTGCGACGCTGCCTGCAGAGCCTCGAGGGACCCCTGGCCCTGGTTTTGGACCGCGAGAGCCAGGCCTTTCACCTCGCACTTCAAGCCGAGCAACAGCGCAAGTTGGAAGCCGAGAGTGCCTGGCTCAAAGGCTGTTTTGAGATTATGGGTAGGGGTCAGCAACTGCTGCAGCGCGAGCAGGTTCTGAGCCAGTTTGTGCCACTGGGGCTGCAGGCCTTTCCCGGCCACTCCCTGGTTTTAGGAGTCCGCCGCAGCGAAGGCGTCTGGGAAGTAGAGGATTTGCACGGGAGCTCCTGGCGTCCGCAAGGCGCCTGGCAAGAAATTTGGCAGACTTGTCTGAAATACCAACGTCTGGTTCATTTCGATAGTTTGAAAGCCAGCCGCTTTGCGGGGTGTTTTCCGAGCGACGGCAGCTTGACTGTCGCCCCCATGCCTCTTCAGTCCGGGGTCTTGTGTGGCTATGGCCCACCGTCCCAGCTGGATCCCGCGGTCTTGCGCATTTTTGCACTGGGCGCCACCTGGTTGGACTATTTGTTGCATCTCTCTCGGTTGCACGGTGAGGTGCGTCACGCTTATGACGCACTTCAGGAATCCGAGTTACGCCGTTCTCAAGCGACGAAGTTAGCCGCGATTGCTCAGATCGCCGCCGGAGTCGCCCACGAAATGAACAATCCGCTGGCGGCCATTCAGCTGACTCTGGACCGTTTGGGGCGGGAGAAGTCGCTGTCTGAATCCTTGCAGCGCTCGCTGGCTTCGGCTGGCCAGGCGGTGCAGCGTTGCCGAGAAGTGGCCAGGGAGCTGCTCAGCTTTAGTTACGAGTCCAAGAATGAGGTGGTCCCCGAATGCCATCTCATGGAGGTCGTCAAGCGCAGCCTGGGCTTAAGCCAGGAATGGTCGCGCAGTCGTGGACTGGAAATCATCCTGGAGGAAAAGGGGGAGGATTGGAGGATTCGCGCCAACGGCTCTCAGATCCAGGAGATCTTGCTACACCTGATCGAGAACGCCCTGTGGGCATCCCAGGAGAAACAGGGCAAGTCGATCTGGCTGCGCATCGCTGCCGATCGGGAGCGGGTAAGGTTGGACGTCGAGGACCAGGGGCCGGGTGTGCCTGAGGAACTCAGGGAAAGAATTTTCGACCCGTTTTTCACGACTCGGCCTATGGGCAAGGCGACCGGTTTGGGACTGGCTATCTCGCGTCGTTTGGCGCAGGCTTCGGGCGGGGAGCTAGAGCTCGTTCGCACCGGCATCGAGGGCTCCGTGTTCCGGCTGCAGTTGCCGATTTTAACTGCCGGACTGTAAAGCCGGCAAGCCCAGGTCGGCTCGACAGAAGACTTCGACCAGCCGCAAGTCGGGTTCGATTCCGAGATCGGAATGCAGGCGGGCGGAGAGTCTTTTGAAGATGCGCACCGTTTCCTCGGGCCGCCCCTGGGCGCTGGCTTGAACCATCAACTCCAGGGCGGCTGTCTGGTGACACGGATCCAGGTCGAGCAGGCGGTAAGCTACTTCCGCTTTGACTGCCGGCGTCAGGCGCTCGGCATCCACCAGGGCTCGTGTCAGAACGCCGCCTACCCGGCTGTCCAGCCGCTCTCGGAAAGAGACTGCCCAGTCCAGGTAATGTTCGGGCAGAAAGGGGCCTCGGTAGAGGCTTAAAATCTCAGCGCAGCCCTCGGCTTCTAGCGGGGCGCTTTCGGCTTTTTCCAGCAAGCGAGTCAGTTGGTCCACATCGTGCCAGATCGGCTTTTCGCTCACCAGAGCCACCGTATTGCCGCGCCGCGCGACCTTGATCAAGTCGCCAAGGTTCTCGCGCAGGATTTTACGCAGTTGGGTCAGGCACCAGCCCAGGTTGCGTCGTCCCTTTTCCAACTCGCCCGCCCAGAACTCGTCGATCAGCGAATCTTCCGAAATGCCTCGACCCAGATCGAGCAGCAGGCGGGCGGCCAGATACTTCACCTTCTGCGTGGGCCAGCGCCGTTCGTCCAATCGCAGACCCAGGTAGAAAGCCTCAAAGCTGGCCAGAGAATAAATCTGCAAGGGGCTAACTTCGGCGGTGTTCTCCTCGGCGACGGGGGCTTCTTCGCTGAGCAGAGACTCCAGGCGTCGTTTGCCAATGTCGGAGAGCCGCCCCGACTCCTGGAGGCGTTTCAGGAGGTCCGGCTGGGCCCGCTGGACCTGGCGCGCAATCGAGCGCACGGCCGCCTCCTCCGGGTAGCGGTCGAGCAAGCAACTGATGGCCCAGGCGCTGGAGCGGAGCCACGGACCCATGCCCTGCTGGCGAAAAAAAGTGGTCATCTGGTCGGGCCCGATTTCCAGCAGTTGATTGGCAAAATAGGCCAGGGCCAGACTGGCCTCGACCACCCCCGATGTGTGCCGTAGAGCGGTGTAGCGAATGCGAGCCTGGCTCAAACAGTCGTGGCCCGCCTCCAGTCCGCGGGCAGCCAGACTCAGGCCCAGGCGAAGCAGGCAATTGGCCTGGGTAATGGGGCCCGCACCTTCGCTGGCCTTGACCAAACGCCCGCCATACATGATTGCTTCGCTGACCAGGCCTTCTGCCAACGACACCTGGGTCATTCCCAGCAAGGCCTCCAGGCGTTGGCTCAGCAAACACTGGCAGGCGAGCACTTCGCCGTAAATCTCGCGCAGTTGGCGATAAGCTCCCTTCTCCAGCAGGATGGAGGCCAGCGAGAGCAGGCGAGCCGAAGAGAGTGTGTCGTCCGAGTCCGCCATTTCCGTATACGAAGTAGACAGCCATTCCAGCATTTTTGGGTCGAATCGTCCGGGAGGCTGGTCCACGATCTGGGCGGCATTGCTGTGGCCTGGCTGAACGCCCAGTTCCCAGGACCTCAAGGCCAGTGCGACCAGACGGGAGCCGACCGGAATGGCTTCGCCTTGCAGCCCATCCGGAATACCCTGGCCGTCCCATTGCTCGCCCAGGGCGGCCAGAATTTCTTCCACGGGCTCGGGCCAATCCGGTTCTCGCCCGATGTGTGCACCGCCCAGGCCGTAGCGACGCAAGCAGCCGACCAGGGCGGCGCACTCCAGCCAGGTGGGAACCCCGCTGCGGCTGCGAAGCCCCAGGCCGCGGGCCAGCTGTTCCACCAGTTGGAGAAGATCGCCCATGGTTCTGGTGCCAACTTTGACTCCCTCGGTCAGCGTCTGGCGCAAGCTCCATTGAAGGGAGCCGGAGAGACGGTGGAGCACGGCCTCCTGCTGGCGAGATTCCACATTCTTCTGAAGCAATTCGCGCACGCGGGTCAGGAAGTCATCCAGGGAAAAGGGCTTACGCAGATAGGCTTGGACACCGATATGCAGAGCTCGGATGGGGTCTTCCTCCGAGGCATAGCCTGTCATCACCAGGCTCTGCATGCGCGGGTCGTGGCCGCGCAGGTGTTGGACCGCTTCCAAACCGTCCATGCCGGGCATGCGAATGTCCGCCACGATCAGATCAAAGCGTTGCCGGCGGGCCATTTCGATCGCCTCTTCGCCGGAAGCCGCCGCGGAAACGGCATAACCTTCGTCGCGTAGCAGGTCTTCGAGAACCTGACGTAATTCCGGGTCGTCTTCCAGGACCAGGACGGGAAAGGGAGCCTGATTCATCCGCCGCTGGTTCGCCCTGTCAGAAGGAAGCCCTTGGCGAACTTTCGAACCTGATGACAATGTCAAGCTTTGCCTCCCTCCTTACCATCCGTCAGGAGGTGGGTTTCTCCGAGTATTCCTTTTCCTTCACCGACTGGTCGCAGAACATCAGTCAGAACTGGCTGGGCGGACTCACTTCGGCAGAAGCAGCCGAGCTTCAGAAGAACCTCCTGCGCTTTCGGCAACGCCCCCAATTGGAGCTCTTCAAAGCGGTCCAAGAGGTCTTGAACCAATTTATGCCCGCTGAATTGCGCGCTCACCTGGAACGACGAGAGGGTCACCCCCTGGCGATCGTCACCGAGGAAACTTCCATCCCCTGGGAATGGCTGGGGCGGCCCGAAGCTCCTTTGTTCACCCTTTGCAGTCTGTCCAGGGAGCTTTCTCAGCGCCCCACCGCCGGTTGTGAGATTCGCGACGAGCCATCGTTTCTACTCTGCGGGGACCTCCTGACCAAGCAGTCGGGGTGCGATGAAGATTTGCGCGTGGCCAGCGAGGGACTGCGTTCGATCCCGGCCAAATTGATCAGCCTGAAGGGCACGGAGGAGCTGGAAGGGTTGCGCCAGTTGCTGCGCGGCGACCGGTTTGGCCTGGCCTATTTAGCCGGTCCTTGCCTTCCCGAACTACAATTTGGCGGTGTGACCCTGCGGCCCGTCGATTTTTCTCCAGCCAGCGACAGCAGTCCCAGTCTGGTCTTTTTTCATAATTACGCCCAAACGACCGGACAGGAGGGGCCTCTGTACGCGGCGGCTAGCGACTGGGCGACCAGGCTGTGCGCGCAGGGCTGTGCTGCTTTCGTCACCAACCTTTGGCCGGAAAGTCCGGCCGTTCAACGAAAAATCACCCGTAACTTTTTCCAGGCTCTGTCTGGACAAGCCACGGTCGGGGAGTCTCTGCGGCTGGCGCGCAAGAGCGCCTGGGCGGCGGGGCATCTGCTGGCGGCTGGTTACCTGGCTTTCGGCAACAGCCAGATCAGTCGCAATGAGCTCCACCCCATGCGTATCCGCCAGTCCACCACTGCGCCCGGAGGCCTGGCCAGCTCATTCCAGCTTCGCGTGCTCAACGGGGAGGAAAGTGGCCGAGTGATCCCGTTGTTTGACGCTGTCTTGCGTTCTACTGGACTGGTGCTTGGCTCGCCTGGAATTCGACGTTGCGATGTCGAGCTGGCCGGGGAGCTGCCTAATCAGACGGTCCGCTTGACGCTGCAGAACGACACGATTTTGCTGGAGAATTTGACCGAGCAGGGGAGCTGGGTCGATGTCAACGACCTGGCCGTGCGCAAGAAAATGGCCTTGTCGCGTCTGGAGCGGATTCGTCTGGGCCCGCTTCAGTTGCAGCTGGAGCCGATCCACGGCAAAGCGACGCCGACCGTATCCGTGCAAAGCGCGATCTGTTTGGAGATTCAGGAAGGTTTGAACAACCGAACGGAATGGTATCACGAGGAACTTTTAACGATCGGACGAGAGAGCGCCGCCGATATTCGCTTTCTCGATGACTCGGTCAGCCGCAAGCATGCTGTGCTGCAGTGGAGTGGCGGCGACCTCATGATCAGCCGCCTGGGACAGTCGGTGCTGGCCGTGAATGGCAGGGCTGTGGAGCGCCCTCAAGCTCTGGCCGTAGCTGACAAAGTGCAGTTAACCGACCATTGCTCGTTGACCGTACTGCGCATTCTGCCCTGAGTTGTTTCCTTTTTGCTCACAACTCGTTCATCACATTGTGGGCTTTCTCAAGTCTCCCGGTTTTAGAGTGTTGGCAACACAACACTCAACATTCCGAAGGAGACCATTTTTATGAAGATCGCCCAATTTTCTAACCCTGGCACGGTGCGCAGCCTGCCTTCCCCGGTTCAGCCCCCTCAGGTTCCGGCAACCCCGGAACCGGCTGAACAGTTTACCCCGAGCCCGACCCCCGCTGGCGCGGGACTTGGACAGAAGCTGATTTCCAAGGCGAAAACCCTGGGCCTGGCGGTGCTCGACGTGGCCAAGTACGGGGCTCTCTTCGGCGCTCAGGCGGCTGCGGGAGCTTACCTGGGCGGGCCGGGCGTCGCTCTGGCGATGGCCGGCGCCGGCACCGGCTATGCCCTCTTTGGGCGCAGCGCTGGCGAAGATGCGCTTACCTGCGTAAAGATCGGCACGGCTGGCTCACTGGTGGGAGCGATGGCTGGCGTCACCGGACTGGTAGGTGGCCCGGCGGGCATCGCGATGTGGGCCGCGCTGGGAGCGACCGGAGCCACGATCAGCAAGTTGGCTCAATGGCAAGAGGGGAATTAGAGGGTTTCCAACACTTTGGTGATGGGCAGTAGCACGCCCAGGGCCAGCAGTGCAACCATGCCGCCCATCAGAGTCACCACCACGGGTTGGATCAAGCTGAGCGATTGTTCCAGGCGGTTCAGCAGGTCTTCTTCCTGGACTCGGGCGGCGATTCTCAAAAGAGCCTCCAGGCTGCCGGCTTCCTCACCCGCGCGGAGGAAGCCGGCCAGCCACCCCGGAACCAGCTCTCCGGACAAAGCCGCGCTCAAGCTTTCTCCCCCTTCCAGGGCAAGACGCGCGCGGGCCACTGCCTTGTTGGCCCAATCGCTTCCGGTGGCCGACCCGGCCGCTTGAAGTCCCTGCAACACGGGCATTCCAGACCGCACCGTTAAGTGTAACGTTTTGAGAAAGGTGAGGCGGACCCAGGCTACGGCCAGGGAGCCCAGCACGGGAACTCTCCGGGCCAGACTTTCCCGGCGGGCGGGTGGGGACTTTTTCCAGGCTATGATCAGCCAGACAATACCAGCCACGATGGCCAGCCAGGAAGCCGGATGACCCAGCCAGGCCACCGCTTTGGTGAGAATCAGGGAAAGCCAGGGCATCTCCGCTCCAGCCTGTTCAAAAAGCGGCTGTAAGCTGCGTTGCAGCAGGCCGGGCAGCGCGACCACAGCAAGAATGGCCAGCACGCAGACAAATACGGGATAGATCAGTTGCTGGCGCAGTATATTTTGGAGCCGACTCGATTGCTCGAAATGGTCCGCCAGACTGTTCAGTGTGTCGTGCAAAGATCCGGTCTTTTCTCCTGCCGCCAGACACTCCACCTCAAACTTGGAAAACTCAGACTGCCGGGCGAAGCTGATAGAGAGACTGGATCCGCGCAAAACCTGGGCCTGAATGGTCAGAAGGGAGTCTTGCATCGGCAAGCTTTCGGTTTGCTCGGCCAGGGCGGAAAGACAGTCGTTGACGTGAATGCCACTCGCAAAAAGAACCGAGAAACATCGATAGAGTATCGCTTTCGTTTCGGTCTGGCTCACCTGCAAGATTTTGGCGGGCCGGGCCGAACCCCTTCCGTAATGTCGGGGAAGAACACTCGTGGTTTCTCGTTGGGTGCGGCCTTGCTAACCTTTCTGGTCGCTTTTGTGGTGCTGGCCACTATCGCTACGACCTCGACCCTTAGCTTGCAGATGGGCGCCCAGGTTGAGAATTCTCAGGCCGCCCAGCGACTGGCCGCTTCGGTCGTGCATCAAGGGGTTGCCAATATCATCAAGAACCCGACCTTTCACAGCGATCTGTTGCTGCAAGAAGGGGACGGAAAAGCCGTGCTGACCTTTCAGAAGACCGGCTCGACCCCTTACTCAACGAACAACTGGGAAGGTAATTCTCCGATTGGCTGGGAGCGGGGAGTACCTCGCGGCATGATCCACCTGGTGGGAGTGGCCAGCGTTCACGGGGTGGAGCGAAGGGTTGAGACGCTCGTGGACATGCCGGTTTACCCGATGACGGTC
This sequence comes from Vulcanimicrobiota bacterium, assembly GCA_022842865.1. Classification (GTDB taxonomy): domain Bacteria; phylum Vulcanimicrobiota; class Xenobia; order Xenobiales; family JADMJV01; genus JADMJV01. Next base: position 10,622 of record JALHOV010000092.1, on the reverse strand, counting down.
GCTTGCAGCGGACCCCTGGTCTTGGAAAACTCCACCGTCGCCAGCGTGAAAGACAATGTGCTGGACCGGGAACTGTCGGAAATTCTGGCTTCTCCTTTGGGCCCGGCCAATGTCGGCACAAACGCGGCGGGGGCAGGCGACTCGTTGCTGATTCAGACCGGTTCTCACATCACCGGGTTTGTGCAAAGTTGCGGTAGTATTCGTAACTTAGGCGGAAAGATCGACGGCGAAATTCGCGCCTATTGGCCGATTGCCAGTGACCTGCCTGTGATGTCCAGTTCTCAGCTCGATCCACGCAAACCGGATCCGAGCGATGAGAACGTCATTTATTCCAAGCTCCCTCCCTCCACCTATCCAAGCCTTGAAGTCAACGGCTATAGCGTGATCACGGGCAATGTGCAAGTGAACGGGCCGCTCACTCTGAACGATTCGTTGTTGCTGGTCGATGGTGATTTGACCGTGACCGGAGGTCTGAATGGACAAGGTGCGATCGGAGTGCGCGGCAATGTCAAGGTTTCCGGGGCCAGTCACTTAAGAGCGCAGAGCCGGGTCGCGGTGCTGGCCGACGGGGACATCTCCCTGCTGGGCACGGGGCGGGAGTCTCAACGCTTTGAGGGACTGCTTTACTCTCGCGGCAGCATACGGGTCGAAAGCGTAACCCTTTTAGGTTCCTGCATTCAGAACGCTCCGCCCGACTCGCCGGCCAACCGTATCGGGGTGACCATTGCAAATTCCAACGTTTTTTTCAATACCCGCGGGTCGGGGCCGTCCTTTAATCCTCCTGTGGATGCCATCATGCCAAGTCTCACTGGTGTGTCTTCGGTGGAAGACGTTCAGGGACCGGCGAGCCGCGAGCCCGACAGCGTGGTGGGGCGCACGACGAGACGTCGTTCGCGCTCCGGAGGGCCGGTCGGACCGGGCAATGTGCGCGAAGTGTGTAATGCCTGGAGGGCGGATGACCTGTTCGTTCTGCGGATGCAATTTGACGCCCAGCACCGCCCTCGCTTTGCGGTCATGCAGACGGGTCGCGCCTCGAACGGTGGCGACGACCCCGAGTTACGCAACCCGGACGGGACCCTGATGCTGGGCGCGGGCTACTTCGAATCCATGCGCGCGCTTCTGGATGATATGGGCCAGGGATTTGGCGGAGGAGTCGATCTCTATATCTCCGACACCACCATTCTGGCGATGCTGGCCGACATCACTCGTTCCTATCCACCCAATGGAAAGAACAACTTTCCCAACATTATCGCTTGCGGTATTGACGGATCGGGAGGTTTTCACGAGTACGGTGACGGTTGCGACGTCAACGAAACGGAAATGCGTGAAGGGATGCGAGCCAGCATCAACGCCATGTTGGCGCGCTGCGAGCAGTTGTCGCGCCGTTCTCCGGATGCCAATAGCTACTATACTCTCGACCCAAGCAGATTCCTGAGCCGCAGCCGGGCGGTTCGGCTGCATTACTGGAGAGAATTTTGAAACTGGCTGTGCGGGCCTTCAGTTTGCCCGAGGTGCTCGTGTACGCCGCGATGATCGGTATTTTATCCATGCTGCTAGGGCCCCAATTGGTGAGGGTCTGGCGCCTGAGTTACCGCCTTCAGTTGCGCGATGACGCGCATAAGATGCTCAACATTGCGCTCTCAAGATTGCTGTTGGACTTGCGCAATACCCGGGCGGAAGGGGTCAGCCTGCGCTCCAGCCCCTTGATTTTGGCTATCAATCGTATCGACAGCGTGCAAGGAGACGGACTGCTCCTGTGGCAGAAGGAGTATCATCTCTACTACCTGGACCAGGACCGACTGCTCCGGCGTCGCTGGCCCGACGGACCTCCGTCGGCCACTTCGGAGGAGATCGACCCGACCCGACCCAAGCTCCTGAGTCCAGACCGGCTGCTGCTCATCCACGATGCGGTGCCCACTGGTCGAGTCGAGACCCTGGCCTCTCGCGTGCTTTCTTTTCGGATGCTTCCGGACCAAAGGGAGGGTGGTCTGGCTCTGCCCCTCCAAATCGAACTGCGAGCTGGCGCAGTAAATTCGCCGCAGGACCAGATCGTCGTACGGCGTTCTGTGACATTACGATGAAGCGCGGGGCCATGTTGGTTGAAGTGGTGCTTTCGATAGCTCTCGTTGCGATGGTCTTTCTTTCGGTCATAGAACTATATCCTAGCTCCTTTGTGGCTCACGCGCGCGCTCGCGAGCGCGTCTTCGCCTCCCATTTGACCGAGAGTCTGCTCGACCATTGCGCCGCCCTGCCGCTCGACGTTCTGCTGCCCCCGCCCAGGAAGTTCGTGCAGTGGAGCGGGGCCAGCCCGGGGCCTCTGCTTGCCGAGTTTGAGCAGCTTCCACAGTGCAACGGCCACCGCTTTGAATCGCTGGTTTCGGTTGAAAGAAAAGATGTGGATGCGCAGGGACACACTTCGCTGGTTCGCGTGGTGGTCCTGGTTCGGTGGAATAACCATCGGCTGGAAAGGTCTCAGTGGTTCGCCCAGTACTCTCGCTAGGCATCTGTTTGGTCTTAAGACTGGGGGTTTGGGGTCAAGCAGCAGACGGCTACGTGCAACTGCGCATTCGCAGTGACCCCCCCGATGCCGCCGTGTTTTCGGTCGACGGCTCCGAGCAATACTGTCCCTCCGCCGCAGAGCCTTTTCAATTCTCTCGGGCCCGTCTCAAGGTGGGTAAGACCACCCTGTCTCAGGCGGCTTTTCTGCTTCGCAAAAAGGGTTATCGGGATGCCAATTTCTCCATCCCCAGCGAACAGGTCCTGTACGCGCCTGGGAATCAGCTCGATTGGCCCCAGGGTGAAAGCGTGGTGACGTTGACGCCCCTGGCTGGCCGCTATCCCATGTGGCTACTGGGCGCGCTGCCGGTGGTGGCAGGGGGCTTGTGGATGCGTTTTCGTCGGCGCCATAAGCCGCTCGAACCGCTTCTGGAAGACCGTACTCCCGCTACCGGTCCGTCGGTTCCCTGGGAACTGCAACCGGGCTACAGAGTCGGTAAATATCAAGTTCAGCAGCGCCTGGGCGAGGGGGTGTCAGCGGTCGTTTATCGAGTTGTCGATGATGACCAGCCTGAACTCCCGCTGGCCCTGAAGCTGCTGAAGCCCGCCGAATCGAGGGACGGAAAAAGCGATGGGCGGTTTCGGCGCGAGATGACGGCTCTGGCCCGGCTGCGACACGCGAATATTCCCTTTCTTTTCGACTTTGGGGAGCATCAGGGGCTTTTTTATCTGGTTATGGAGTTTCTTCCCGGCCAGAATCTGCGCCAGCGGATGCTGGAACGGCCGTTGTCGATGGCCGAAGCCTCGGACGTTACGGTGCAACTGGCCAACGCCCTGGCGGCGGCCCACAAACAGGGTGTGCTGCACCGCGACGTGAAGCCCGAGAATGTGGTCTGGGGAGAGGACGGGCGTCTGAAATTAACCGATTTCGGGCTGGCTCGCTCACACGATAGTTCTACTTTGACGGTGGAGGGGACGTTGCTGGGTACCCCCTCCTACATGGCGCCGGAACTGGTCGCTGGCGGAACTTCCAGCCCCGCCAGCGACCAGTATTCGCTTTGCTGTCTCGCCTATGAGCTTTTTTGCGGAAGGCCGCCTTTCCAAGGCGAATCCCCACTGGCTATTGCGGTCCAGCACATCCACAGTCCCGTTCCTGATCCGGTCGACCTGCCATCGGAAGTGCGCCGGTGTCTGCTGGTAGGACTGGCCAAGGAACCGGAGCAGCGCTTCGCTGGCGTCGATTCCTTGGCACAGAACTGGCCTAAGGTTGGGTAGCTTCAGGCGGCCCGAAACCAGCCTCGCTGGCTGAACCCGAGCAGCATTTCGGGCAGGTCCACCGTGCCCGGGGCCTGGAGGATATTGACCGGTTGATAGATGGCCAGGTCGCTTCTCCAGGTGGTCCGGCCTGCGAAGGTCCGCACCGGGCCCTTCAGGGCGGCTTGAGTCGCCTCCACCAGGCGGTCTGGGAGAAGATAGCCGCAACGCTGGGCCTGGGCAAATTCGCTGGCAAGCGTCCGGCGGGCTTTGCCGGCACTCATCGCTCCCAGCGACTTTTCCTGAAGCACTCGTCGCAAAATGGCTCGTAGTCGCTGTGCGGGGGTGATTCGTTGGGTGCTTTTCATAGGTTGAGCTTATCTCGGCGGCACCCGGCAATTCCTGAGAGACAATGAACGGAATGTGAACTCTGTGCGACCGGAATGTTCATTCTTTTCAGGAAGGTCGTTCCCGCACCGGCAGGTAAAGTTAGGGCATGCTGGATTTCCTGCAGCGATGGCGACAAAAGCGGTCCGTGACCGGTGCCGATCTGGCATTCCTTTTTCGCAGCCTGGCAGCCATGATGAATTCGGGGGTGGGACTGGATCGCGCTTTGACCATGCTGGCGGGTCAGCAGGGAAGCCCGGCTTTGCAACAGGCCTGCCAGCGTTTGGCTGATCGAGTGTGCAGCGGACGCTATCTCTCGAACGCCATGTCCCTGGAATCCTGGCTGTTTAGTAAGCTTCACTTACGTTTGGTGGCGGTGGGGGAGAAAACCGGTCAGATGCACATCTGCCTGTCTCAGCTGGCTGAGCTTCAGGAGCGGCAAATGCAGATCGAACTGAAGGTGCGGGGTGCCCTGACCGTACCGCTCATCATTTGCAGTCTCTGTTTGCTGATGGTGGTGCTGGCCCCTCCGCTGCTCTTTCGCTCGCTCTTGACTATGCTAGTGGAGAACGGTGCTAGCTTGCCCTGGCCGACCAAGATCCTGATGCTGCTCAGCGACGCTCTTCGCAATCCTCTAAGCTACGTTGTTGCTTTGATTGCTTCCGTGGCTTTCGCAAAGTTTTTAAGCAAGCTTTCCCAGGACCCAGCGCGCAAGCTGGTCTGGTTGCGGCGGATTCGGCAATTACCGATTTTGGGTTCGGTGCAGCAATTGATCTCGTTGACCCGGTTTGTTCAGGCACTGCAAATTTTGAATCGAGTCGGCATTCCGGTTCTGCAAGCACTGGAATATGCTTCCCAGGCCACCGCCGACCCCTGTCTGGTGGCAGATGTGGCTCCCGTCATGGAGATGGTTCGCGACGGAGAAACCCTGGGCCACGCATTTTTGCAGTGTGAGGGTTTTCCTGATGCCCTCGGTCACTCGCTGGCCGCCGGCGAGGAAAGCGGTAAACTCGGTGACATGCTGGAGGCGCTGGCCCGGCTCTACGCCTGCGATTTAGAGCACAGCCTGGAAATCTTGACCAAGTCTTTGGAGCCCCTGCTGCTTGGCTTTGTTGGTTGCGTCGTTGCCTTTACGGTGGTGGCCACCATGTTACCGATGTTGAAGGTGATGGATTCACTCTAGCGAGTGGTCCTGACGGTCTGTTAGAGCCGACGTCGACGCTTTGCAACAACTTGTTCATCGATTTCCTGGAGTTGACTGCCCACTGTGGGTCTAGAATCAGGTGTTACGCCGCCCCGAAATTCACATCCCCAGGAGGATATTCATGGATCCCGTAGCCCAACGACCCGGTTTCTTTCGTAGAGTCTATAACACAGGTGTTACCGCTGTGAACACCGGCGTGGCGGTATTGGCGCCTAACCCGATTGTGGTCGTCCAGGGGGCGGCGAGAGTGGCCGACAAGGTGCTGAACAGGGCCACCGGGATGGCGGCCCCGGCGCTGGCCCACCCGGTGGTGAGAAAAGCGACCCTCGATCTAGCCTCGATGCTGGCCGCTCCGGCGCTCCAGGTGATCGGCTGGAAGCGGGGCTTCGATACCATCGGGGCAAATCTGATTCAGGCCTGGGGAGTGCACTCACAAAAGCATGACTGGGACCAGCTTTCGGCGGGCACGACCCTGCCTAATCCTACTTTCCCTACCGACATTGAAACTCCGCAAGCCCTTCGGGAAAAAGTGAGTCCCGCCAAGCGCGAAGCGGTGACCAAAGTTTTGGACGCTTATCCAGGTCCGGCCGGTCCAGAGAAATTGGGTCAGCTCAAAGTGCTGGTGGACCGCCTGAGTCCGGAGCAACTGGGGAGATTGGCCACGCGTTTGCAGGCATTCAAGGAAGGTCCTGGGGCGAGCAACCCCTTCAAGGAAGAGGTAGCCGGCCAGCTCATCCACGATCTTGCCAACCCTTTGCGAGCGGACAATGCTTGCGGTCCCACCTGTTCCTCCACCAGCTCCCAGCTGCGCATGGCCCGGGACAAGCCCGCTGAGTATGCGGAACTGGTGCTGGACCTGGCACAGGGTAAGGACCACAAGCTGCCCGGGGGCGCCACCGTCAAAGCTGCTTATGGCGAAGACACCTTGAAAAAGCTGAGAGAAGGCGGCAATGGGGCCCCCGCGTCCGCCTTGCTGTTTCAAACCAATCTGCAGCATTTCGCAGCTTCCCACGTGTCGATGGGCAAGCCGATTCAGAACGTATTCAATCCGCTTTTTAACGGCGGCTTGAACAAGCTGTTTCAAGCATTTGACTCCTCCGACCCGGCTCAGGGTAAACTGAGCCAGGACATCGACAATAGCTTCGTCAATAAGGACCTGGACAAATTTAATCCCCTGGATAAGAATCGGCAAACAGGGCACGACCCGGCTCAGATGGAGTTTCTCAATCAGCAATTGTTCCCCGGTGCAAAGGCGAAAAGCTGGCTGACCGATAGTCCTAACGCCATTTGGGGAGCGGTGGAGTCCGACCTGAAGAAGGGGAAATCGGTATCCGTCTCGCTTTTTAACCCCTCGCCTCAGAACCCGGCCGACCGATTTCACGTGGTCACCGTTCTCAGCGTAGACCACAAGACGTCCCCGCCCACAGTCCACTTTCACACCTGGGGCGGAGAGCGCACTTTGAGTCTGGATGACTTCAAGAAGTCTTGCACAATGGCTATGCCGGGGGGACGGTAACCGACCATGAATTTGCGCGACTGGCTAGCCCAAATCTTGGCTTGCGAAATGACACCCGATGAACTGGACCTGGTGGTGTTGGAAGAATCGCTAGAGCTCCTCGAGGCCCGGGCCGCCGAAAATTTGCGCGACGAGGACCAGGCCAGCGAAATCGGTGGGGAAGCCGCCCAAAAGCTACGTGAAATGGCCGTGATTCTGGCCAGGCTGTGTGGCGATCTGGACGCTTTTCTAGACACTCTTGATTTTGGTCGGGTGCGCGATGCGATGCACCGGGCCCAGCGTCTGCTGGACATTCAAGCCGAGCTGAGCAGTTTGGTTTGCTCGGCCCAGACGGTCTTTCAGCGTTCCCTGGTCGCTTAAGCTGCTCCAGGGCGGGACGGCTGATCTGCCCCTGCCCAACGTGTCAGCCAGGATTTGTGTGACCAAATTGCTAAAAGAAAAGCGACCAGATGTTAACAGTCCGCCAATGTGGATGGGCGCATCGCTTCAAAGTAGGAGCTGGTTCGGTCAGCAAGAACCACCAAAGAAAGAATGCACACTTACGCTGGCCGCAGTCCTTGCGGCACTGTGACTTTGCGCGATACGATCGCCTCCGAGCCGGCCTCGATGCAGCCACGAGCCAACTGGAAGCCGCTCGGATGAAGAAATTGCTGTTGTTGTTGCTGTTGACGCGAGTGGCGGCGACCGTACCCGGCAACCCCGGGGTGTTTCCGCCTGAGGGAGCGGTCTTGTTGCTGCAAGAGAGCAGCCAGGTGACTCTGCGCTGGAAATTGCCTCGCGGAGCTTTTACGGCTGAACTCTGGAGTCAGGGCAGCAAGCTAATGGAAACCACTCTGACGGAGCCCGGCTGGACGGTGCCGGTGCAGAAGGGCCAGAGCTATGGCTGGATTTTGCGCAATTCCTCGGGGATCTACCAGCAGGGGCGTTTTGGAGTGGCCGGGGAGATGAGTTTTACCGCCAATGGACGGGACGGAACGGCGGGACGTCCGGGGCCGGCCGGCGGAAACGGTCAGCCGGGCACCAATGGCGGCCAGTTGGAGGCGGAACTGCAGCGGGATGAAGCCGGCATGCATCTGCGCATCCGCTCGCGGGGACAGGTCCTGCATTATCTTTTCGTGGATCCGGGAGTGAAGTTTGCCATCACGGCGCGCGGCGGTAGTGGAGGCAATGGTGCCGACGGCGATGACTTTCGCGGCTACCGGGCGGCGCTAGGGCACGACGGCGGGGCGGCCGGCTGGGGTGGGAGCATCAAAGTGACCACCTACAACGCGCCCTGGCGGCAGTACCTCGATATCGATGTGACTCCCGGCACCCCCGGCAGCGGCGGCAAGGGCGGCAAGTATTACGTTTTGGACAATCAGACGGCCACGGCGCCGGACGGCAAAGAAGGCAAGAAGGGTCAGGGCGGTCGGGTAGATACGCGCTTAACCGCCGCTCCTCAGGCGCCCGGCTGAAGCGCCAGTGAGACGGGTGGTTCGGCTTCGCCGCGGCGCAGGCGACTCAAGATGGGAGTGGTGGAGAAGGTCGTGGCCAGGGCCATCAGCACGAAGATCGTGAAAAGCGTGGGGGAGAGGATCTTGGTAGGTCACGAGCAGCTGGTGGAGCAGCTGGAGAAGGAGACGGGCTATCCCGTACGGGCCTCGGCAAGTGCTCAAGCCGTTTCAGTGGTTTGGACGGGAAGCGCGCTTGGTTTTAGGCGGCAGCCCCAGCCGGCAGAACTCGAGTCGGTGTCGAAGAAGATTCGAGCCGAGCTAGTCATCCAGCTGAGGATTTAGAACCAGAACCTATCGTATTTTCGGCCAGACGGCTCTGCCCAACCACGTCAGCTATCATAAAATAAAAAATTTCCCCGTGACCTCCTACGTTCGAACCCGCTGTTTAACATTGCGACGAATTTTGACGCGAGCGATCCGGGCCTTTGCCCACAAGGCTCCGAGTGCCGAATCTCCTTCAAGAAGTCACCACTTGTCTACGTTGTCAGGTGTCTGCTAAAGTTGGGGAACGATGGAGTACCGACTGGAGAGATACGCTGACGACCGGGAGCATCTTTTGCTGGAATTGCGCCGCAAAGGCGTGCGCGGCTGGGTGCCGGCCCAGGTGGTTCGCGACGCGATTTTGCACTGCGATTGGCGCATTGAGAGGGTCTACGGCCTGGATGCCGGTTTGCTTGGGATCTGCTGCGCGGAGCGCCAGGTGGTCGAGATTTCCACCGATTTTCGCCAGCGTCTGCGGGTGCCTTCCACGGCGCCGGCCGTGATGAACGAGACCTGTGCCCACGAGCTGGGACACATTCGTTTGCACGCCGGACAGATGATGGAGCTGACCACCAAGAAGCGCAGCTGGGAGAGGGAAGCGGACGATTACGCCCGGGTTTTTCTGGTGCCGCTGGTTTCGCTGATGACCCGTCTGCCGATGGCCAGCCTGCTGAGGGCGGAAACGCCGCAAAATCGCTGGTATCAGGTTCTGCGCCTGGCCGAGGAGTTTCGCGTGACCGGCTGGTTTTTAGCCAGTGCGCTGCAAATGTATGGGCTGGCTCAGGTGGAGCCACGCCGGCGCCACGTGCAGGTGCTGCCCCTGGCTCACGAGCTGGGTCGGCGGTTTGCTTTTGGGCGAATGGCGTGACCGGGACCCGATTGCTCGAGCAGCTTTTGGACGGTGGCCTGCAGTTCGGTCAGCTGGGCGCTGAGCTCGTCCACGCGGCGTTCCAGGGCCTCGATTTTCTTCTGGGAAGCGTCCGGCCGGGTGGTGATTTTTTTCATGAGGGTGGGAGTGGGGTTGAAGTCCGCTCCCAGGCCCTCGCGAAAGGCCTGAATCTCCTGACTGGTGGGGCGGTGGCCGTCCAGGATTTCCTGGATGCGCTTGATGGAGAGGTCGACTTTGAGGGCCAGGGCGGTGGCGGATTTGCCGAGCAGTTGCAGAGCCGGTCCGGTCCAGCGTTGCAGCTTGCGCAGGGGGATGTCCTTGAGGGACTCATCCTCCAGGCGCGGGAGCGGCACTTTCTTGAGCACGGATTCCTCGTCGTAGCGGAAGAGCCAATCGCGCGGGACGCCAAAGAGGTCGACCAGCTGGGAGACCGTGCCGTCGGGCGGCTCGGCCAGTCCCGACTCCCAGCGCACGATGGTGGCGCGGTGGATGCCCAGTTTCTCTGCCAATTCGCCTTGGGACCAGCGTTCCTGGCGGCGGAGCTTGAGCAATCGCTTGCCGTTGAAGCCGGTGTAGCGGACAGGTCTTGCCATAGTGAAAATCTCCTCGCAAAAATAATTACTATCATCCGCATTAATGCTACAAAATACTACTTGACGCAGCCCTGAGACTCCTTCTAGAATAGATAAATAGCAGCCGGAACGAACCCGGATTTGCCGGACGGAGAGGGACACTGGGGGAGTGTCCAGGATAAACTATAACCCCTGTTTTCTGGCCGTTTGTTCGTGAGCCAGATTCCAGACTCCGCAGCCGCTCTGGATTTATTCTGTAGAGTGGGCCAAGGAGGCCTGTGAATGAGAGGCTCTACGCACTAAAAAAAGATGACCCGAAGGGACAAGAGGTTCAGGCTAGCCTTGAACAACAAGTCAGAAGCTTCGAGCCCCTCGAGTCAGTGTCCAACTGTAAACCGTCTCTGGCGTTCGCGCAAGAGACAGGTTTCCTAAAGCAAAGAAGATGGACGTACTTCCCATGAATGTCAAGATTCACATTCCGACGACGGCCTCCCAGCCAGAAAGAGTCATGCGGTGGACCAGTTTTTCAGCCGGGTCGCTCTGGGACCAT